>CAMDMI010000001.1 GCA_945902135.1 Spirosoma fluviale
AACTTCGAAGAAATCGTCGTCCCGGTGCTTTTCGCGGATTTCCTTGCGTTTTTCTGCGGAATCAGGCATTTGCTTCAATGATTTAATTACCTGATAAACAGCAATTACCTGCTCGGCCCGGGTGCCTTCCATGCCTAAGTTGAAAAGAATCTTAAAGCCTGCTTGCTGCCTTGCCGGATCTTTTTCACTTTCGATAAAACGGCCAAAAGAGCGAACCAGTTCATAAATTTCAACATCTGCCTGCTTATTCAGAATGGAAACAAACCAATCGAAGGAAGCCTTTCCAGGACGACTTTCATAATAAGCCGACAACACAGCATCGTAGGAATTGTCCTTGTCCTCGGAAATCAATTTCATCTTTTCACCAGAATCAGGGTATTCCTCCAACAGATATTGCTTATAGGCCAACGAAGAAACTGCCAGAGAAGAATCAAGCGTAGCCTTTTCCAAAATTCTTTGCTTGCCATCAAATTTCAACTCTGTCAGGACTTTCAGGGCTGCCTCCCGAACATCCGGCTTTGGATCGGCACTGGCCAGATTGATAATTAACTTAAGATATTCCATTCGGATAATACTATCCATTTCCTGAATTGCCTCAAGGGCATATTCACGACAAAGCCAGAACTTGTCATTCAAAGCCTCCTTTAGAATGGTCTTTATCATTGTCTTGTCGACAAAACTATTTCGCAATTGACCGAGCGCCTCAGCCCTATGAATTCCCCTTTTGGATAAACGATACTGGGCAATCCATTCTTTTGGCATACGGTCGAAATCCATATTTGCCAAAACAGAAGCATCTGCATCCCATAAAATCAATTCTGGTTGAGCATCCATTTTAAACCGGAAGGTATCTTCCAAGTTGCGCAGTTTTAAAACTTCACGCCGGGACTTCCCATTCACCCAAATCTCCACCGGAAAATCAATTCGATAAACTGGAAAATAGCTGGTATCCTGGGTCTGATTGACAGAAATTATAAGCTCATTTCCCTTGAATTTAGATTGAAGCGCAAGCTCTGGATGGCCCGCACTAAGAAACCACTGGTTAAAGAACCAATTAAGGTCGCGGCCACTTACCTCTTCAAAAGCCAAGCGCAAATCATGCACTTCCACCGTTTTAAAAGCATGCTTTTTCAGGTAAAGTTGTAGTGCGGAAAAGAATGCTTCGTCGCCAAGTTCCTTTCTAAGCATGTGTAGAATGCGCCCTCCCTTTGCATAGGAATGGCTGTCAAACATGTCGTCTGGCTTATCATGGTTGTACCGGATAATAGGCTCCCGCTTTCTTGAGGACTCATAAAAATACTGCTGCTTTTCACGAAGGCCACCATAATCGGCATCGTCAACACCAAGGCGCTGCTCATCCCAGAGGTATTCAGAATAATTGGCAAATGACTCATTCAGAGGCAGGTTGGCCCAGCTTTCCAAAGTAACCAGATCTCCAAACCACTGATGAAAAAGCTCATGCGCGATAATCCCATCCCAATCGTGGTCAACGAGTTCTTTGCGGCTGCCTTGAAGCGATTCCATAAATACAGAGGCTGAAGTATTTTCCATGGCGCCTGAAACGAAATTCCTCACCACCACCTGGTCGTATTTTGGCCATGGGAAAGGGTAATCAAGAAGCTTAGAAAAATGCGCAATCATGGCTGGGGTCCGGCCAAAAATCTTACGGGCAACCGGCTCGTATTTGGGCTCTACCCAATAATGGAGCGGAAGTTTTTCCAGCTTGTCGGATACTACGGCAAAATCACCCACAGCCATCATAAAAAGATAAGGCGAGTGTGGAAGTTTCATTTCCCATACATCGGTTCTCGAACCTTTTCCATCCTTTTTGGAAGAACTAAGCAAGCCGTTTGACAAGGTTTTGAATTTATCCTCAACGGTAATGTGCATTTCCTGCGTGCATTTTTCATTGGGTTCGTCGATGGTAGGAAACCAGCAGGAAGAACCTCGGGTCTCGCCTTGTGTCCAGATTTGTCGGGGCAAATCGGCACTTTTCCCATTCGGGTTAATAAAGTAGAGACCTTTGTCGTCTGTAATGGCTTCACTGCCACCTTTCGGCAAATCAGATGGTTTTGCCACATATCCAATGCTTAAATCCAAAACCTGAGCTTTGGAAAAAGTCTTGCCTCCGAATCCAATATGCAGTTTAAGGCCGTCGTATCTGTAGGAAACTGGAATAGTATTTTTGCCAAACTTTGCATTGACAAAGGCAATATCAAAACCTCTGGCATCCAGAATGAGTGAATCCTGGGCAAAGAAAAGCGGTTCAATTCTTAAATCGGCCTTGCCATTAAGCTGTTGCTTTTCCCAGTTAAAAGAAACCTCAAGCCGGGTATGGATCAGATCCCATTTTCGCTCTGCTGATTCTTTGTAGGAATAAACTTTTGGGGCCCAAGGCGGAACCGGCCTTGACTTAAAAATTTCTACTACAGAATCAGCTGGAAGAACAAAAGCCTGAGAAGAACCTAAGGCAGGATTTGTTTTTGGTTTTTTCGCGCAAGCCAGCAGAAAGAAAGCCGGCAGAATAATTAAGATATACTTGGCCATGAGAATCCAAAATATTAATGAAAGGTTTTATTAATCCAAGATGGCAATTTTACTTGTACAGGTAGCCTTGCCATCGGGCGTTGATGTTAAAATCAGATAAATTCCTGGAGGTGCTTTTACACCATCATAAGTAAAACCATCCCAAGTAGCCATTGAGCCTTTGGCGGTGGTTTTATACACAAGTTTTCCGGAAGGCGTCACAAACTTCACTTCCGCGTTTGTGGCAAGTCCTTGAATGGCAATTGTGCCATCGAATGCCTTGGGAACAGGATTTGGGAAAACTTTCAGACGACTTTCATCACAGACATCCACCTGGGTTTTTCCCTGGGCATCCAGGTTTTCGGTGGCATCACCCTGATAAGAAACCAAGCCATTATCGGTGGCAAAAAACACTTCTCCAGTGGTTTTATTGACAACAATGTCGTAGATATAATCGGAAACCAGAGGACTGTTTGATGTATTGAATTGTTTGATTACCTGCGTGATATCTTCATTAAACAACCAAACCCCATTGTCTTTTGTGCCAACCCACTTTCGGTTAGCCCCATCAATTTCAATACAGGTTACAACATCATTTTCAAGTACGGGTCGCCCAGCCTCTGGTGG
Source organism: Spirosoma fluviale (assembly GCA_945902135.1). GTDB lineage: Bacteria > Bacteroidota > Bacteroidia > Cytophagales > Flexibacteraceae > CAMDMI01. Next base: position 3,154 of record CAMDMI010000001.1, read on the forward strand.
GAAAATGGGCGTTGAGGCGGAAATCCCTCCATCAAAAAAGGCATTGTATGGATTGTAAAATACAGCCAAACCTTTGGATGTTCCCACCCAGATGTATCCGTTTTTATCTTCCTTAATGTCATAAATTTCGTTGGATGGAAGGCCGCCACTTCCGGGACTGCTGGTCAGTTTAACCTTGTTGGTTCCAAGTGCATCCAAAACCCAAATGGCAGCATTGTCACTGAGCATGCCAGGTGCCATCCTAACCCACTTAAAATTGCTCTGGTCGGAGATAATTTCCATTGGGAATTCATCATTGGCAGAAGGCAGAAACACTTTGTTCCATGTCTGGTCTGCGTATGACTTGAAACGGATTGAGCCTTGTTTGTTGTTAAAACAGGTGGCCCAGAGATTTCCACCAGCATCCACGCAAGAGGAGGTAATTCGGATATAAGTCCGGCCCATATTCGCCTCGGACGGATCATCACCGTTAAAAATACAATCCGGAATAAAGATATTGCACAAGCCTCCATTGGTGGTGGAGTCGTTTAAAATTCCAAACTGATCATCGGCGTTCAGTTTTAAAATACCATAACCAAAAGTTGAAAGATAAAGCTGCTGGTCGGCAGGATTAAAAAAACTGTGGCAAACATCTTTCACCTTGGGCATCAAAGGAGTGAATTGCTGGTTATATGTTTTCCAGTCATTTCCGGAAAAAATAGCAAATCCTGCCGTACTGTTGCTGCTTTGGTTTCCAGTTGGATAGGTATATCCGCCAGCATTAAGCACTACCTTATCCAAAAAGGTGCTAAGGGAAAAAGATTCAGAAAAATAAGGCCCATTCGGCAAAATCCGGGTGGTATCATTTTTTCTGATTCGCAAAAGGCCATTGTCGAGATCTGAAACCCAGCAAGTTCCTTCCGCGTCATAAATTGCATCTGATGGCCTTGAAATTTTCTTGTAATACTCATTATCAAGGATCCGGGTTGTATTGATGGCGGCATTGTCGAGTTCTACCACATTGTCGCTTACGCAGAAAAGGACCTTATCGCCAAACTGACGAACAGAGCGAATTTCTCCCCCATATGGCGCACGAAGTTCATAGCGGCCGCCGAATTTTACCTGAAGGCCGAACCATGTACCAAGCACAAGTTTATCTCCAACAGAATCAAGGGATTGAATATCTACAGGATTGGAAGGAATTCCTGTTTCAGGTCCGATTTTTATCCAACTAGCTGTGTTTTTAATTGGCTTGTTTGCAGGCAGTGTTTTCAAGCCTTCAGTTGTAACTGCATAAAGTGTATCGGCAAACTTCAGGCAATCCGAAACAACAATGGTATTTCCGCTAGAACCCAGCGCGAGGTTGCTTTCTTTTACTTCCCGCTTGGCAAGGTTGTAAACCACAATTCCGAAATCACAAGCCAGAAAAGCCAGGTTGCCAGAAAAATGAATGCTGTTTATTTTCCTTGAACCCAAAACGGCCGAATTGATGATGTCACGAAGATTAAAAATTTGGCCCTGTTTGATCAAGTCCAAATTACCATTCACATAGCCAACCAACATAAGCTCCTGACTTGGATGCTTTGCAAAAGCAGAAATGCCAACATCACTCAGTCCATTCACCTTATTAAGAATCTCGAGACTTCCATCCAGACGACCATATCGAAAAATGCCTGAATTGGTTCCAACAAAAATGCTGTTGTCCATTTCGGCCAATCCGATGGCATTGTTGTATGGCAGGTGCATGCGCCAGTTTCCTGGTGGAATCTGCCCATAAGCGTTTGAAAAAAAGAGGATTAAGAGGATTATATGTAAAACAAACCGCATCTGTTTTTACAATTTAGGAGAAAGGCTGAAACATTTTCGACAACGGGCTTCATATTGAGATTGGGCACCCAACAAAACTTGCTCACTCGATTCATTCAAACGGTAAGAATGAGAAGCCACTCCACCACACTGCATGCAAATGGCATGAACCTTGGTTACAAATTCTGCTATCGCCATCAGTGATGGCATTGACCCAAATGGCTTGCCAAGGTAATCCATGTCAAGCCCGGCAACAATCACTCTGGTTCCCTGGCCAGCAAGGGTTTGAACAACTTCCAAAATAGAATCATCAAAAAACTGGGCTTCATCTATTCCAACCACTTCGCCTTTACTTACATGAAGAAGAATTTCACTCGCAACAGAAACGGGGGTTGACCGGATAAAATTGTCATTGTGCGAAACAATGTTTTCCTCATGGTAACGGCTGTCGAGAGATGGCTTAAAAATCTCAACCTGTTGCTTGGCAAGAACGGCACGTTTTAAACGTCGAATCAATTCCTCTGTTTTCCCCGAAAACATGGATCCACAAATAACCTCAACCCATCCGCTGCCTTTTGCCTTTTCCGCGGAGGCCGGACCCGAAAAGAGCGGCTCAACAAACATAGAAGGCCAAAGATATAATTTTCACTTAAAGCAAAACATGGAAAAAGACAATCAAGCCTTTGACTTGACATGAAGCCTGCTTTTTGCAAAGAATGGTATTGTGTAGATTGCGCCAAAATTAATTTAAGAAAATCAGGCCCATGACTGCATTATCCTTCATTCTTTGGGAAGCCCGTCCGGAAATCTGGCCCGATGGCCCGGTTCCCCTTCGCTGGTACGGACTAATGTTTGCAGCAGCTTTTGCTTTGGGTCAATACATCATCAGCTACATTTTTAAGCGCGACGGAAAGGCGGAGAAAGATGTTGACTCGCTTACCTACCACATGATTTTAGGGACAGTTCTGGGTGCTAGACTCGGTCATTGTCTTTTTTACCAACCAGATTATTATTTGTCTCATCCCATTGAAATTCTAAAAGTTTGGGAAGGGGGACTCGCCTCTCATGGTGCAACCATCGGCATCATTTTCGCTATGTGGCTTTATTCCCGGAAACACCCCAGTCAGAGCTGGCTTTGGATACTAGACAGGATTGTAATTGTGGTAGCGCTCGGAGGTGCTTTTGTTCGATTTGGCAACCTAATGAATTCAGAAATTATTGGAAAACCGGCAGATCAGCCTTGGTGCATGGTTTTCCTGCAACCATTTGAAAACATCCTTCGAGAATCAGAAAGCGGAAAAATCGATCATTTCAGCTTTACCAAACAAGATGGGGAAACTCTTTTGGACAACATATCCTATAAAAAATTAAGCCTTAAAATTGTATTTAAACCCAATGGAATTGATGAGGTACAGGCTGAGACTTTTGCATCTATTGCCTTGCCTGCATTTATTTCTAATTCCAATGGAGATGAAGAACATTTAAGGCTGATTTCCGGACAAAAACCTAAGGTTTTTACCGATGGTGCAGGTCAGACGGTATTAGAAATGGATATACTTGGTCTTCCCCGGCATCCCGCTATGGTTTATGAATCGATTTCAAACTTTCTGCTGTTTATCTTTCTATTCATGATTTGGAAGAAAAACAAAGATTTACCAGAAGGAATGCTGTTTTCATTGTTTGTGATATTCCTTTTCAGTTTGAGATTTTTTTATGAATTTCTGAAAGAAAACCAAGTGGATTTTGAGGATGGTCTGGCGCTGAACATGGGTCAAAACCTCAGCATTCCAATGGTATTGGCAGGGCTTTTTCTGCTCTGGAGAAGCTTAAAATCAACAGAAAAAAAAATTAACTGAGGGAAGGCGAATTCGTTTTCAGGATAATTCCTTATTATTGCACCCGAAAGGAAGAACGCAGTAACGATTTTCATTCGCGTTGGTACTTCCGCTCCTTTTTTTATTCTGAAAAATATAATCCCTCAAAAGGGATTTCCAACACATTTTATTTATCAATATTTCCGAGCATTCATGCATACTGCTGAAGACCTGAAAAGCTATCTGAGTTCCGAATTAAAGGAAATTGCCGAAAAGGCAGGAATCGCCAACTTCCGTAAACTTGGCAAAGAAGAGCTCATTCATGGCATAATTGCCGCTCAAAAAGCGGAGACTCAAAATCCGGCTGAATCTAAGCCACAAAGCGCTTCCTCCGGAGGCGATTCAGGCAGAAAGCGACCACGCATGAAAAAGCAGCTGGAAAACAGCGACATGCCAGCCCTTGAGTTTGAAGCACCTGCTGAAGAGCAGATTCAGATTGAAGAAGTTGCTCCAGAAATCCAGGTAAAGAAAAAGACATCGGCCCCGGAAGACATCTTAAAAGATTTCAAGCTGGACATTGACCAGATCATGGGCACTTTCAACATGCCAGAAGCTACAGCGCCTGCTGAGCCTGCTGCCCACCAAGAACCTTCGAAGCCAGCTCCTTCAGAACCAGTTGAAAAATTTCAACCAAGAAACGAAGGACATCAACAAAGAAATGATCGGTTTCAAAGGCCTGAAAGACCTGCAAATTCTGGTCAGAATGAACGATTTCAGCGCCCAGATAGAGAAAGGGACAGAGAAAGAGCTCCACAGCAACCTCAGGCTGGAAATCCACCGGCTGAACGCCAAGAAAATCCAGAAGGAGGCGTTCAACAATACAGGCCAAGAAGACAAGACATCAATTTTCGTGAGTTTGACGGCATTGTTTCTAACATTGGAGTCCTCGAAATTACCAATGAAGGATTCGGTTTCCTCCGCTCTCCGGAATACAACTACCTCGCAAGTCCGGATGATGTTTATGTAGCGCCTAACCAGATCAAAATGTTTGGCCTGAAAACCGGTGATACAGTTTCAGCTCAGATTCGTGCCCCGAAAGAGGGTGAGCGCTACTTTGCATTGCTTAAAGTTGAGAGCATCAATGGTAAAACTACAGAAGAAATTCGCGATAGAGTTCCATTCGAATATCTAACACCGCTTTTCCCGGATCAAAGACTCAACTTGAGTACCACACACGATCAGTTATCTACCCGCATTTTGGATCTTTTCGCCCCAATTGGAAAAGGTCAAAGGGGAATGATTGTGGCGCAGCCAAAAACCGGAAAAACCGTACTCTTAAAAGAAATAGCGAATTCCATTTCTAAAAACCACCCTGAGGTTTTCCTGATGGTCCTTCTCATTGATGAAAGGCCGGAAGAGGTAACCGACATGCAAAGAAGTGTAAAAGCAGAAGTAATTGCTTCAACCTTCGATGAGCAGGCAGAGCGCCATGTAAAAGTAGCCACAATCGCTCTGGAAAAGGCGAAAAGGCTGGTAGAATGTGGTCATGATGTGGTAATTCTACTAGACTCCCTCACGCGACTTGCCAGGGCTTACAACACAGTTGTGCCGTCGTCGGGTAAGATTTTGTCAGGTGGTGTGGATGCAAATGCGCTGCATAAACCAAAACGATTTTTTGGCGCTGCCCGTAATGTAGAAAACGGAGGCAGCCTTACCATCATTGCAACTGCGCTGATCGATACCGGATCCAAAATGGATGAGGTTATTTTTGAAGAATTTAAAGGCACAGGAAACATGGAATTGCAGCTGGATCGCCGACTTGCCAACAAGCGGGTTTATCCTGCCATCGATGTTCCAGCCTCCGGCACCCGCCGCGAAGACCTTTTGATGGACAAGGAAGAATTGCAGCGCGTTTGGATCCTTCGCAAGCACATGAACGACATGAACTCAATTGAGGCTATGGAATTCTTGAAGGACCGAATGAAGTTTACCAAGAGCAATGCAGAATTCCTTTCTTCAATGAACGGATAAGCCGGAAATTTTTCTCAGCCCCAGGGGCTTTCTTCCAAGCGACTTGGTAAGAAATATTGCATACTGAATACCCATTATCTTTTTCTCAGGAGTAACAGTGAGGGGTATAAATTTTCGCACGTTTCCAGCCAGCAAAGCAGAGTTTTCATTTGGATTAACATCCGTAAAATTTTAAAGTTTTACCAAATTCTGTCCATCCAATCATTTTGAATTATGAGGTTAAAAGACTCCAAAACTCATTCATTATGAAGTCTTTGCACATGAAATTGTGATTTGCCTATTTTTTAGGACTGTTCTATCTCAATCTTGCTTACGCTGATAAAAAGCCTACTTGAGGGCATAAAAGTTTTATCAAAAAATTATGCTTGATGAATCCCAAAATAGTTTTATAATTTTGAACTTTACCAATAAAAATATTGGATATATTTGTGGGGGCGAAAGGTAAGAATATCGTCCAAAGCCATTTTTTACCCTCTTAAATGATTCGAAATTTTACCCTCTCCAAAGTGCATGCATGAATATGCCCAATTCTGAATCTGATTACACACTTTTTAGGCCTTTCCTTTTACTTGTATTAGGTCTGATTTTTATATTACTACCTGCCTATCACACTCAGGCTCAGGTCTATTTGCTGAATGAGGATTTCTCATCGGCATCCAATTCTACTCCACCTCCAGCCTGGTCAAACTTTAACCAGGCTGGGAGTTCAGAATCCGGTTTATGGCAGTTTGATAACCCTACCCAACTTCTCCTCAATTATCCTGTAAGTGGAAAAGCAGCCGTTTTTGATACAAAAATGATGGCAGCAGGAGCAGGCCCTGAAAGAGTAAGTCTGGAAAGTCCTTCTATTGATTGTTCCATCAATGCCAATATTCTCCTGTTTTTTAACCATCATCTGGATGTAGGGCAATCCGGAAAAGGAGTGTTAGAAGTTTATAACGGTCAAACATGGGGCCTCCAATCCGAATTTACTGCTTCAACTTCTGGAACCGTACAGGAAATAATTAACATAAGTGCTATAGCAGGGGCTCGCAGCAATGTGAAATTAAGATTTTCATGGGAGGGCGATACCACAGGTTTTTGGATAATAGACAATATCAAAATTCTGGTTCCCAGTCCGAGAGACCTCAATTTATTTTCATTTGATTCGCCCAAAATGCCATTTGAAGCGGGAATTCAGCCCGTGAAGATTAGCCTATTCAACCAAGGAATTGAAACCATTAACTCTGTGAATATTCAATGGAATGTAAACGGAATTCAACAAGTGCCTTTCAATTGGTCAGGTCAGCTTTTATTTGGCGAAAAGATTGAAAACTTAGAAATAGGATCGTATGTATTTCCAATAGGGGGTATCCGAACCTTTCGGATATGGATAAACGATCCGAATAACAGCAATGATTATAACCATCTTAACGATACCATTACCACCAGGCTTGGGGGGGCTTTGTGTGGAAATTATACCATTGGAGGTGAAAACCCCGATTTTACAAACTTTACAGACGCGACATTTGCATTAAATAATGCATCTATTTCCTGTCCAGTGGTATTTAAGGTCAGGCCGGGTATTTATTCAGAGCAAGTTAACCTGAGAAAAATACTGGGCAGCAGCCTCCAAAACACCATAACATTTGAGCCGGAAAATGGTGACAGCACATCTGTTACCCTTCAATACAACTTTGAAAACAATTCCCGGGATTACACCCTTTCCTTGTCAGGAACGCAGAATATAAAGTTAAACAAACTGAATATTCAAAGGCAAAATGGTCAAATTGCTTTGCTACTATCTGAAAAAGTAAATGGGCTTGACATTAAGAGTTGCCGAATAGGAAACATTACAAGCTTGGAAAATGGCTGTGACTCAAATATTTCAATTTCAAAAAATGCTCTGGGCTATTTGGCATTAAATGGAAATTTAAATTCATTGGGATTATCAATTCGTCAAAACTTGATTTCAATCGCTTCATTAAATGGAGGCAGGTTAAAAGGAATTTCTTTAAAGAACTTTAAGAATGCCAGCATTTTTGGAAATTCTATTAATGTTTCATCCAAGCAGGATTTTACTGGTTTTAACGCAGATGCCATAGGCATGGACATTGTTAATTGCAATGGTCTTCAAGTGGCATCCAACTTAATAAAGTGTAATTCGAGATCCGTTATTGGAAACCGGATAAACCAAAGTATTGGATTCCAGGTTGCCAATTCAGTATTCACTCAATTTATTCAAAACTCAATCTCACTTACCGGATTAAGTGGATTTGCTATGGTTACCGGCATAATAACGGATACCAGTTCCAACAATCTTATATCAGATGGAAATGATTTTATTTTAAGTGCAAATGGTGCCGCAAGCACAGGTGGAGGGACTTCAATAACTGGAATAAAAATCAAGGCAAGAAAATGTGTCATTAAGTCAAATATTATCCGCCTATCCTCAATAAATTCGGCTCCAGTTAATTTGGGTTTCGAATCAATTGCAGATTCAACACTCATTTCTTCAAATATTATTAGCAATTCACTTTCAGGAATTAGAATAACTGGAAACGGAATTAGAATTATCAAAAACAACATTTCAACCGTAAATGGAATCGGAATTGATTTGGCGAATGGTTTGGGCAATGAAGTCCTTCAGAATCGGGTAACCAAAATCACGAATGGAATTGCCTGCTGGGTAAGGACATCCAATTCATTGATTGCCAACAATTTTTTTCAAACTGAAGGCAGCGGCCTTTCTCATGGCATATTATTGGATTCGAACGCTTTCAATTCTAAAATTTACTTTAACAGTATTAATGCTACGGGAACTGACGTATTTAAAAATTCTGCATTTGTACTAAAAGCAAGCTCTGGCAGTAAAATCCAAAATAATATTTTTTCATGTTCTGATGCAGGAAGTTCAATTACAGTTCTAAATCCTGGTTCTGGAATTGTTTGGAGCAATAACTGTTACTACAGCCCTTCAAATTATTTATTGTCATTGAATGCAAGCGCGGTTTACTGGCTTCCAAATTTAATTACTGCACTTGGTCAAAATTCAGGCTCTATTTCAACCAATCCCTATTTTAATTCGTTGGATGATTTATCAGTAAATCAGATAATTCTAAACGATGCAGCCATAGACATTCCTGAAATAGTTGTTGATATTCTTGACTCATCCCGTGGTAATAACCCAGATATTGGAGCAAAAGAATTCGATCCGTGCGGATACGATGCGGGTGTTGATCGTTTTGTTGGCCTAGAAAGTCCTATTTCTTCGGGTTTACAACCAATAAAAATTCTACTCCGAAATCATGGCATTAACCCAATTACTAATCTCACCATTCAGTGGAGTGTAAATGGAGTTTCTCAGTCGCCGTTTCAGTGGAATGGTCAATTGGTTTCTGGAACCTTGGAAGTCCAGATTGGGTCTTATAATTTTATTCCAGGGGTGCCATGCAAATTATTGGCTTATTCTGTTTTTCAAAATGACTGCAATTCAAAAAACGATTCAATACGCTCTGGCTCAATTGCCTCAGCACTTTGCGGGTCCTACACCATTGGAGGAACAAACTCTGACTTTTCCACTTTCACAGAGGCAGTTTCAATATTAACTGTTGCAGGAATTACTTGTCCTGTAAATTTTAAAGTTGCAAATGGGGTTTATGACGAGCAAATCCAACTTGGTGAAATCCAAGGAAGCAGTCTAATCAATACAATTACATTCGAATCCTTAAGCGGAGATAGTTCTAAATCAATTCTTGAATATACTGGTATTAGCACTGAAAGAGATTTTTCCCTTAATCTGCGTGGTACCGATTATTTAAATTTAAAAAATATCGGCGTAAAAAGGACGAATGGAAACAATGCAATTCTACTCTCCGATGGAAACCACAACATTAATTTTCAATCCTGTGTTTTAGGGAATATTTTTTCAACCGGTTCTCAGGTAGATTCATCAATAAATATTGCCAACAATAACTCAGGTTTTATTTACCTGAATGGAAATCAAAATTTGTCATCAAACAAGATTTCGGTTGTAAACAATAAAATCACATCTGATATTGTAGGATACTCAAACCATTTCGGTGTTTTTATCAGTTACTCTTCCTCTCCGCTTATTGAAAGAAATTCAATTTATATCAATTCAAAATCTGCAATATCCTCATCAACTTGTCAAACACAGATTGCATGTGGAATTGGAATTTCAAATTCTCCCAATGCGATGGTACAAAAGAATTATGCGAGAGCGGGAAGTTCATTCTATTATGGCAGATGTTCTCACGATGCAATTGGTCTGAAGGTTGGAAATTGCGTAAATGCAATAATTAAGAAGAATCAATTTTTGGTTGAATCCTATTCTTCGAAAGCCAATACAAAGGCTGCACTTCTGGAAGGTTCAAATGCCAACTTTGTACTCGATAGCAATTCCTTTTCCCTAGCTTCTACCATAGGTCAGGTGAATGAAACACGGGTGGTAAATGGCATTTTGAATACCTCAAACCAATCAGGAAAAATCACCAATAATCAATTGATTCTGGGCGCAAATGTGGAACCTGGAATGACCGGTATTCAAACTTCCGGCGATTCTGTTGATATTTACAACAATACCCTTTCCAATTTTAACACCGGAATTGAAAGTAAGTGCACGAATGCACGAATTATTAAAAACAGAATTTTTGGAATTTTTGGAAATGGCATTTCGCTTTTAGCAGGCGCTAATCAAGTGGTAAGTCGTAATAGAATTTTAAATGTAACCGGTAATGGAATCGTAATTGAAACGCCTAATTCACTGACTTACAACAATTATATTAATGTTTTGGGAAATACTCCATCCAGAGGAATTTGGGTGAAATCACCGGCCACAGGCTCTAGAATTTATTTTAACAGCGTCTTGGCCAAAGGCACAGATTTAGTGAGTAGCCTTGCTCTGGAAGTAGAAAGTGGAATTGGCAGTGAATTAAAAAACAACATTTTTAGCAATTTTGGCTCCGGTCAAGCTGTAAGGGTTTCGAATCTTTCTTCAAATCGAGTTTGGAACCATAACTGCTATTTCAGCAAAAACGCAGCCTTGTTCCTGAATTCAAGTCAATCTCTTTCGAGTCTGTCTGAAGTTCAGACAGTTTTAGGACAGGATGCAAATTCAATCAATGTAAATCCTTACTTCCAGTCCGATTCGGTTCTGATCACCTGCCAAAGTCTTTTGGATAACTCAGGGATGAATCTTGCTATAATTCAGACCGACATTGATGATCAAGTTCGAAATTCAATTCCGGATATTGGTGCTGAGGAATTCGAACTTTGCGAAATTGATATGGGGATCAATAAAATTGTTGGATTGCAGACTCCCATATCTTCTGGCTTTCAACCCATCAATGTTATCCTTCAAAACCATGGAAAAAGAACAATAAAATCGGTTTCAATCTTATGGGAAGTGAATGGAATTTCACAAATACCTTTTTTCTGGTCAGGTTCTCTCGCTGGCAAAACCGAAGCAACTGTTCAGGTTGGAAATTATTATTTTTTACCAGGCCGTGCGTATGAAATTAAAGCATGGACAAAAATTAACGACGGAAGTCTGGATTGCAATCTCAGAAATGACACTTCACAAACAGGAACACTAGTTTCCAACCTCTGCGGTGTTTTTACCATAGGTGGAAATAGTCCTGATTTTCTCTCAATCTCAGATGCAGTTAAAGCCTTGAATTTTACTGGAGTGAGTTGTCCGGTTGTATTTAAAATACGGAATGGAGTCTATAAAGAACAGGCGGAAATTGGGAATATTCAAGGAAGCAGTGCCATTAATACAGTAACCTTTGAGTCGGAATCAGGTGACAGTTCTGCAGTTTTAATGGAGTATCAGACCTCAAATGCCAACCGGGATTTTACCTTTGGAATTAACGGAACCAAATATTTGAACCTTTATAGGTTCGGCATTGGCAGAAAAAATGGAAAAATCAGTCTTCAAATTTCGGGTGGGTCTCATCACCTTTCCATAACAAATTCAAGACTTGGATACATTTACTCACCCAATACTTTTACAGATTCCGCAATTACAATTTCGGGCAATCGATGTGGTACTATTCAGATTCAAGCGCCATCCAATTCTAGGGCAAGCGGCATTCAAATTCTGAACAATCAGATTGATGTTTCAGAAAGTTTAACCGGAAGTAGTTCTGCTGTTTTGCTGGGCGCTTGTTTTAAGCCACTGGTGAAAGGAAATACCATCAAGGCATCCTATCTGCAAGGAAGTGCAGGATCTACGGTTATCTCCTCTGGTATTATTTTCAGCAATTGCCAAAATGGAATTATTGAAGACAACATCGTCACCGCCATAAGTCGATCGCAGTATGTAAATACTGAGAACATCGCAAATGGACTACAAATTACCCAATCTAGTAAAATCCAAGTTCTCAATAACAGTATTAGCGCGATAAGTTCGCAGGGATTGGCAAAGTCAATCGGCTGTTCTGTTGAGGGCAGTTCTGTCAACATACTGATTGATGGCAATAATTTTTCAGTGAGTTCTGAAAATTCTGTGGGGTCATCTTCCAACCAAAACAGGGGTATTAGTTTAATCCAAGGATCTGCGATTACGGTTCGGAACAATTCGATAACTCCTATTTCTTCTACCGGATCCGGTAGAATTTTGTTCGGCATTTTTTCTTCGGCTTCTCAATCTGAAATTTCAGGCAACAAAATCATCCGTTGTGGTACAGGAATTGAAAGCAGCGGTCAGTTTTCCAAAATATTCCAGAATCGAATTTCTGACATCGCCGGAACCGGTGTAAAAATTCTGTTAGGGAAATCTCAGGAAGTATTTAAAAACAAAATTTGGGGAATTACCAATGGTACCGGTCTGATAATGCAAGCGAGCGAAACCTCTGTTTCCAACAATATTATTCAGACAAAAGGCCCCGGAATATCCAAAGGACTCATAGTCCAAGCTGGATCAAATAACAGCAAAATTCTTTTTAACAGCATCCGAATTGATGGAACTGATCTTGATTATGCCTCTGCATTGGAGTTTCAAGAATCCAACGGCACGCTTATTAAGAATAATATTTTTGCAAATCTTTCTAACGGGCCTGCTATCCAAATTGGCACAATACCCAATCAAAAAGACTGGGATTTCAATTGTTTTTATTCTGGCGGCTCCCAATTTGCCAGAACCGCAAATAATGGCTATTCCAATATAACAGCATGGGGACAGTTAATTTCGGCCGAAGTAAATTCGAAATTACTGCAGCCATTCTTCCAGTCTGACACACTTTTAGTTCCCAATCAGCGGCAAATAAATGGCGCCGGTATTCCCTCAGAAGGGATTTCAACGGACATAGATGGAAAAGTTCGCAATTCTCTTGCCCCCGACTTGGGTGCTTATGAATTCCTCATTGATTTTGGTTTATCCAACCTGACATCACCCAGTAATTCATGTGCCAAAACAGAAAATGAGAAAATTACTCTTGAAGTAAATAAAAATGGAAATATCCCCGGAAGCAATGTTCAATTGGCCTATCAAATAAACGGCGGCATAATTATTTACGATACAATTCCAGGAGTGTTCGACAATTCTATTGAATTCACCTTCACCCAAACAGCAGATTTGAGTCTTGAAGGAACTTACCAAATCAAGGTTTGGCTCGTTGAAAATCAGGATGACAATCCTTCCAATGATACCCTGAAGATTAAAAGATTAAGTAAGCCAGTTCCTGTTGTAGCCATTTCAAACAACATTGGATGTGCTCAGGAGCCAGTTGTTTTTAACCTTACAACCTCCATCCCAATTGGGGAAATTTCACCATTGTATGAATGGTATTTTGGAGATTCGGATACAAGTATTTTTTCGACTTCGCCTGCCCAGCATATTTACAGCCGCTCCGATACTTTCGAAGTTGTGGCCAGGGCCTATTCATTGGAAGGTTGCTACGGGGAAGACAAAAAGGAAATCATTCTGAACCCCACGCCCATTGCAATAATGGAGGTTTCAGACCATTGTTTCGACAATCAGCTGCCTCTCATAAACTTGTCGGTTCTGGAAAATGATTTTGCTACTTATGAGTGGAAATTCGGTGATCAAACCGGTTCAACAATGGCAGAACCTCAGAAAATTTATTCCAGCCTTGGTGAATTTGAAGTTCAGTTAATTGTTACAGCCATCAACAGCCAGTGCAGGGATACAGTAAGCAAAACAATAAAGGTAAATCCTTTACCGGCACTCAGTACCAATCTGGATACAGCCTATTATGAAAATGCAGGATTTATAACACTTGCTGGCACACCGCCAGGCGGCACATTTATTGGCAATGGCGTTTTCGAAAATCTATTTAATACAGATTTCGTTGGATTGGGTCAAACCCTGATTTCTTATACCTATGGAATTCCCGGAACCGGATGCCGTGATACTCTTTCCCAATTGGTGACCATCAAAGAATTTAACTTTGCCCCATCATTAATTTTCCAATCAACCGATAAGGATGTTTGTGCTGGCAATCCTGTCAGCTTGCTGGTTCAGGCTACGGGTACACGCCTAAAGTTTCAGTGGTTTAAGGACAATCAGGTTTTGGAAAACGACACTGTTCCTGTTCTGAACTTTAACCCAGCCCAGGTGTCAAATTCGGGAGCCTATTTTGTTCGGATATGGAATTTGCTCGACACCATTCAATCCGATAACATTTTATTAAAAGTGAATGCGCTTAAATCCAGAATTGACAGCATAACCATCTGCCCAAGCTCATCTTATACTTTGCCAAATGGAATTCAGGCAAATTCGCCCGGGATTTATGTATCACAATTTTTTACTTCTGCCGGTTGCGACAGCACCATAACCACGATACTGGATACAAGCAGGATTATCCGTAGGAATTTTACCGCCACACTTTGCAATGGTTCTGTATTTGACTTTTATGGCCAAACCTTAACTCAGAATGGAACTTATTCCCATCTAGTTACAAGTGGAACTGGATGCGACAGCCTCTATGTCTTGCGCCTTAATGTTGTTATTCCAGATACATTGGTTCAAAGCCTAAGCTCCTGTAAACCAACATTCTGGTATGGTCAAAATATCGAAACCAATGGTCAGTATTACCATTTTGTACCAACCCAGACAGGGTCTTGTGATTCTGTTTACCAGCTTAACTTTACACGCACAAACCCGCCCGATACTTCCCAAATTACAGTTTCAGCTTGTGGGTCTTATCAGTGGAATGGCTCTTTGTATTCCAGCAGCGGAAACTATTTCTTCAACAGTACCACCCCACTCGGATGCGATTCCGTTGCCAGTCTTAATCTTACCATAATCCCAAGGTCTGACACATCAATTACCAGTATTTCCAATTGCGGGCCTTATGTTTGGAATAATCTGCAGTATTCGGTTTCGGGTACATATTTCTTGACATTTGCACTGCCAAGCGGCTGCGATTCCATTGCAAGACTCGATCTCCAAATTAATTTAGCAGAAGATACCTCGAGAAGCACCGTGAAAAACTGCGGACCTTATGTCTGGAACAACCAAGTGCTAGACAGTTCCGGTACTTATTTTTTCAACACATTTAACGCAAATGGTTGCGATTCAACTGCCCGGCTGGAATTAATCATCTACCCCAAACCCGACACACTTGTGGAGAATATTTCCAGTTGTGGACCTTTTTTCTGGAATGGAAATTTGTTTACCCAAAGTGGTTCTTACTTTATTTTCTCGCTTAATGCCAATGGCTGTGACTCCGTTTCCAGGCTAAACCTTCTGGTTTTACCCACAAGGGATACATCTGTCACTGCCCATCAAAACTGTGGTCCTTATCTGTGGAACGGAAACCTTTATCAAAATTCGGGTACCTATTTTGTGAATTTCACAGTCCCCGGACTATGTGATTCTTTAGCCCGACTCGATCTTATTATTTATTTGATTGAGACAAGAGATACCGTAAAATCTTGTGGATCTTATTTTTGGAATAATCAAATATTGACAAGCTCCGGAAATTATCAAGTAACCAACCCCAATGCTCTAGGATGCGATTCCATAGCTTACCTGAACCTGAATGTTTCACCAGTTCCTGATACATCAATTACCGTGACACAAAGTTGTGGACCTTATTTCTGGAATGGAGAAACCTATTTCAACACAGGGATTTATTATTATAATTCTCTCAATCAGAATGGCTGTGACTCTACTGCTAAACTGAATTTAATTGTATTTATTCCGCCACAAGTTTCAATTCTATCTGACTCAAGCTGTGCCAATTACTTTTGGAATGGAAGGGAATACAACGAGTCGGGAGTCTATGATTTTATCACCCAATTACCCAACGGATGTGATTCCACGGCTAGGCTGTTCCTCACCATAATTCCGGTGAGCAGTAATGAAACGGCAAGCTCTTGCGGACCATACAGCTGGAACGGTCAATTGCTGGATTCCAGCGGAACCTACTCAATTACTTCGCCAAACATCCTTGGATGTGACAGCGTTGCAACGCTTCAATTAAGCATCTTCGCTGTTCCTGATACATCCATTACGAATGTAGCCAACTGCGGACCTTATTTTTGGAATGGCCTCATCAGAGACAACAGCGGAATTTATTTCTTTAACACCACCAATTCAAACGGTTGTGATTCTATTGCCAATCTAATCCTGACGGTTCTTCCTGTTCCAGATACCATTCAAACAGTTGATTCTGCCTGTGGATCCTATAACTGGAAAAATCAGGTTCTTACCGAATCCGGTATTTACCTGTTCATCACACCGGGCCCTCAGGGTGGATGCGACACAGTGTCCAGACTTTTACTCACAGTATTTCCGAATGCATCATCAGAAAGTATTTCAGTCTGCGGAGAATATGTTTGGAATGGCCAGACTTACAACGACAATGGCACTTATACTTTCACAAGTACAAGCGCAAATGGCTGTGATAGTACCGCAACTTTGATCCTTACCATTCTGCCGCAACCAGAAACGGACTTTTATGAATTTACCAGGTGTCTGCCATTTTCATGGAATGGTTTCAGTTTTGATACAGCGGGCATTTATGAACTGATAAAACCAATTGCAGGCGGGTGTGATTCGGTATTCATCGTAACCATATTCAACCCACCGCCAGGCCAAGATTCGTCGGTAACAAATTTGACCAGTTGCGGACCTTTGGTATGGAATGGAATTTCAAGGGACAGCAGTGGAATTTATTATTTCACTACCCAGAATGCCTTCGGATGCGATTCTACGGCCCAGCTGAATCTGACCTTGCTGGCAGGTCCAACATTCATTTCAGAGCCTGTTTCCATCGGATTCGATGAAGGAAATTCGGTGGTACTAAGTGTTCAAACAGATCCAGCATCCGGCAATGGAATTGGTTTGCATTGGCAGTTAGACAATGGAGCTGGATTTACAGACATAAGTTCAACAGACCCGGCTTACCTCGGATATGACAGCACTTCCCTTACAATTCTGAATACACCGCTGGCATTTAATGGCTACCGCTACCGCTGCATTGCAGGAAATGGAACCTGTAGTGACACTTCAGGAATTGCCATCATCACCGAAGCCATTTCAAAAATTCGTTCCGGACTTTCCTTGAAAGTTCAGCCCAATCCGGCGCACCTATTCTTAATCATCCGAGCCGATTCAAGGTTAAATGGATCTTCATTCCGCCTGATAGATTTGAGAGGAGTAGAAGTGCTTTCCGGAAAAATCGATGGAAATGAAACCAAAATTGAACTGGGCGGCCTGCCACCGGGCCTTTATAGTCTATTGGTAGTTTCCAATACCGGTTCGATTGCACCGGTAAAAATCATCGTAGAATAAGCACACAATTAAAATCCTGAGGAGACCTTTGCTAAGCAAATCTCTTCAGGATTTTTTCAATTCCGGCAATGTAGCCATTGCCAAACAGCTGAACATGAACCAAAAGCGGATGAATGTGATACACAGACACACGTTCACCGAAGCCTGGTTCAAGCGGAAAAACCTCCAGATATGATTCATAAAACTTTCGGTCAAAGCTCCCGAACAAATAAGTAAAGGCCAGTTCAGATTCCCGGTAGCCATAATAAGCGGCAGGGTCGATGAAAACTGCCTTCCCATTTTGTCCAACCATCAGATTTCCGGTCCATAAGTCGCCATGTAAAAGTGAGGGCTCTTCCTGAGGGATAATCCGCCCTAAACGAGCACAAAACGATTCAATCCTCTTGTAAAGGTCAAGCGAAATTTTCTCTTCCATCAGGCAAAGGCCGATGGCCGGCAAAATCCTGTTTTGAATAAGAAAATCAATTCCATCTAGCTTAGGCCTATTATCCATGGCAAGACTTGCGAGAAAATTTGAATGCGCAAACCCATGCTGGTCTGAGCGTTGTTGGTGCAGGGAAGCGAGAATTATACCCGCATCCGACCAGGTATTTTGCGTCGGAACACCTTCTTCAACAAATTCTGTCAGGAGAAAATTCCAACCTGCCGTTTTTCCATACCCGACCACGGCCGGAACTGGAACATGCTGGCGAAGGATTTCCAGGTCAGCTGCTTCAGATCTAAAAAAATCTGGCTCAGGCCTTTCATTCATTTTAATGAAAAATTCGCCTTCCGCTGTGGAAAGTCTGGCACAAGTATTTACAAGCCCGGCAGCAGATAAAGAAAAATCAAGAATATCAAGTCCAAGTCCGGTAGATTCAAACAGCACCGACTCAAAAATCTGTTCAAATTGATTATCCATTTTTATCAAATTTCAGGGATTCGTGCCTTACGAGGGGGAAAGAACGGCGTATTGGATTGAGCTGGAATTTCTGCTGCATCACAAAGCTATCTTCATTTAATTCCACAAATATTTCCTTCCATTTTTGAAAAAGTTCAGGTTTTCCAAGAGAAAAGCCCTGCGCATCGATATTTTTGCGGACCAAAAACTCATGAAACCGATCCATTGTCTGTTCCTCCATTCACCAATAAATTGAAAGCCCAAGATAGAACCAAGTTTTTAAATCGCCTTGCAGATGTACTTGGTCAGGAAGAAGGCTACGCAGTTTTCAGGATAATAATCAGGGAACTTGGGGGTAATTCTGTTGCGCTTCCTGGAAATGAGCTTGTTATGTCTGAGGAGAAATTCTCCCGGTTTGAAGAAATTGTTTCAGGAATTGAGCAAGGAGTACCACTTCAATACCTTTTGGGCAAAGCTGATTTTTGTGGACTGGAAATTCTGGTAAACCCATCTGTATTAATCCCAAGACCTGAAACAGAGGAATTGGTGGGCGAAGTCCTGAAGACAAGCCATCAACAAGAAAAACGAATTCTCGACTTAGGTACTGGAAGCGGATGCATTGCCATTGCCTTATCCAAAATGGGTCGATGGAAAAGTGTAAGCGCATTGGATTTGAGTGTAGAAGCACTTGAAACGGCCCAACAGAACGCGGAAAAATATGGACAGAAAATCCATTTTTTTCAGGCCAATATACTGGAGGAGATTTCCAATGAAGGAGTCTGGGACATTCTGGTCTCCAATCCACCTTATGTGCTGAACTCCGAAGCAAGTACAATGGAAAACCGGGTTTTGAAACACGAGCCCCATCTGGCGTTGTTTGTTCAGGATTCTGACCCTCTGATTTTTTACCGCAAAATTCTTGAAAGTGTCGAAAAAACCCTGTCAGCAGGTGGTGAGATATTTCTTGAAATCAATCCTTTGGAAGCAGCAAACCTATTGAAGCTATACATCGAACATCCATCCATTTCCGAAGCCCGAATCTTAAAGGATATGTTCGGAAAGGACCGGTTTCTTCATGCAATAAAACTAGCCTGAGTGGAGGCAAATTCTCTTTGGCTTTTCTAAGGATTAATTCAGCATTTGTAAGCAAAAAACAGAGCCAGCTTTATTTTTTACATATCCACAATTACACAGCGGTTGGCGAGAATATCCTCTTCTACCGTCTTGTACTTAACATCCCGCTTCAATTCGCCGTTAAAATACCGAACCGAAATACGATCGTTGCGGTTGGCAATTTTCTCAACGCGAACCGGCTGTGCTTTTGGACCTTGAGGAGGGCCATCTTCCTGTCCTGGTTCCGGCATACCCGGCGCCTCGGCACGGCTTTCCCTCAGTTGGGGTTTTGGCTCCTGTCGGGGAGCAGGCCTTTGTGGCTGGGCCGCTTGAGGTGCCTGATCTTCCGCATAAATGGTGACTTTAAGAATGAACGAAACCAGATCCTCATTCACTTTAAAAATGAACTTGCGGAAAAGGTTTAGTGCCTCAAACTTATACACCAGCAATGGGTCCTTTTGCTCGTAAACAGCGTTGTTCACCGACTGCTTCAAATCATCCATATCGCGCAGATGTTCCTTCCAGGCCTGATCAATAAAAATGAGGGTTGATTGCTGCTGAATGGTTTTTACCAATTGAGAACCTTCATTTTCAATGACCTTTTTCAAAGGAACTGAAACCTGCATAAAGCGCTTTCCATCGGTGATGGGCACGACTACATTTTCAATCCGACCACCTTGTTCCTGGTCAATTTGCCTGAATACTGGAAGTGAATTCTGTTGAAGAATGTTGCAGCGATTGCGGTATTCTTTGCTCACCTGAGAATATAACTTCGAAACAAGATTGTCCTTTTTCTCAGAAGAGAATACACTTTCATCAATGGCAGGAACGAAAGCAAAATTATGCTGGCATTGCAGCTGGAAATTTTCAAAATCCACCTGACCACCCTTATTGCTTTCTACCACATTGGCGCAAGTATCCCAGATAAGACTCTGGATGTCAAGCTCGAGCCTGTCACCCAAAAGGGCATTTTTGCGACGCTTGTAAATTACCTCCCTCTGAGAGTTCATCACATCATCGTATTCAAGAAGGCGCTTCCGGATACCGAAGTTATTTTCCTCAACTTTTTTCTGTGCACGCTCGATGGAGTTTGTGATCATGGAATGCTGGATTACCTCGCCTTCCTTGAAGCCCATTCTGTCCATGAGTTTGGAAATTCTTTCGGAGCCGAAGAGGCGCATCAAATCGTCTTCCAAACTCACAAAAAACTGAGAACTACCCGGGTCTCCCTGCCGGCCGGACCGGCCGCGAAGCTGCCGGTCAACGCGCCGCGATTCGTGGCGCTCGGTACCGATAATGGCAAGTCCACCCGCGTTCCGCGAGACATCCGTAAGTTTAATATCGGTACCGCGGCCGGCCATGTTGGTGGCAATCGTTACCGTACCCGGTTTACCAGCCTCAGAAACAATTTCGGCTTCTTTCTGGTGGTACTTGGCATTCAACACCTGATGACGAATGTTGCGAATCTTCAGCATCCGGCTTAATAATTCAGAAATCTCAACCGAAGTGGTACCCACCAAAACCGGCCTGTCGGCCTTTGTGAGTATTTCAATTTCTTCCACTACCGCATTGAATTTTTCACGAACGGTTTTGTAAACCTTGTCCTCAGCATCCTTGCGAACAGCCTTGCGGTTGGTCGGAATGCTCACCACATCCAACTTGTAAATTTGCCAGAATTCACCTGCCTCGGTTTCGGCAGTTCCTGTCATACCAGCCAACTTGTGGTACATTCTGAAATAATTCTGAAGTGTAACGGTGGCATAAGTCTGGGTAGCGTCCTCAATCTTCACGCTTTCCTTTGCTTCAATTGCCTGGTGTAATCCATCGGAATAGCGGCGGCCTTCCATCACACGACCCGTTTGCTCATCCACAATTTTTACCTTTCCATCTACAAGAATGTATTCAACATCCTTTTCAAACAGGCAATAGGCCTTAAGCAACTGCTGAATGGTGTGAATCCGCTGGGATTTCTCACCATACTCGCTTACCAGTTTATCTTTTGCCTCAATTTTTTGCTGCGGATTCAGGGCCTTGTCATTTTCAATCCCTGCCATTGCAGCACCGATATCGGGCAAAATGAAAAATGTTGGATCTTCTCCTGAAGTTGTGATGAAATCAATTCCAAGTTCAGCGAGATCAATTGAATTGTGGCGCTCGTCGATGGTGAAATAAAGAACTTTATCCGCCTCAGGCATCTTCTTCTGGTTGTCTTCCAGATGGATGTTTTCTGTCTTCTGAAGAATAACCCGAATGCCCGGCTCACTTAAAAACTTAATCAGTGGTTTGTATTTGGGAAGTCCGCGGTGCGCCCGGAAAAGGGCAAGTCCGCCCTCCTTTTCATTGTTCTCAGCCAAAAGTTTCTTGGCATCTATCAACAACTTTTGAACCAGCGCTTTTTGGGCTTCCACAAGCTTCAAAATCCGAGGCTTTAGAACCTCAAAATCCTGCCTGTCGCCCTGGGCCATTGGACCTGAAATAATCAAAGGGGTTCTGGCATCATCAACCAGCACAGAATCGACTTCATCTACCATTGCATAATGCAACCTCCGCTGTACAAGCTCTTCTTTATCGTGCGCCATATTGTCGCGCAGATAATCAAAACCAAATTCGTTGTTGGTTCCCCAGGTAATGTCTGCCTGGTAAGCCTTGCGCCTCGCTTCGGTATTGGGCTGGTGCCGGTCAATGCAATCCACGCGAAGTCCGTGAAATTCATAGATTGATCCCATCCATTCGGAGTCACGCTTGGCCAGGTAATCATTCACGGTAACAATGTGAACACCACGGCCTCCAAGCGAATTGAGGTAAGCTGGCAAGGTGGAAACAAGTGTTTTTCCTTCCCCAGTTGCCATCTCTGAAATTTTACCTTGGTGTAAAACAGTTCCACCAATCAGCTGAACATCGTAATGCACCATTTCCCATCGAAGGTCGTGACCGGCAACTTTCCATGTAGAACTCCAGAAGGCTTTGTCGCCATCAATGCGAATGCTATCCCTGTTGGCGGCCAATTCACGGTCGAAATCACTGGCGCTTACTTCAATGCCATCGGAAGTAGCAAAGCGCCGGGCAGTTTCTTTTACCACAGCATAGGCTTCAGGAAGGATTTCGAGCAAAAGCTCCTCAAGCCTTTTGTTGCGGTCAAGTTCCAGTTTATCGATTTTACCGAAAAGGTTTTCTTTTTCAGAAACATTCATTTCGGGTTCTTTTTCAATTCGGGTCCGGAAGGCGTCAATGGAAGAATCTACCTCAGAAAGACCGACAGCGATGAATTTTTTAAACTCCGCGGTCTTATCTCTCAGGTGGTCGTTACTGAGAATCTGGATTTTATTCCAGGCTTCATTTATCTTCTGTACAAAAGGATAAAGTTCCTTCAGATCTTTTTCAGCCTTGGTACCAAAAACAGCCGAAATGGCCTTGGTAATAATGTTCAGCATGGTATTTTTATATGGGCTTGCATTCTTGCAAAAGGATGGCAAAAATAGTGCAAAAAGACATGCACGATTGACGATTTTTCATGAAGTTTTCATACCGCTTATTGTAGCGCAAAGGGCCATTTATTTTGTCAAACAAGCGCATTGCACTGGAATATTGCACAAGCGCTTTCACCAACAATAAATATAAAAGAGCTTGAATAACAATTGTTTATCAATCATTTAAATCCTTATCAACTAAATAATTCATGTAATTGGTTTACATTTTTGTTCAGAAACCCGCTCTTATTTATTAAAAGGCACATACCAATGAATAAGTTGTCACACACAAACCTTCTTTTAAATCGATATTTGCTAAAGCCCTCCCTAAATATTAAACAGTGAAACCTTCGGTTAATATGAATGCAGATGTGATGAAATTGGTCCTTGAAAGCGCAGGAGACCAGATTTTTGCTGCAGACATGGCTGGGAAGTACACTATTTTTAATGCTGCCCATAAGCGACTGATGTTGGAATGCTATGGTCAGGAAATTCAACTGGATATGGACCCTGAAACGATGGCTTGCCACCGTTTTGACAATGGAGAATTTCGTGGTGCTTGCATAAAAGCATATTCAGGAGAGTCTAATTCGATTTTTTTTGAATTTGGAGACCCTTCCATCCGAAGATTCTGGACCCACGCAAGCTTCAACCCAATGTTCGAGGGTGGACAATTAATCGGGATAACTGTCTTTATACGGGATGCAAGCGAAAGCAAAGCCGCTGAAACCGAGCTTATGGCAGAAAAAGAAGCGGCACAGGCAGATGCAAAAGCAAAGTCTGCCTTTTTGTCTAGTATGAGCCACGAAATCAGAACACCCATGAATGCCATTTTGGGCTTGACGGAAATCCTGCTTCAGAAAAAACATGATGAAACTTCTGCGGAAAATCTCAAGGCAATAAAATTCTCCGCCAATAACTTACTTTCCATCATCAACGACATCCTTGATTTTTCGAAAATCGAAGCCGGAAAGTTCGGATTTGAAATTCAACCTTTTGATCTCTTCCATGTGCTTGAAGAAATTAACAAAGGCATTCAAGTTTCGGCAAAGGCAAGAAACCTGGTTTATGATTTTCAAATCTCCCCATCCATCCCCCGCTTTTTCAGGGGCGACTCAGTTCGTCTTTCTCAAATTCTACTGAATCTTCTCGGCAACAGTCTGAAATTCACAAAAACAGGGCGAATCCTCCTTGGTGTAGATGTGCTAAACGAATCAGATGCAGAAATCGAAATCGAATTTAAGGTAAGTGATACTGGCATCGGAATTCCAAAAAGTCAGCTGAGCAACATTTTCAATAGTTTCACCCAGGTCCACCGTAACAACCGTTTCAATTCTCAGGGAACAGGCCTTGGACTTTCTATAACGAAGCGCCTCGTAGAGTTGCAGCAAGGCAGCATCGAGGTAGAAAGTGAAGTTGGGAAAGGCACAGTATTTACTTTCAGACTGCGCTATTTCAAGGCCAACCAGCGGGACCTGGAACCCGAATCCGAGGGAGAGGAAATTCGCTCGAATCATTTTCAAAATCTCAAAGTGCTGGTTGTGGAGGACAATAAAATCAACCAGTTACTTGCAAAACAATTGCTTACAAGCTGGGGCGTTACGGTGGAAGTGGCGAACGATGGTTTTGAAGCCATCGCAAAACTACAGCGCCGCACCTTTGACCTAATATTGCTGGACCTTCAAATGCCGGAAATAGATGGATTTGAGGTTACCCGATTTGTAAGAAAAACAATCAAAGCGCCGGCCAATCAGATTCCAATTGTGGCCCTCACTGCAGATGCTTTCACAGAAACAAAACAACTAACCCAAAATGCCGGAATGAATGATTTCATCACGAAGCCATTCCAGCAAAAAGACCTGCTCAGGGTTTTGCGTAAATTCTCACCTCAGGATTATGAGATCAGAGAATCGGATGTTGCTGTTGAAATTGCTGAAAACCAAAGTATTGACTTTGAATTTATCAAAGATAAGTTTGGAAAAGATCCTGAAACATTTCGCTACATACTCGAAGTTTTCATTCATGACATTGCGAAGGAACTCGAATTGGTGCGCGGTTACATAGAAAAGAACGACAACCCAAATGCAGCGAAATTGGTGCACAAACTGGTTTCAACATTTTCAGCCATGGGCATGCCCGACACCGCATTTAATACAAGTCTGATTGAAAGAATGCTGAAAGGCAATGATGACCTAATTATGATCCGTGAAAAATGGGTGCAGGTGGAAAAAGAATACAACCAGGCTTCTGAACAGGCAAAACCAGTGCTTGAAAGCCTGAACGCTTGATTTAATCAGAATTGGAAATAAATAAATGGCTGACTGTCTTCTGTGCTAAACTGAAACATAAACACCAGCATACAAAAACAGAAAACGCCCAAAATCCACACTGGGACTTTTCCACAAACCTCAAAATAAAACTCCTTTGCTTTCCATGGCAGGTAATGCAAAAGAATGGCAAGGCCAAGAATTAATAAGGGCGTAGAAAATGTTTGTAAAACATCGGGAAGAACTTCTGCATTCCAAGGCATCCACAATTTCTGGAACAATGCATAAGAGGTGCTTAAATCTGCTGCTCTGAATGGTATCCAGCAAAAGGCGACAAACCAGAAAGTGACGAATCCGGCAATGATGTCAGGGATTTTTATGGATAATTTTTGCGGCAATCCCTCCCAGCCCTTATGCAAAGCAAGTGCAGAACCATGTAATCCACCCCACAAAATAAATTTCAGATTTGCCCCATGCCAGAGACCGCCTAAAAGCATTGTAATCAAAAGATTTACATAGGTCATGGCTTTCCCTTTTCGATTTCCACCGAGCGGAATATAGAGATAATCCCGAAGCCAGACAGAAAGTGAAATATGCCAGCGCCTCCAGAAATCTGTAATGCTTAAAGCCTTATAAGGCTCATTAAAATTGGGCTTCAGGTGATAACCAAGCACAAGAGCAAGTCCAATGGCAATGTCTGTGTAACCCGAAAAA
This sequence comes from Spirosoma fluviale, assembly GCA_945902135.1. Taxonomy (GTDB): domain Bacteria; phylum Bacteroidota; class Bacteroidia; order Cytophagales; family Flexibacteraceae; genus CAMDMI01. Next base: position 28,992 of record CAMDMI010000001.1, read on the forward strand.
TCACAGAATATCTGAAATGCATAGGCTGCCACCGCAAACCATGCTTCAATTCCGCTTGCAAGTTCAGGTTGCTCAAAAACCTTATCAGCCAAACCAGTGCTCAGCATGTCGGAAATGACGATTTTCTTAAAAAGGCCACCTAAAATCAGGGCGATTGCTTTGCCAAAATCTTGCCTGTTTGATTGAAATGGAGCAGAAAGCTGGTCTGTAAAATCCCGCGCCCGAACAATAGGTCCAGCCACGAGTTCTGGAAAAAAACTAACGAATACGGCGTAATCGACCCAGCTTTTCAAGGGACTTACAATGCCGCGGTACACATCAATTGTGTAACTGAGAGAATGAAATATAAAAAAGGAGATGCCAACCGGCAGTAGGATATTATCCACATGAAGTTGAAGCAAATCTTTACAAGGCAAGATTGCTGCCACCCAATTGTAATGGGGAATTTGAAGCCCAAAACACATTTCCAGAAAATCAGCAAAAAGGAAAGCATACTTGAAATATGCCAGAACCAGAAGGTTCATTGCGATACTGATGCCAACCAGAACTTTCTTTCTCGAAGCAGTTTGATTTCGTCCTATCCATTTCGCCAGAAAAAAATCCTGGGTAATGGTAAACAAAAGTAGAAGGACAGCCCAACCAGAGGATTTGTAATAGAAAAACAGGCTGAAAAAGAGGATATACGGATTCTTAATTTCCGTACGCTTGTAAACCAAAGCATATCCCCCTAGAAAAAGAGAGAAGAACAACCAAAACTCCCAGCCCGTAAAAATCAGCGGATTGTCTTCCCTGTATGAAAGAAAGTCGAGCAGTAAGGGAAAGTAATCAGACAAAACCAGGAAAGCTTTTGGTAAAAGGCAAAAAAAAGCAGCCGGGTTTTCCGGCTGCTAATATGACTCAGGCTGTTTTATTCAGCATTAATCTGGAACCAGCTAATAAATGGCTTATTCTTTTCAGCATCCTTTGGGGTAAGGATATAATAGTAATTACCCGGCACCACATTTTGAGATTTTGGATCCCAACCTTCTGCAGGGAAATCCCCTTCATCCACCAGTTTACCCCAACGGTTGTAAATCTTAATGGAGTACTGACCATTTGAAATACCGCGAATGCGGAACACACGATTATTTACTGACTCCCCTTTGGTAAGTACCAGATTTGGCGGAGCACAGATTTGGGCTTTCACTGGTAATATATAAGTACATTTTCCAAGGCTGTCTTCCTTCAGGTTGTAAGTAAGAACTAAATTCTGAACAAGTGTATCAAGGAAGATGTCTTCAGGTGTATTCAAAATTTGAAGATCCCGAATGGTATCAATAAGCCCATTCACTAAACTTGTATCCATATATTTTTCCCACTTCCAGATGTAATTACAAGATGTGCCAAGGCTGGAAAGGAACTCAGGTTTAAATGTAAGCGGATCACCTGGACAGAGATAAATTTCATTGGCAGGAGAGGCTCCATAAGTTACAACAGCTTTGGATGTATCCACACAACCATTTAATAGATTGGTTGCAATTAACTGGTAAGTAATGGTTTCTGAAATTGCAGGATCACGCTTAATCTTCAATACCTTACTGTTACTCACCAGCGTATTTTCATCGTCCTCTACCATGTTGGAATTGGTATTGAGATTTTTCCACTCAAACAGGAAGTTGTCAGAATCTTCAGCATCGATTGCATCAAATGTGCTGTCGAGTACGGCGGTTAGCGTTACGGCTCTCTTCGGACAAACAAGTTCGGGAACAGCGGTAACTGTCAGGAATGGATTGATTCGGAATGGAATTGAATCCAATGCCACAGGATTGCCACAAAAATCACGAACAACACCATTGAGTGCCAGTTGCAGGTTGTTGAGAGAATCTTTAATCGCTCTGTTAAATGTTACAATATAAAGCGAATCAAGTGTGGTTGCAGTGCAGGTTCCACCGTTTGCCCTGCGCACTTTGGTTATCTGGCCAAAAGGCAATCCTTTGTTCAGAATAAGAAGCTTCTCCTTCTTCACAGAATCACAATACACTTTTTTGGCAAATTGAATTTTTAGTTCTGTAATTCCGCAGGATGGATTGGCCCCAGTAATACCAAATATCAAAGGAACAGGAAACTCTATCCGCATATTGGCTTTTGTAAACAAAACCTTGTTTCCACAAATATCCCGAATGTCTTGGGCAATGTTGATTTCAAGCGTTGTATCAGGAGAATCAGGCGAAATGGTAAAAACAAAAGAAGTGTCTTGTCCACCTGGATTACATCCACCCAACGGACTAATACTTGTAATTACGATTCCCGGTGCAAGGCCAGTCACAATAAACTTGCCTGGCTTTACAGAATCGCAACGAACTGGCTTATCAAAAGTGAGTGTAAATTGCTTGGATGCACAAACAGGATTCAGGATGGTTTTAATTTTGATTGAATCCGTTGGAGGAGGATTTACAATGGCAGTTTGGTCATCAGGAGCTTCCAGACCACGGAAATCCACATCAAAGCCTTGTGTATTAACTGAGAAATTGTCGATGGCAAGGTAAAACAAGTCGCCTACTTTAACATCAAGAGGCTTGTTGAAACGGGTTGCAGTACCGGTAGAAAATTCGGTACCAAGGCCTGGCTCAAAAAGGCCGGTTGGTCCACGGACACCTGTCCAGTTGCAACTCGCAATTACCGATGTAGCATTGGTAAATGTAGTTGAATTGCGAATTGCCGTACAGGCAGCACCATCACCAGCAAGGGTGGCTGGGATTTTAAAGAGAAGGAAATCATAGTCTGTATTTCCGAAACTTGTAGAACCATCATCAGTAAACGGGTCGTATGCAGGCAAATCAAGAACATCTTTTGGAATAATCTTGAAACGAAGTTTACCTGCTGGAGCGCCAACTGCAGTTGGGCTTCCTGGAATATTTAAAGGACGAATCTGGAATTTAAACCAGGTGGTTCCTTTTTCGTTGTTGGAAAAACATGTATTGGCTTCACTTGGAAGCTCCGCATCCACACAACCAGGATACAAAGTTCCTACAGGTGCCCCTTCTGGAATAACAACGCCATTTTCGATAATGTTGTAAGGAAGGCAAAGTGGAATGGCATTGCAGCAATCCTGATTAGGAAGCGGCGGCCAATTGATTAGCGGATTTCCCTGAGAGGGACGAGTAGTCTGGAAACAGTTTGGATCTCCGGGATTTGGTGCTGGACAGGTTGTTGTACCTTGGGCATTAACAGCTCCGATTGAAACCAGGCTGAATGCAAAAGCAGATAGTATTTGTTTCAGTTTCATTGGATTAGTTGTTGGAAATGAAGCTTAGAGTGAACTTTCCGGTAAATACCTTTTCAGCCTCCGGGGTCATGGTGAATCCCAAAGCCTTGAGATCGCCGATTGTTTCAATCGAACGGGCCTTTTTTCCAGCAACTGAAATCAGACGGAAAGATCCTTTTACTGAATTTCTTTTTTTGAAGCTGATGTTACCAGGATATGAAACAGCCTTATTGGATGGATTGGGGGAATTAACTCCATTGATTTCAAATTGAAATTTTTCCATCGCATTGGTGGTGCAGAGGTCATGAAAAACCTTTGCAGATTCACTTTCATCCTTGTTAAGGAACATGTGGTTTTTCCCGAAAAGGAAAATATTGTGGTTTCCACTGTTGTAACCGCCGTAAATGGCATCACTCGTAAGGGTAACCGTGTGCGTTATTCCCTCGAGTTTCAAAATCGCTTTCCAACTTTCAGAAGCAGGTGCTGGTGTAAAGGCGGAAGCCAGCCAAAATAGGGCTGGAATCAGGTAGGTGCTGGCCTTTTTAAACATAAAAGATTGATTGATTGTTAAATATAGAACTTTTTGATTCTCTGTATAAATTGTTCAACCATGAACAGTGTTTCCTTTTCCCATTCGATCATTCCCATATGGCCGGTGTTGTTGAGAATGTGAATCGTACTGTAGCTTGGCAAAGAGTACTGTGCCTGACTACCTTGAAAAGGAATCGCAATGTCGTTTTTTCCGACAATAAACAAAATTGGACAATGGCTTTTTTCGAGGACTCGGGTACGGTCTTTCCTGTCCCGCATGGCTCGAATTGATTCGATTACACTGGTTTTTGCCGCTCTTTTACCCATTTCAACGATTTTTCTAATATCCTCGAGAAAATCTTTTCTACGGCCTTCAAAAAAAAGTGGCGGTACAAATTCTTCGACGAATTCCTCCGTTCCGTATCTTTCAATGAAGTCTATCGTCTTGTCCCGGGCCTGCTTTTTTTCCGAAGAATCGGCATAGGCAGTGGAATGAAAAAGTCCAAGTCCCTTGAGTCGGGACGGAAATTTTTCGCAAAATGCAAGTGCAACATAGCCACCCATGCTGTGGCCAATCATAATACATTGCTCAACCCCAATGGCTAAAATTGTGTTGTAAACCTGTTCAGCCATATCGGCAATGGTCAATGGAGACTCCAAAGGAGGATTTCCTCCAAAACCAGGAAGGTCCATCAAAATTACCCGGCAAACAGAACTGAGGGGCTCCAGGAAATTTTCCCAGATCTCCCTAGTTTCACAAAAACCATGTAAAAACACCACAGGCAGGCCTTTTCCCGCTTCAATAAATGATAGATTCTGACCAGACATGAATATTTACCCTGTGTTACTCAAATATTAAGAGTACGCAAACTTAAGAATTTCAGAGAATATGAGGGAAAAAACAAAACGGTCAGATTCGCTGTGCTTTCTTTTGAAGAAGATTAATAAACTTTACACCCGATTATAGGTTTTTTTCTAATAAAATAATGTTGATGAAAACAGGAATACTATTGGTGAACCTCGGGACACCAGACTCAACCTCGGTTGGAGATGTGCGTCGTTATTTAAGAGAATTCCTGATGGACGGCCGTGTAGTTGATATTCCATGGCTTCCAAGATTTCTACTTGTAAATGGAATTATTGCCCCCTTCCGGGCACCTAAATCTGCCGCAGTCTATAAAAAGGTATGGCTGAATGAAGGTTCGCCCCTAAAAGTCTATGGCCTTCGATTGGAAAAGGAAATCCAGGAAATTCTGGGCGACAACTATATTGTAAAACTCGGAATGCGCTATAAAAATCCATCCATTAAATCTGCCATCGAGCAGATTCGAGACAGCGGTGTGGACCATATTTTGATCATTCCATTATTTCCTCAGTATGCATCTGCGACAAATGGATCTGTGGTTGAAGAAGTTGGAAAAATCATGCGCGGCTGGCAAACAATTCCATCATTCAGCATTACAGGACCATTTTACGACAAGCCATTTTTTGCAGAAGCATTTGCCCGCAAACTAAAAGAGGCCGTTGCTGCCGAAAGCTATGACCAGGTCTTGTTTACCTACCACGGACTTCCGGAAAGTCAGATTCGGAAAGGTGATCTTGCAAAATGCTGTCTGAAAGAAAATTGTTGCGGAAGCATTGGTGCGCACAATGCACTTTGCTATCGTGCGCAGTGCTTCGAATCAACCCGGATTATTTCAAAACTTGCGGGCCTTGACCCGGAAATGTGTACCACTTCATTTCAATCCCGACTTGGAGGCGACCCATGGATTAAGCCTTACACAGATCAACTTATTAAAAAATGGCCAGCCAATGGTTGGAAAAAAGTACTTGCCTTATCGCCTTCTTTTGTTTCCGATTGCCTTGAAACCACCGAAGAAATCGGCGAAGAATACAGGGAATTGTTCATGGAGTCTGGTGGGGAAAAATGGGACTTGGTGCCTTGCTTGAATGCTGATAAAGATTGGGTAGCAGGCCTCGCCCAATGGATTAGCGGGAAGCTGGCTTAAGTAGAACAAAATACTCCCGTGAGCCTTCTGCATTCAGGGCTTCCAGAAGCATGCCGCCTTTGCCCTTTTTGTAGATTCTTTCAAATTCAACTACGGTTGAAAATGTCTGTTTGTCGAGTCTGAAAAGAGTAAATCCTTCTTCTAAACCAGCATCTTCAAGGGGTCCGCTTTCAAGTGACTCTATTTTTAATCCATTCCGAACTCCTGCTTTTTTGAGCATTTCAGGATCGGCCATGGCCAGCGAAACACCCAGTTCCGGAATCCGAACCTCCGGAATGGCTGAGGCAAGTTTGGTGCTGCCATTTACGCTTTTCAGCGTAAGGCTGATTTCCATCTTATTCTTGCCTCTCAGCACCGATGTCTTTATTTTCTCACCCGGACGGAAACGACCCAAGGACTCCTGAAGCTCAGGTACAGAGTTCACCTCGCGACCATTTATGCTTAAAATAATATCTCCCTTTTTAATTCCCGAAACCTCTGCCGCAGATCCTTCCGAAACTTCCCTCACATAAACACCCTCAATTTGGTCAAGGCCCAGTTCTGCAGCCATTGCCGCATCCACATCCGCCACAGAAACGCCAAGTAGGCCCCGTTGAACTTTGCCAAATTCACGCAAGTCCTGCACCACTTTTTGTACAAGATTAACCGGCACAGCAAACGAATAACCTGAATAAGAGCCTGTTGGAGAGGCAATTGCGGTATTAATTCCAACCAATTCACCCCGAAGATTGACAAGAGCCCCACCTGAATTTCCGGGATTAACGGCAGCATCAGTTTGAATAAAAGATTCAATTGCCAGATTGCTCCGCTCACGAATGATGTTTATGCTTCTGCCTTTTCCTGAAATAATTCCGGCCGTTACCGTTGAGGTAAGATCAAAAGGATTTCCAATGGCAAGCACCCATTCTCCGGTTTCGAGTTGGTCCGAATTTCCATACCTGATCACCGGCAATCCGCTGGCTTCGATTTTGAGCAATGCCAAATCTGTGCTGGGATCCTTTCCAACAACCCGTGCCTGATAACTTTGCTTGTTGTGTAAAACGATCTCCAACTTGTTTGCACCTTCAATCACATGGTAATTTGTTACAATCAACCCATCAGGCGTGAGAATAACTCCTGATCCTCCGCCTTCTCTTGGTGCGCCTTTTCCTTCCAATAAATCTCCAAAATCGGGCACGCCCTGATGAAGCTCTTTCAAAGAACTGGGGCTCTCTGAATAACTGGAACGGATATAAACCACTGCATTGCGTACCCTTCTGGTGGCTGCCACAAAATTTACATTGGCACCAAATGCCGGCAAACTGTCCTGTGAATATTTCCCAAGGATCTCTTTCTGCTGTTCGGCAAGCGGCACATAAGCTTGGTTTCCGTTTCGGAAGAAGGTCCTGTCAATATACAAGGCGCCCAAACTTGCTGTCAGAGCAATTACCAAGACGGAAAGCCAACCATAGTTTTTCATAAAATCGGACCGGAAAATTGCCCGAAATAAAGCCTTCAAATTCTATGCCTTGCTTTCCGGAATTGCCATATTAAAGTAAAATTAATTTTTTCTCGGCGGGGGGAGGAAAAATCCCTACCTTTGTCATCCAAATCGCGGGATGGAGCAGTTGGTAGCTCGTTGGGCTCATAACCCAAAGGTCACAGGTTCGAGTCCTGTTCCCGCTACAGAGAGAGCCCTTTTCAAGGGCTTTTTTTATGCCCTGATTTATCCGATGAAGGCCTTACAATTCTTATTTTGCCTCTTGCCGTTATTGAGCCTTTGCCCAATAGCGGAAGCGCAAGTGTATGTTAGAACTGCCGGCATCAGAATGGATGAATCTTCCATTGGGCTTTCTCTGGTTCAGCGCATAGCAAAACCAATCACCATTGAAGGTATCCTTGATTTTAGAAAAAAAGATTTTGGGCTTGCCCTTGTACCGAGAGTTCATGGCAAAATACTTGGCAGGCGATTAAACTATTTCATTGGGGCCGGACCACACTGCGGACTGGTAAAAACCGACTCCCAAACCTTGCAAGCATTTTGGGGAATTGGAGGGATGATTGGGCTTGAGTACAAATTCAATTTGTTGCCAATCCATATTTCATACGATATCAGGCCGATGATTTATCTGAATGGACATCCTGATTTGCTGGGCTTCCAATCTGCCTTTGCCATTCGGCTTGTTCGCAAATCCGAGCGGAAAGAATGGAAAGAGAAATTCAAAAAATGGAAGGACAATCTATTTGATGGAGATCAGGATTAAACTGATTCATTGAAAATCAGCACCTTATTGAGCTTTCTTTTTTATTAAAATATCTTCTAAAATACTTGTTTAGAACAATTCTAAATAAGAGGTTTGCGGTTCTTATGTGGAATGATTCTAAATTGTAATATGTCTATAAAATTCGCCCTCGCGGTTGCCTCGGTATTTATCAGCCCGCTGACCCATGCTCAGGATAGCACCCGAAAAGTGCAGACAGCCGAAATCCGAATTGAAATTGCAAAGCCATTTTCATCCTCCGAATTTTTACCTGATGTGTCAGGAATGACAATCGCCTCAGGAAGAAAAACGAACTTGATCAGGCTCGACAACCGGAGTGCAGACCTTACCCAAAACAATGCCCGCCAGGTTTTTTCAAGAATCCCGGGAATAATGGTTTGGGAAAATGACGGCAGTGGCATTCAAATGGGCGTTTCAACAAGAGGCCTCAGCCCAAACAGATCTTGGGAATTTAATGTGCGACAAGATGGAGCTGATATTGCGGCTGAAGCATTTGGCTACCCCGAAGCTTACTATTCTCCTCCACTCGAAGCTGTAGAACGAATTGAAATGCTTAGAGGAGCAGCCTCTCTGGCTTATGGAACCCAATTCGGTGGCACGCTGAATTATCACATTCGAAAAGCAAAACCAGGAGCAGCAATTCGTTTTAACAGCAGCCAGACGCTTGGAAATTTTGGGACTTTCAATTCTTTTCAATCTGTTTCTGGATCTACAGGAAAGTTCTTTTGGACAGCATGGCTTCACCACCGCAATGCCAATGGCTGGCGTGAAAATAGCCAATACTTTACCAGAACAGGATTTACTTCATTTGGCTGGGCATTCAACGAAAACATTACCCTTGAAGCGAACATAACAAGCTCAAACCAGCTTAGTCAGCAAGCCGGCGGAATTACAGACGCGGAACTAAAAAGCAATGCGAAAATTTCCCATCGATCCAGAAACTGGATGTCAACCCCATGGAATCTTGCCTCACTTACTTTAAACCATAAAATTTCAGAAAACTGGCGCTATGAAGCCAAGGTATTTGGCGTACTCGCGCAACGAAATTCGATTGGCTATGTAAAAGCCATTAACATCCAAGATACAATAAACCTTTCAACAGGTGCCTACAATGCAAGACAGATAGACCGAGATGGATACAAGAACATTGGCGCTGAAATCAGAAACCTGTTTGAATGGAAACTGGCAGGTAAAACTCAAACCTTGTCGGCAGGAATTCGCGCCTATTCAGGTAAAACAAACCGCAATGCAGCCGGCGGTGGAAGCACCGGAAACGACTACAACTTGATTTTAAGTTCCGACTATGGAAAATCTCTGGATTATAGAACCGGCAACCTTTCAGTTTTTGCGGAGCAATTGCTGAATCTGGGGAAAGGTTTTAGCATCAGTCCGGGTGCCCGGCTGGAGTATATCCGAAACTCCAGAAGTGGTTACTTTTCCAAAGCAGCAGGTGGAAGTTTGGCGCTTGAAAATAAAAACAGAATTGTTCCCCTTTTTGGCCTGAGTAGTTCCTATAAATACATGCAAGGCAATGAGTTTTATGGAAACATCAGTCAGGCATTCAGGCCAGTTACTTTCTCAGAACTAACCCCCACTGCCAGTACCATAACTGTTGATTCCAAACTGGAAGACTCCAAAGGCTTCAATGCTGAGTTGGGTGCAAGAGGAGAAATTTCTTTTCTCATTTACGACTTGAACCTGTTTTATCTTCAATACCAAAACCGTATTGGAACCATCAAAGATTTCCAAACCAATATTGGAAACTCGCACAGCAAAGGAATCGAGGGAATGATTGAAATTAAGCCCTTAAAACTCATCATGGAAAGCAATCCGAAAAACCCAGATCTGAGTTTTTATGTATCCGGATGCTACATGAATGCACAATACAGCGATTGGAAAGACAAAACAACGGGCATAGATCGCAGCGGTAAAAAACTTGAAAACGCACCGGAACTCACAGTTCGTTCCGGACTGAATTTCTATTGGAAAGGAATTTCACTTTCTGGTACCTGGAGCTACACATCGGATGTTTATACGGATGCGCTTAACACAGAAAATGCCACATCCAATGCCCAAATCGGCAAACTACCCGCCTGGCAGGTTTTGGATTTATCTGCCAGCATTGGATTTCTTTCTCATTACCAGCTTAAACTCGGTGTGAACAATGTTGCCGATGTCCGATATGCAAGCAGAAGGTCAACCGGCTTTCCTGGTCCCGGATTGCTTCCGGGCGTAGGAAGATATTTGTATGCTGGGTTTTCAGTGAATTTTTAATGTGCCGCGCCAAGCAGGCCAGACTTTCGATTTAGGCAAAAAGGAATTTTGAGTGACTCAGTGTCCGCCAAAAGCGATCAGCCTTAAAACGAATTCAAGCACGCATTTGTCACTCGCCAAAAAATAAGACCTATTTTGCGGCGATGCTATTGCGAATATTTCTTCCTGTTCTGCTTTGCCTGCCTCTTTTGGGAAAGGCCCAGACACCCGACACCCTTCGGGTGATGACATACAACCTCACCAATTATGGAAACAACATAAGTCCTTGTACGGCAGCCAACAATGGACTTACCCTAAAAAATCCTGCCTTCAAGACCATCATGGAGTATGTAAAGCCTGATGTACTAGGCGTTTGTGAAATGAACACCAACCCCAGTATCGCGGGTTCCTTTTTAAGCAATGTCCTGAATACAGACGGAGTAAGCCATTTTGCAAAATCTGCCGCAGTGGCAGAACCATCTGGTACCATTACCAGCGTACTTTTCTACAATTCAGAAAAGCTAGGTCTCAAATTTCAATCGAATGCCCAAACAGTTTACAGGTTAACCCACCATTTCAGACTCTATTTAAAAACGGAATCACTTGCCTTGGGCGACACGATCTGGCTCAATGTTTTGGTTTGCCACTTAAAAGCCGGCACAGCCACCCAAGATGTCGCCGATCGGGGCAGCATGGCGCTTACCATTCGAAACTATCTCAATACTTTCCCTAAGAAAGAAAACTGCATCATAATGGGTGATTTCAATGTGTACAGAAGCAGTGAAACTGCTTTCCAAACCCTTACCAGTGCAAGCCCGTCGCCGGTTTATCAATTTATAGATCCGATTAACCGGGTAGGCACCTGGACTTCAAACATCACTTTTGCCGATGTACACACCCAGTGCCCGCGCACGGACAACAATGGCGGTTGCTACAGCGGGGGCGGAATGGATGATCGATTCGATTTTATATTCATGAACAAGCACCTAATCAATGATTCTGCGGGCTTGTCGTATTTGAGTGGCAGCTACAAGGCAATTGGAAACGATGGACAGCACTATAATTCCAATATCAATTCAGCGCCTGTAAATAATTCCGCGCCGGCCAATGTGATATCCGCGCTTTATCTGGCCTCGGACCACCTGCCCGTCCGCGCTGACCTGAAAGTTGCCGGCAACTTTTTAACGCCAGTTAAAACCCCAGGGAAGAAAGAAGATTTGGCACTTTGGTTTAAAAATGGAAAGGTATTTACCGAATATTCAGAGGCTCCTATGGAGATTGCTGTCTTCGATATGAATGGAAAATGCTGCTGGAAGGGCTATTCAGGTACTGGCGATGATGGCTCCCTTCCGCTGCCGGAATTTTGCCTTAAAGGCTTGAAGATGTTGCAAGTCTGTACTACAAATGGAAGAAATGGAAGCCTTCGTTTTCTGATTCCTTAAAATCCCAAATTTTCCTATTTTGGGGCATCGCGGTTTTTTTTTTACTTTTTTTTGCGGGAAAACCTGTCCTGAGCTACATTTGCATCCCCTTCTGAAAAGATGGGGAACGCGAAAGTAGCTCAGTTGGTAGAGCGCG
>CAMDMI010000002.1 GCA_945902135.1 Spirosoma fluviale
TTGGTTCCAAGAAGTGTTTCAAGCGAAAAAATCTTAACTCCAATCATTTCAGCCAGAATGGCATTACTCAGGAAAACTGCGCAAAGCACAATGTAAAGTCGTTGAAGCTTGATATCGGTGGAGTTTGAAGGCTTAATTTCGGTCATGTCTGGACTTGTTTTTTGGTAAAAAAAGGTCTTTTTATTCGAAGCACTTCGCTTTGCCTCAAATTCGTGCCAAAATTTCACTTTGAAAGGATAATTCCCCATAAAGTCGAAGTCGTTCTGCCCATTTGACACAAAGGCCAATCAGTCTATTCTTTGTGTTTCCTTGGCACAGAACTTGACAGACAGCGGAGTACAATTCAATTAATGTTTAAAAAAAATGTCAGTTAGTATTAAGCCTTTGGCAGACAGGGTCTTGGTAAGGCCTGCTGCCGCAGAAGAGAAGACCGCTTCTGGTATCATCATTCCCGACACAGCCAAAGAAAAACCTCAGCGTGGCGAAATCGTCGCTGTTGGAGAAGGTAAAACAGCCGATAACGGCGCACTTATAAAGCCTCAGGTGAAAGTGGGAGACAATGTTCTTTATGGCAAATATTCCGGCACTGAGATTTCAGTTGAAGGAAATGATTACCTGATTATGCGCGAGTCAGACATTTTCGCCATTTTATAATTGAGTTCGTTTCACATTAAAATTCAAAATCTATAATGGCTAAGAAAATTTTATTCGACACAAGCGCCCGCGAAAAGCTAAAAGCAGGTGTGGATACTTTGGCAGATGCTGTAAAAGTGACACTCGGACCTAAAGGCCGCAATGTTATTCTGGACAAAAAATTTGGTGCACCTACCGTTACAAAGGATGGTGTTTCTGTTGCGAAAGAAATTGAGCTGAGGGATCCATTTGAAAACATGGGTGCTCAGTTGGTTAAAGAAGTTGCTTCCAAAACGGCGGATTCTGCCGGAGATGGTACAACAACAGCGACTGTTCTTGCTCAGGCAATTTTCACCACCGGTATTAAATCTGTTACCGCAGGTGCCAATCCGATGGATTTGAAAAGAGGCATTGACAAAGCAGTTATTGCTATCGTAAAGAACCTGAAGGAGCAGTCAAAACCCATCAGCAACAATTCTGAAATTGCCCAAGTGGCTACCATTTCTGCCAATTCCGACAAGGAAATCGGAGACATGATTGCCAATGCAATGGAAAAAGTTGGAAAGGATGGTGTAATCACCGTAGAAGAGGCAAAGGGCCGCGAAACGGAGGTTAAGACCGTTGAAGGTATGCAGTTCGATCGTGGCTATCTTTCTCCTTATTTCGTAACCAATACCGACAAAATGGAAGCCGAAATGGAGCGTCCTTATGTGTTGATTTACGACAAGAAAATCTCCTCCATGAAGGAATTGCTTCCTGTGCTTGAATTAACTGCTCAGACAGGTCGTCCGCTTTTGATTATTTCTGAAGATGTGGATGGAGAAGCACTCGCAACTTTGGTGGTGAATAAAATTCGTGGCGCCCTGAAAGTTGCTGCTGTAAAAGCACCAGGTTTTGGAGACCGCCGCAAGGCCATGTTGGAAGACATTGCGGTGCTTACAGGTGGACAAGTTATTTCTGAAGAAAGAGGTTTCAAACTCGAGAATGCTACCCTCGATTTCCTTGGCGTTGCCGAGAAGATTATTGTAGACAAAGACAATACCACCATCGTGAATGGTTCCGGCAAGAAAGAAGACATCACTGCCAGAATCAACCAAATTAAGGTTCAAATTGAAAATACCACTTCCGATTACGACAAGGAGAAGTTGCAGGAGCGTCTTGCAAAACTATCTGGTGGTGTTGCAATTCTATACATCGGTGCTGCTACTGAGGTGGAAATGAAAGAAAAGAAAGACCGTGTTGACGATGCACTTCATGCAACCCGTGCTGCGGTTGAGGAAGGAATTGTACCGGGAGGTGGCGTTGCTTTCCTTCGTGCAGTAGAAGCTCTTGACAAAGTGAAAGGCTACAATGAAGACGAAAACATTGGCGTAAATATCGTCCGCACAGCCCTGGAAGCTCCTCTTCGTACCATCGTTGCCAATGCAGGCGGAGAAGGTTCGGTGGTTGTGAACAAGGTGCGCGAAGGAAAAGACGATTATGGCTACAATGCCCGCGACAATAAGTATGAAAATTTCTTTGCTGCAGGTATTATCGATCCAACCAAGGTTACGCGTCTGGCCCTTGAAAATGCAGCTTCTATTGCCGGTTTATTGCTCACCACTGAGTGTGTAATTGCCGACGATCCTGATACGAAAGATTCAATGCCTTCGGGCGGCGGTATGGGTGGAATGATGTAATCATCTAAATACACTAAGCTCAATAATAAAAGGCCTCCGGAAACGGGGGCTTTTTATGTTTTTACGGTCTTCTTCTTTCAGAATTCGAATGCCTGAATTTTCTCCGGCTCTATTCTAATTTGAATGTCGTATTTGCCTTTATTATGCAAGAAAAAATCCTTCAGAATTTAAAGATTCAAAATTTGAATCCCATGCAGCTAGCAAGCATTGAAACGGCGCATTCAGGCCGCGACATGTTGCTCTTGTCTGCTACTGGTTCTGGAAAAACCTTGGCATTTCTACTGCCATTGGTGGAAAAACTTAAGGAAACAAAAAACACAGTTCAGGCCCTTATTCTGGTTCCTTCCCGTGAGCTTGCACTTCAAATAGAACAGGTATTCCGGCAGATGGGTGTCAAATTCAAGGTGAATTGTTGCTATGGAGGTCACGACTTAAAAACTGAGAAAAACAACTTTCTGCAGCCTCCGGCCCTTTTAGTCGGGACACCCGGAAGGATTGCCCATCACCTTCGCAAAGGTTCTTTTGATACCGAGGATTTAGAAACGCTGATTCTGGATGAATTCGATAAATCGCTGGAATTTGGTTTTCAGGATGAAATGGCATTTATCATCGGCCTACTTCCAAGATTGAAGCAAAGGATACTTACCTCCGCCACCGATTTAAGTGAGATACCTGCTTTTACCGGTTTGAAAGCCCATACAACACTAAATTTCTTAGGAGGAAATGCACCACTTGAAAGCCGATTATCCCTGAAATATCTGCAGGCCAGCGACACCGACAAATTGCAATTGTTGTTTGGTTTGTTGTGCCACCTCAACCAATTGCCATCGCTTGTTTTCTGCAACCATAGGGATGCTGTGGAAAGAATTAGCCAATTGCTTTATGAAAATGGAATTCCCCATGGCATTTTTCATGGTGGGATGGATCAGGAAGCACGGGAGCGTGCGCTAATAAAATTTCGAAATGGTACTTATAGAACGCTCATTACAACCGATCTGGCATCAAGGGGTTTAGACATTCCGGAAATTGGAGCTGTTATTCATTATCAATTGCCTGGAAGTGAAGAAGTTTTTACCCACCGTAACGGGCGAACTGCCAGAATGCAGGCTGATGGAACCGCATTTCTTTTGCTTTCTGTGGAAGACTACCTGCCACCTTTTCTCAATGAAACCCCGGAACTTCTGGAACTTTCATCCACTGAAGACCTACCGGCGCCTTCGGCTTGGAAAACCCTTTGTCTGGATGTCGGAAAGAAAGAAAAGGTAAACAAAATGGATGTTGTTGGCCTGCTTCTGCAAAAAGGAGGCTTGGCTAAGGAAGATCTCGGAAGAATTGAGATGCTTGACCATGCGGCTTTTGCTGCCGTATCTTCAGAGAAAATTAAGGATGCGCTTGGCCTTATCAAGGAAGAGAAAATTAAGAACAGAAAAGCAAAGTTCTGGATTGAATGATTGGATAAAAAATTTGATGGTTTGTAGAATCTGGACTTGAGTTTTATCCCATGAATCCAGTATTTTTTTTGGTTCTGGGATTTTTTTTATTTTAGAAATCTAAACTAACAATTATTGAGCTTTAGGCACTTACCATTCATTGAGATTATTTCAAATCGTAAACAAGTACATCCCCAATCAGGACGACAGCCGCGAATTCGTAACAGAAATAGAGGAAGTGGTCCGCCACCAGCTTCAGATGGAAACAACAACTTTCGCAACTAAATCAGAGCTTTTTCAGGTCAAAGACGAGTTGAAGCGTGATATTGATGACTTGAAAAGAGATATTAACCATATGGAAGTTCGTGTGGAAGCCGGCTTCAAAGACCAGCTCAAATGGATCATCCTGCTAATGTTGGGTTTTTCATCCCTGATTATCACTGTGGTGAAGTTTTTGTAAATCCTTAAGACCTAGAACAACATTCAGTTTTTTCTCCCGCCAAAAATCAAAATCCATGGCAAAAACCTGGCAACAAAAATTCGATAACGGAAGAATGCCAGTTCTGGAATCTGCAGACAAAGACTGGGCGGGAATTCCCGCAGGAGAGAAGTTTTTGATTTCCACCCCTGCCGAAATCGATGCATACATCCGTCACATTCCCAAAGGAAGGGCCGTTTCATTTGCCACACTTAAACGCGACATCGCCCTGGAACATGGAACAGAATACATGTGCCCGCTTACCGCTGGGATTTTTACCCGCATAGTCGCCGAATTGGCGCACGAAAAAATTAGCTTAGGAAGTCCTGCGGAAGATGTTACTCCATTTTGGCGGGTTATCGATCTGAAGATGCCCCTAGCGAAAAAAATGTCTTTTGGGACAGATTTTATCCGCACAATAAGGGAGCAGGAAGGACTTCCTGTTTGAGCAGCCCGGAATCCTTTGCTACTTTGTGCCCATGTGCGGTATCGCCGGTTTTTTTTCTGAATCAGGATTATCCCATAATCAGTTTCTGATTTCGGCCTCAGACAATCTCCGTCATCGTGGTCCGGATGATGAAGGATTTATCCTGCTCAATCGGGAAGGTGTTTTCACAGAGTGCTTCGGCGCCGATTCGGCAAATCCGGGAATGCTTCCAATGGCCCGGCCAATTGCTGATTTTTCTGGCGATTTTCAAGCGGGAATGCTACATCGCCGACTTTCCATCCTGGTTACAGATGCAAACGGTCATCAGCCCATGGCAGATATAAGCCGCAAGGTTTGGATTTCTTTTAACGGGGAAATTTATAATTACCTGGAAATCAAAAAGGAACTCCAATTACTCGGATGTGTTTTCCAAACGAGAACGGATACTGAGGTGCTGCTTCAGGCTTGGATTCATTGGGGCGAAAATTGCCTTTCAAAACTCGATGGCATGTTTGCCTTTTCGGTTTTAGACCTCGAAAGACAATTGTTTTTCCTTGCTACTGACCATGCTGGAATCAAACCGATTTACTATAGGCAAACACCGGAAGGTTTTTTTTACGCTTCGGAAATCAAAGTCCTTTCCAGCATTTTTCCTCCTGTTTCACCTTCAAGGAAAGAGGTTTGTCGCTTTCTGTCAAATGGCCAATCCGATGAAACGGAAAAAACAATGTTTGAAGGAATCTACAGGCTTACGGCCGGACATTGTTTGTCGATTCCATTAAGTTCGAAATCCTGCAAGCCAAAAATTCAGCAATGGAATGAATGGAATCTGAACAATTCAGTTGAATCCAATCCTGAAGATTTTCAGCAAAAACGCAGCAGCGAAATCCGTGATATTTTTCAAGAAACGCTTCGTCTTCGTCTTCAGGCGGATGTGCCTTTGGGAATTTGCCTAAGTGGAGGCCTTGATAGTTCAGCCATCGCAGGGTTTTGTGCCGCTGCAGACAAGCGTTTGGGAAATCAGGAAAAAAGGAAAGCGTTTATGGCGGTCCTTCCTTCCGGATCTCCAGGTGATGAACTTCCTTTTGCCAGAAAAATGGCGACTGCAAGTGGCTTCGAGCTTTTTACAACATCCCCCGACCCAGGAAATTTTATTGAATCTCTTCCCGATTTAATTCGAACATTGGATGAACCTCCTCCCGGAATGAATGCTTTCTCGCAATATTCTGTTTTCAAGCTTGTATCAGAAAATGGGGTAAAGGTGAGTCTCGATGGTCAAGGCGCTGACGAGATTTTTGCCGGATATCCAAGGCATCTGGAGGCGGGCTTATTGGAACAGCTTTTACACGGTGGCTATGGATCTGGACTCCAAGCGCATTTTTCCAGAATGATGGTCAACCTTTTCCGGGGTTTTTTACCCGGGGATTCTTCTGTATCCCTTCTCAGATATTTGAAACCGGAGTATGCCGTATTCCGGAAAGATGTCCTTCGCGAGGCTGCAAGTTTTGATAAACCTCCGAATCAGGGCATCAATCAAACCCTGCTTTATGATTTCAAATCCGGCATTCTGCCTTTTTTGCTAAAAGCTGCTGACAGGAATTCCATGCGCTGGTCTGTAGAATCACGCATGCCTTTTGCAGATTCGAAGAAATTGGTGCAGCATTTGTTTTCAATCCCCGGCAATGCGAAAATTCGAGAGGGTAGGAGCAAGGTTTTACTTCGGGATGCTGCTTCAGAATTGGTTCCAAATGAAATTCTTTCAAGGCGTGATAAGGTTGGATTTGCAGCACCGAATAATTTGTGGCTAAGCCATTTGCTTCGTTCCGATTATGTGCGGAGTTTGCCTGAATGCCCAGATTATTTTGATCAGTCGGCTTTCGAAAAATATTCGGCAATGTTCCTTCAAAACCCAGAAAAGCAGGATGCCTCCATCCTATGGCGGCTAATCGCTTTTCGGGTATGGCATTCCATTTTTTTCTAGGTATTTGTTTACAATTTAATAAAACGACCTGTGAAGATTTGCCTTAGTTTTGTCCGGCAAATAACACAATGTCATTTGCCATGAGCAGCCTTTCCGATCGCTTCGCCTTTGAGGCCCTTACTTACGATGATGTACTGATACTTCCCGGGTATTCCGAGGTCTTGCCAAAAGATACAGACACCCGTACTCAGTTAACAAAATCCATTCACCTGAATATTCCTTTGGTATCCGCAGCCATGGATACAGTTACCGAATACGAGCTTGCAATTGCACTCGCACAGGAAGGGGGAATGGGTTTTATTCATAAGAATATGACCATCGACCAGCAGGCAGAGCAAGTGCGCAAGGTAAAACGGTCTGAATCTGGGATGATCATTGACCCGGTGACAGTTTCTGAAAATGCCGTGCTAGCGGATGTGAATCGGATTATGTCGGAACAATTAATCGGCGGAATTCCGGTAGTAAATGACGAGGGAATTTTAAAAGGCATCATCACCAATCGGGACATGCGCTTCGAGAAAGATTTTTCGAAGCCTGTAACAGCCACCATGACCCGCGAAAAGCTGATTACGGCCAAAGAGGGGATTTCAATGGATGATGCTGAAAATATGCTCAAGGAATTTAAGATTGAAAAGCTTCCTATTCTTGATGATGCTGGTCGCTTGGTCGGTCTCATTACTTTTAAAGACATAATCAAAAGGAAATTTCGGCCAAATGCCTGCAAGGATGCCCTTGGGCGTCTTCGTGTTGGGGCTGCTGTTGGCGCCACTGCAGATTTGCTGGATCGGGTTGCTGCTTTGCACAAGGCCGGAGCCGATGTAATCGGACTTGATACCGCCCATGGGCACTCGGCTGGCGTGATTGATGCAGTCAGAAAAATTAAGGCGCAATGGCCTGATATTCAGGTCGTGGCTGGCAACATTGCCACCAGGGAAGCGGCAGAAGCATTGGCGCAGGCCGGTGCTGACGGGATTAAGGTTGGCGTTGGGCCAGGAAGTATTTGTACCACCCGTGTCATAGCAGGAATAGGCGTGCCACAGTTGTCGGCCATTCTGGAAGCCGCTGCTGGTGCTGCTCCTTATGGTGTTCCAATTATTGCCGATGGAGGAATTCGCTTCTCCGGCGATATCACCAAAGCCCTGGCTGCTGGTGCCAGTTGTGTAATGATAGGATCAATGTTTGCTGGTACGGAAGAAGCCCCTGGTGAAATGGTTATTGCAGAAGGGCGAAAATTCAAAACCTATCGTGGAATGGGAAGCCTTGAAGCCATGGAAACGGGTTCAAAGGATCGTTACTTTCAGGCTGGAGAAGCCGATTCGAAAAAACTTGTGCCCGAAGGAATTGTTGGCAGGGTGCCTTTCAAAGGCAAAGTAAGTGAGGTGATTTTTCAGCTTGTTGGCGGACTTCGAGCCGGAATGGGTTATTGCGGCACGCCCCGTATTCAAGATCTTCACCAAACTAAATTTATTCGCATTACCTCCGCGGGTGTACGCGAAAGCCATCCACACGATGTGGTGATTATGCGGGAATCTTCAAATTATAGTTTGAACCGCTGATTTTCTAAATTAAAGAATGATGGAAATTTTCAGGGCGAATTGGATTCGCCTTGATTTTCTAAAAATCGAATTATTCAGCTTGGGCATCGGTATAACCCCTTTTACCGTTGAATGTGTAGAGGTTTTCTGTCTTTACCACATCTAGTCCGGCTTCGGTGGCTTTGCGAATTCCTTCCCATACTTCTGATGCTGGAATTTCTACCGTCAAATCCCGGCTTTTAAAACGGCAGCGCCAGTGACTTGTACAAAATGATTCTGGTAATCCATCGGGCCAAACCTTCAGGCCGCGGTTTGAAATGAATGCAAGGAGAATTTTCTCATTATCCAAATTTTTCAAAACACCGGCGATTTGTTCCGGACGCATGGAATCATTGTCCAAAAACAGGTCGAATCCAACGAGTTTTTTTTCTTCCTTTTTAATTGGGGAAACTTTGATTTCAAATCCTTTTTGGACCTCTCTAGAATATTCGGCAGGTTTTAGGATTAAAGGTTTCTGGCCAAGTCTTTCAATCACGGCATCTGCAAAACCAGCAGTTCCAACTCTTTGACTGGAGATTCCTTCCTTAAAAATATCGCCGGTATGGATTCCATCTTCCAGCGTTTTTAGCCAGGCATTGTGAATTTTTTCAGCAACCTCAGGTTGGTTGATGTGCACCAGCATCATCAGCGCGCCATTGATTAATCCACTTGGATTGGCAATTCCTTTTCCGGCAATATCAGGTGCCGATCCGTGAATGGCCTCAAACATGGCACATTGGTCGCCCACATTGGCAGAACCGCAAAGGCCTACTGAACCGGCCACCTGCGCTGCGATGTCGGAAATGATGTCTCCGTATAGGTTCAGGGTAACAATTACATCAAATTTTTCGGGGGTGTCTGCAAGCAGCGCCGAACCAATGTCGATGATGCGGTGTTCTTTTTCAATTTCCGGATACTCTTCGCCGATTTGATTGAATATCTTATGGAAAAGTCCATCTGTCAGCTTCATGATGTTGTCCTTGCTGAAGCAGGTTACTTTTTTGCGATTGTATGCCTTGGCATATTCAAAGGCATACCGGATTATTTTTTCGGAACCTTGTTTGGAAATCAATTTCAGGCATTGAACTGTATCCTGTGTTTGTTGATGTTCAATTCCGGCATAAAGATCTTCTTCATTTTCCCGCACAATCACCAGATCCATTGTGTGTTTTGACGCTACAAATGGGGTAAGCGTCACCACAGGCCTGACATTGGCAAATAGTCCGAGCGCCTTTCTGGTGGTTACATTCAGGCTTTTAAACCCGCCACCTTGTGGGGTAGTAACTGGCGCTTTGAGAAAAACTTTTGTAGAGCGAAGTGAGTCCCAAGCCTCCGGGCGGATGCCACTGAATACCCCGGCATTGTAAACCTTTTCTCCAATTTCGATTTCTTCTGTTTCAATCATGGCACCTGCAGCATCCAAAATTCGGAGGGTTGCTTCCATGATTTCGGGGCCTATTCCATCTCCATAGGCAATTGTTATTTTTCTCTTTTCAGACATCAAAGGGCATATTTAAGGCCGCAAATTGACAAGTTTTGTGCCTTACATCCAAGGACTCTGCTCGGGTTTTTGGAAAAAAACAAGATTGGTCTTATACCCAGTCGATTTTATCGGATAAGCCGCATTTTTCTATGCAGGATATCGGCTTCTACAAATTCTTCGCCAAAGGTTTCGAAATTGGCCTTCGCATAAAAAGGAATTGCTTGAACCTGGGCATGCAGATAGATCAGTGTTTCCTTTTCAGCTCTAGGTATAACTTCATTGAGAACTGCCTGAACCAATGCCGCACCCACGCCGTGCATTCGGAATTCTTTTTTCACAGCAAAGCGTTCCAGTTTAATTCCATTCGTTGTGAATCTCCATCGCGCTGTTCCAGCTGGAAGGCCTTCGAAAAAGGCTAAAAAATGGCGGGCGCTTTCCTCGAATTCATCATATTCTTCCTCCGGAGAAACTTCCTGCTCCACAATAAAAACCTCGTCGCGAATGGCACGAACATCTTTCCAAAGGGGACTGTTTGTATCCAGATTTTGAATCTCTATCATCATTTATCAAGCTATTTTTCTGAGTTGCCTGAAAATCATCAAAGAATTCCAGACCAAAACCATTGCGGTAAAAAAGAGACCACTTAAGGCTGTTTTAACCAGAAAACTGGTGTTGCCAATTTCCAGTCCTTGCCCTGAAATCGCCATTCCAGCAATTCCTTCTACCCGGACCAAAATTAAAACAGCAAGCAGCAATATTAGACCTAGAAAAAGACTGAACCAGGAGAGCAATTGAGTTGAAATTCTTTTGTGGGAATAGCCCAATTCAATCAAAAGGCGAATGTCATTTTCTGCTTCCGCCATCACCAGCCTGAAATTCATTGAAAACATTACCAGTGATAGAATGGTAAAAAGAAGGCCAAGTGCGGCAAGACCCTTCATCACAGTTTTCAATACACGACCTGATTTTCCAAAGCTTAGTTTTTCCTGGTCGGCCATTAATCTGTATTTCTTTAAGAAAGTACCAATTTCCGGAACTGAGGCATTGGCCGTTTTTACAATTATCCGGGAGCATTCAGTGTTGTTTTTGCCTCCTACTTTCCGGTTTGCCCAATCCATAAATTCAGTGGGAACCAATACGGATGCAATCCGTTCTGTGAAGCCTGCCACCCTGCCGTTAAAAACTTCCTTTCCTCCAGGACCTTCAATTTCAACTTCAAAATTGACCAACTTCATGGCATCCCTGCTTATTTGAGGCAAACCCTGACCAAGGGCAAATCCAAAGTTATAGAGGTTGAGAAAGTCTTGTGAAACGATGATTGGAAGATCTTTCCGGCCTTCTGTCCAGCGAAAATCTTCAGGTTTATTATCCAGAAATGCCTTTGGAACAGATTCGAAAAAAACCAAAGAACTGAAGCTGATGTATGACCGGGCCACAATTTGGGCCTTAAACTGGTTGGAATGAACTTCTCCAACATCTTGAAAAAGTCCTGAGTTCCGGATGTTTGACAACTCTGACGGTTCAAAGGTGCCAGACTCAATCCCAAGGGTATTTACCAGACTGATTTTTTTGTTGATGATTAGAAACTGACCTTCTTTTTCCTTTTTTTCAAGATGGGCGTTTACCCTCATGTAGCTTTCCAAAGCAAGCATCAGGGTAGATAGCCCTATTAAAAAAGCGAGGCCTGCAAGCAGAAATTGCCATTTGCTCCTTCTGAGCCAGAGTATGCGGGTGAGCAGTAGGTCCATTTTCAACGATGTTTCAAACTAAGGGATTTCAAGCCAATCGCGAAAAGTTTTTTTAAGGTCGGGTTCTGCCAATGCATTGATATTTACTTTCGGTTGGAAGAAATCTACAAGTGAAATTTTTGTTTGAAGCCATTTTGATTTGGAAATCAAAGCGTTATTAAGACGAAAACAAGATTTTATTGTCCAATAGGCTTCGCTTAAACCGGCGAATTTTTAGCTTTGCCTGACCATGGAAAACATCATCGAGAACGGATTTGCTCAAAAGAACTTTAGAAAAGGCAACCAGGACCGCAAAGCAATTGCTGACGAAATAATTCGGCAAGGCGGAAAGGTGATTCCACAAGTTCCGGATGTAGAGGAAGCCGTTCTTGGTGCCATCATGCTGGACAAAGAAGCGCTCAACACTGTGAGTGAAATTCTGAGAGCCGATTGTTTTTACAGGGAAGAAAACCAAAAGGTATTCTCCGCAATCATGGATTTGTTTTCCGATGGGAAGCCAGTAGATGTGCTTACCGTTGCGGATAAACTCAAAGAGAATAACGATTTTCAATGGATAGGAGGGGCCAAATACCTTGCCCGCCTTGCATCTAAGATTTCTTCTGCAGCCCATGTGGAAATCCATTCGCGTATTGTGCTTGAGCACTATATTAAAAGAGAAATCATTACGGTTTCAAACTCCGCAGTTCGTGATGCCTACGAGGATCAAACGGATGTGTTTGAACTTTTAGACCGAACAGAAACCTCCATTTTTCAGATAGCCGAGAAAAATATTGGTCGGAATGTGGTGGATATGAAGTCTCTTGTGAAACTTTCCATTGAGGGCATAAAAGCCAAAAACAACAATGGAGATGGAATTACAGGTGTTGCAACTGGTTTGATTGAACTGGACCGTTTTACAGGTGGCTGGCAGAATTCTGACCTTGTAATCATCGCAGCCAGGCCCGGTATGGGAAAAACTGCCTTTGTTTTAACTGTAGCAAGAAATGCCGCTGTCACTTTCCGCAAACCTGTGGCTGTTTTTTCGCTTGAGATGCCAGCCGAGCAGTTGGTGAACAGGTTGATTTCTGCTGAAACTGGTTTACCCGGTGAACGCCTTAGAAAAGGAAACCTGGAGGAATATGAGTGGGCACAGCTTCACAACAGAGTTACGGAACTTGCCAATGCTCCGCTTTTTATAGATGATACCCCGGCCATTACGCCAGTACAACTCAGGGCAAAATGCAGGCGTCTTAAGCAGCAACATGATATTGGACTCATCATCATCGACTACCTTCAGTTAATGAATGTGGAAGGACTTAAGGGCGGCACCCGCACCGAGGAGGTTTCTTTGATTTCGCGTTCCTTGAAAGCCCTGGCGAAAGAACTGAATGTTCCAGTAATTGCGCTGAGTCAGCTTAGTCGTTCTGTCGAAACAAGAGGTGGAATTAAGCGGCCATTGCTTTCCGACCTCAGGGAATCCGGTGCCATTGAACAGGATGCAGATATCGTTTCCTTCCTTTACCGACCAGAGTATTACGGTTTGAAAGAATATGACCTCGACAACCGCAGCACCGAAGGACTGGTAGAATATATTATGGCCAAGCACCGGAATGGCGATGTGGGCACAATCCTACTTCGCTTCCTTGCCAAAAACACCAAGTTTGTGGATTACGAACAGAATTATGTGAACACTTCTTCTGGTTATGTTGACGCAAGCGTTCCTGAGCAAATTAATGGAGAAAGGATAAAAATGGGAAGCAAACTGAATTCTACCCTTCCGGATTCCGGTTTTATGGACATTCCATCAATCCCAGGAGGCGATAATCAGGTTCCTTTTTGATCCATAAACAGGGGATAATTTCTGATTCAGGCAGCATAAGGGAAAAATTGAGCCATTTTTTTTATTAATTGCAGCTTAATTTCAAAGACTTATCTCGGATACCAATTATGATAAAGGAAGCCATCAAAGGAATACTGAATAGCCTTCCCTATATCAGCCACCTCAACCGGGAGCTGAAGAAATATAAAACTTGGTATCCACCGGGTCATTATTACAACCCACTGGTTGATCCTAAAGCCGTTGAAACATATTCTGATACGGTATTTGATACATCGAAAAAATCGGTTTTTGGAATTGATTTCCGCGAGAAAGACCAGTTGGAACTTTTGGATGAACTTTTGCCTTATTACAAGGAGGTTCCTTTTCCGGTGGAGCAAACCCCGGGTTTTAGGTACTACCTCGGCAATGGCATTTTTAGTTATTCAGATGGTATTTTCCTCTACATGCTGATGCGGCACTTCAAGCCTTCACGCATAATTGAGGTTGGATCTGGACATTCATCAGCAGTAATGATTGATACGAACGAGCGGTTTCTAAACGATTCTGTCAATCTCACTTTCATTGAGCCCTATCCTGAAAGGCTATATTCTCTTCTGAAAGACACCGATAAAACTAAAAATAAAATTTTTGAACTGCCCATTCAACAGGTTCCTTTCTCGGAATTTGAGTCCTTAAAGGCAGGAGATTTTCTTTTTGTTGACAGCAGCCATGTGAGTAAAACTGGAAGTGATGTGAATTACATTTTCTTCGAGGTTTTGCCAAGGTTAAAGTCGGGAGTAATCATTCATTTTCACGACATTTTTACCCCGATGGAATATCCAAAATCTTGGGTGATGAAAAAGGATGTTTGGTTTGGCTTCAATGAGATTTATATACTCAGGGCTTTTTTGATGTATAACCCCGAGTTTGAAGTAATTATGTTCAACACTTTCTTGGAGGAGCACCACGAAGACTTGTTCAGGAAGAATATGCCACTCTGTTTGGAAAACAAGGGTGGAAGTATCTGGCTCCGAAAAAAATAATTCTGCAAACAAACAGTTAGACAAATGAGAAAACTTTCCTTTTTTGCGATTTATGCGCTGATCTTGCTATCGGCTTCGCAGGCTTCTGCTCAGCTTTTACAGCAATTTAATTTTACCGGGGCACTTGGAAGTGAAGTAAGTCTGGCTCCCGATGGACAGCCTGCTAACGGAAGCCTTGGATCAATTACCCGTGGAAGCGGAATTCAGCCAAGCGCAGCGAACAATGTCTTTAGCGCGAAAGGTTTTACAACCGATCCCGCTGTTGTGGATTCTGCTGATTATTTTGATTTTCCAATTGCCGCCAATAGTGGTTTCCAATTAAGTCTGGATAGCATCGTTTTTGGTCAGAAAAGGTCAAATTCTGGTGTTCGTTCTTATGTGGTTCGCTCCAGTTTGGATGGATTTAATTCAAATTTAAAAGCGGATTCTGGAACTGTGGTTATTTCGTATAAAAACAAAGTTGTTCTGGGTTCACAGTTTCAAAACATGTCTTCTGGCCAGAACCTGCGCTTTCGCTTTTTTGGGTATGGAAGTGGAAGTACAACTGGTACCTGGCGACTAGACTCCGTCCGCATTTATGGAAAAATTCTTCCTGGTGGTGGCGTAGTTTCTAAACCAAAGCTTAGTTTTTCTCCCAATTCAGCAAGTTTCACTGAAAGTGCCGGCAATCAGAATACTTCGGTACTCATTTCTCAGTTGCCATCAGTAGCAATTCGTCCTGCAATTTATGTAAAGGGAGGAACTGCCAGTGCCGGACCTGATTTTACTGCTTTTGATACTATTGGTGTCGCCATGGGACCAGGTCTTCCACTCAGCCTGAATCTTCCGGTAGGATTTCTGGATGATGCTGTACAGGAATCAACAGAGACTCTGGTGCTTGTTTTAAGGAAGCGTGGACTTGCATCTGATACAGCATTCGATATTGGAGCTGACTCACTGTTTACTTTCACCATCAACGACAATGATGTCATCACTCCGCCAAGTGGCCCGGCAATTCGCACCATTGCGCAAATCCGTGGTGCAGATTCGGGCAATCAAGCTGACTCTGTTGGGAAAACATTTAGAGTTTTTGGAACAGTTTACGGACATAACCAAAGGTTATCAGCCACAACAGGTGGCTACCAAATGTTTATTCGTGATGCAAGTGGCGGAATTGGCATTTTCAAAAATGCACCTGTTTCAGGTATTACCAGCCTAAATGAGGGCGATTCGCTTAGGGTAATGGGAAAAATCGAATGTTTCCGTGGCCTTACACAAATTAATCCTGATTCGATGGTTGTGATTGCAACTGGGCGTCCAATTAAAACTCCGGTTGTGGTAAACAATCTTAGCGAGGTTGTGGAGTCTGGATTGGTTCGAATCAATGGCCTTCAGGTAAATCCAACTACTTGGACAACAAGCGTAGGAACAGGTTTTACTGTAAAAGCCTTCAACGGAGTTGATACAATCGCCATTAGAATTGACAATGATTGTGAATTGTTTGCCCAGCCTGCCCCAACTGGAACTGTGGATATTATTGGAATGGTTAGCCAATTTGTTGCTGGAAATCCTACGCCAACTGCTCCGTTTCCTGCTACTGGCTATCAATTAATCCCGCGTCGTGGTTCAGATGTTGTAGTGGTTACAGCGGTAAATTCTTCTTCAAATTTCAGCAGGGTTATTCAAGTTGTTCCAAATCCAGGAACTGATTTTGTTTCTTTAGAAAGTTCCCTTGATGGTGAATTCCTTGTTCAGTTAAGTGATTTACAAGGCAGGATTCTAAGACAATTTGATTCGGTAAATGCTGGTCAAAAACTTGATCTTACATCTGTTTCCAATGGAATTTATCTTTTCCGTTTCCCAAAAACAGGAAAGGTGATTCGCTGGATTAAGTCCGGAAACTAATTCAATTTGAATTTAGCCCGGATTCCGGGTTTAGGCCATAAAAGAAGCCGAAGTGAATTGCCCCGGCTTCTTTTGTATGATTCCTTTGGTAACAGCTTAAAGCATTTCAGTTATTTCCTTATCCAAAGGATCTACCATCGGAGAGAAGTACTTTAAAACTTTGCCGTTTTCATCCACTAGGTATTTGCCAAAATTCCAGCCGGGGGAGTCTGAAACTCCGCCATTTTTTTCCTTGTTGGAAAGAAACTCATACAGTGGATGACGATCTTTGCCTTTTACTGAAATCTTTGAAAACATCGGGAAAGAAACCGAAAAGGTTTTTTCGCAGAATTCCTTGATTTCGCTGTCAGTTCCAGGCTCTTGTCCGCCAAAGTTGTTGGCAGGGAAACCAAGAACAACCACCTTGCCGCTGTATTTTTTTGAAAGCGCTTCAAGGTCTTTGTATTGTTTGGTGAAGCCACAACGGCTTGCCACATTCACAATCAGCAACTTTTTACCCTTGTAGCTGGAAAGTGAAATTTCCTTTCCACTGATTGATTTCATGGTAAAGTCGTGAACCGACTTTGCTTGGTCGCCTGGAGATGCTGCCATTAACATGGCACCCAGAATGCCGCTTAGGATTAATTTCATTGATATGTACTTTTCAATTAAAACCCGCATTTTGGGAAAAGGTTAAAAAAAAACCTCCGGATGGAGGCTTTTTATAATGAAGTAGCAGAATGTCAATTAGGCATCAACGGTTTCATTTGCCATTTTTCTGGCAACTGAGTCTCCGTTAGAATCAAAATTCCGGCCCAGAGTTTGATTTACTTGCTCTGAAAGTCGCCCGAAAGTTGAACTAAGCTGGCTGCCCAGGTCATCCTTAAGGTCATTCGCTTTAGATACAATTTTCTTACGGGTTTGGTCGCCAGCATCTGGTGCAAGCAAGATACCGGCAAGGGCTCCTGCAGCAGCGCCAACAAGGAATCCTACGATTACTTTCTGATCATTTGTCATAACTTTCTAGAGTTTATAGTGGAACTAATGTTGAAAATGAAAACGTTTCAATAATCAAATATAAAAACTCATTCTACAATTTCTGCAAACATAAATAGTTAAACCGTAAAATATCAGGCATTTGTCTTTTTTATTAACCCGCGCTTTGTGTTATTGAAGATAATAACTGAAAAAAATTAACGCAAGTCGACAAGTTTATATCCGGGAAATGCCGCCTTGTCAAATCGAAGTTCCTTCTCGGGTACTTTTGGCAAAGCGGTGAATTTTCGAATTACAAACTCTTCTCTTTCGTTGCTTCCGCGCTCAAATACGATCCATTTCCGAATCTCCTTTGTTTTACGGTCTACAAACAAGCGGATTTTACTTATTTCTTTTTCTAGATTTTCAGGTTCAAGGTCAATGGTTTGCCAGGTCGTATTTCCTGATTTGACTTCGCCAATAAAAATGAACTTGTATCCTTTTTTATAAAAAGTATAAACCCGTTCCGGAGTGATGTCATCCGGTTCTGGGTCATACTCTGCAATGCTCACTTCTTTGATCTTTTTGTTGGCTGTCCAAACGGTTTTTCCATCACAAAAAAGAGTAGTGGTGCCTGTCTTTAAACGGTATTTAATCCCACTTACCAGAATGTTGCCTGTTGTACTGGACTGAACATCGCCTTTAATGTCTTGAGATTCTCTTGTAAACTCAGCAGAAAATCCAGGCATTTTTTTGTAACGCGTCCCCACCTCAAGCAGGATTTTTGCGGCCATTGGATCTTGCCGGCTTTGGGCTGCAAGGTCTGTGCACGAGAATACAAGGCCCGCACAGGCAATTGCGACAAATCTCAATGTAGCATGTCCCATCATTATCTTTCGAGGCTTTTGAGCAAGGTTTCCAATTGGTATTCATCCACCAAAACCTGCCTTGCCTTGCTTCCTTCAAAAGGCCCAACAATGCCCAAAGATTCCATTTGGTCGATTAGTCTGCCAGCTCTGTTGTAGCCAAGTTTCATTTTCCTTTGAACCAAAGATGTGCTGCCTTGCTGATGGGCTACAATCAGTCTTGCTGCTTCCTCAAGCAAGGGATCGAGCTGACTTGGGTCGAAGTTCGAAGTAGAGCCTGTTTCGTCTCCCTGAGCCTCTGGAAGCAAATAGGCCATTTCATAACCTCTTTGATTTCCTATGTAATCACAGATATTTTCAACTTCCGCGGTGGAGATGAATGGACACTGAATTCGAATCACATCACTACCCATCGACAAGAGCATATCTCCGCCTGGTACAAGTTGGTCTGCACCGCCCTGGTCGAGAATCGTTCGGGAATCAATTTTTGAAGACACCCTGAATGAAAGCCTTGCAGGGAAGTTTGCTTTGATTACACCAGTGATTACATTCACAGAAGGCCGTTGGGTTGCTACAATTAAGTGAATTCCAATTGCCCTGGCCAGCTGCGCCAGTCGCGCAATCGGAGTTTCAACTTCCTTTCCAGCCGTCATCATAAGGTCGGCTAGTTCATCAATTACCAGCACAATAAATGGAAGGAATCTATGCCCGTTTTCCGGGTTTAAGCGCCTTTCCTTAAATTTCTGATTATATTCTTTTATGTTTCTACACCCTGCATCTTTCAGTAAAGAATACCGCGTATCCATTTCGATACAAAGGCTGTTCAGGGTATTCACAACCTTCTTTGTATCGGTTATGATGCACTCATCTGCATCCGGTAAAGCCGCCAGAAAATGTCTCTCCAATTTTGAATAAAGCGACATCTCTACTTTTTTGGGATCGACAAGCACCAGTTTTAACTGGCTTGGGTGTTTTTTATAAAGAAGGGATGTAAGCAGTACATTGATACCTACAGATTTACCCTGACCAGTTGCACCCGCTACAAGCAAGTGCGGCATCTTGGCCAAATCAGCTATGAATACTTCATTAGAAATGGTTTTCCCTAAGACGATTGGCAGATCATAGTCGGATTTAACAAATTTTTCGGTGGCCATTACCGAGCGCGTTGAAACCATTACGCGGTTTTTGGTTGGTACCTCAATACCAATTGTCCCCTTTCCTGGAATTGGTGCAATTATCCTGATACCCAGCGCCTCCAGACTCATCGCGATGTCATCCTCTAAGCTTTTAATTTTTGAGATCCGTATTCCGGCATCCGGCACAATTTCAAACAATGTTACTGTTGGCCCAACGGTTGCCTTAATGCTTGCAATGGTTATGTTATAATGGCGAAGGGTCTCAATGATTTTGTCTTTGTTGAACTCGATTTCCGCCGTATTGATTTCGAGGTCCTGTGCTCCGTAATTTTGAAGGATGTCCAGCGGAGGGAATTTGTATCCTGAAAGTTCCAGCGTTGGATCGAATAGACCAAATTTTTCCTGAAGATCTTCGGCGCTCAGGTTTTCATTCAGCATGCTGGTATCGGTGATTTCCTTGTCACCGGAAGAAGCTCCAACCTCAATTTTTAAACCCTCGTTTGCACTGATGACGATAGTCTCAGGGTCTTTTGTTTCGTGAACTTTGAATTCTTTTGAATCGCCCTGGGATTCTGTATGGGTTGAGGAAATTGTGTTTGTGTCTACTTTTTCTGAGACTGGTCTGCTGGAAACATTATCCGAAACTTCTTCAGAAATAATGGAATCCATTCCATCTGCTGTTGCCATTTCACCTTTTGGCTCCCGTTTTTTCTTTCCACCATCAATTGCGTTGGCGAGTTGTTCTGGATTCAGTTTGAATACATAAACAGCAATCAAAAAGGTGGCGGCAAGAATCAAGATCCAGCTGCCCCATCCTAGCATTTCATTGAGAAATCGCGCCAGCTCGAAACCTACAGCTCCGGAAAAAATG
Organism: Spirosoma fluviale; assembly: GCA_945902135.1. GTDB lineage: Bacteria > Bacteroidota > Bacteroidia > Cytophagales > Flexibacteraceae > CAMDMI01. The sequence continues at coordinate 19,986 of CAMDMI010000002.1, forward strand.
TCAAATCCCGAAAGGCCACTACTGAGCACAAGGTTTCCAAAAAAAACAGCACCCAAAAGCACCAGGGAAATGATTTTGGTATTGAAGCCGGGAATCAGGAAAACAGACTTTCCGAAGACCAGCCGATAACCCATATTCAACAGCCATAAAGGAATCAGCAGCATAGAAATCCCAAGTCCACGGGTAATGAGAAGGTGGGAAGCCAATGCCCCTACATATCCAGCCCAGTTTTCTGTTTCTTTGCCATTCTCTCGTAGGGTTCCAGAGTCGGCACCCATTAGACTTTGGTCTTCTGCACCAGTGAATAGATGCGAAATCAATGCGATGAATAAAAATATGGCAAACGCTATGGACAGCATTCCGCAGACCAGCATGAATTTTTTTCCCGGTACAGGTAGGCTGACCTTCCGTTTTTCGCGGGGACCTTCCTCCGGATTTTCCCGGATTGTATTTTTTGGCTTGTATGTATTTTGGGACATTCCCGAATGGCTAATTGTGACAAATGTAAAAAACGGATGCAGGATTCGGATTATTATCCTTTCTTTCTTTTTGAACAGTCTTTCAACAACTGTGTTATCGCAGATTCCAACAATTCCTACTTGCGTGGAATTACGAACATGGCTTGCGAATAAGCCTGGATTGCTTCAATCGAAGTCATTTAATAACCCGGATTTTGCCTGGTCGTCGGCCCGAAAGTCTCTTTCTCTCTGGCAGGATGAAGGCTACCCTTTCGCAAGTTTTTATTTTGATTCAATATCATTTCCAGGCAAATCAGTTCGGGTGAATGGTACAATTGATCCGGGTCCGCTCATCCTCAATGGTCCACTGATTTTGCATGGTGATACAGGTTTAGGAAATGATTTGCTCTGTAAATGGATCGGATTTAGAAAAGATCAACCTTTTTCACTTGCGCTTGCCGAAAGGGTTCCCATGCTCACAAGATCTATGCCTTTTGCGGAAGAAACCGCTCCAGCTGAAATAGAATGGTTTGGAAATCAAGCCATTCTTCATCTACATTTAAAAAAATCTGCAGGAAATTCTTTCAATGGAATTCTTGGACTTCTTCCCGGTCAGGAATCATCAGGCAAAATGCTGCTTACTGGAAACATTGAAGCCGGGTTTTCAAACCTTTTCAATAGAGGAATTGGACTGGATATCCGTTGGAGCAGATTTGCAGTGTCCTCTCAAACAGCAATTTTAGATGCCAGACTGCCGGCGCTTGGTTATTCCGGCCTTGGTGTTCATGCCAACTTTGATCTTTTCCGACAGGACACGCTTTATTTCCGGCAAAAGGCACTTGCTGAAATCTTTCAGTCCATGGCTGGCTTGTGGAAGCTCCGTTTTGGGCTTCAGTCGATGTCGGCAAGTGCAAGGCAAAGCAAGTTTGGGTCGCAGGCATTTTCTCAGTCTTCTAACTCGCTGGTTTTTGGTTTGGAAATGGAAACCGGTCCAATTCACAGGTTGAATCCGGAAAGGGCCTCTTTTTCGTTTATCTTTCTTCCGGGGCTGAAAAGAATTCAGGATGCAAATAGTTCTGGCAGCCTGCGCCAAATTGAATTCAGGGCGCTGGGTAGTTTTCCACTTTGGGTGCCAGTAAGCCGTTTTATTTTGAAAGGTGGGATGGACTTGGGCCATGTGTCCTCTCCAAAAATTACAATTGCAGACCAGTTTCGACTTGGCGGTCTTCGTTCGATAAGGGGATTTAATGAAAATTTCTTCTTCACAAGTTCCCATGCAATCGTATCGCTTCAGCCCCAGTTTGTGCTGGATTCTAAGTTTATATTTTCTGCATTTTGTGATGCAATGGTATATCATTCAGGTTTGAATGCCATCGAATTATCGAACTTGTTTCAGGCATTGGGCTTTGGAATGGGCGCTGAATTTGAAGCTGGGGAAAATCTGATTCAAGTCTCAATTGCGAATGGATTTTCGACTTCATCCCCGATTGATTTTAAGGCTTCCAAAATTCATTTTGGATATGTGGCAAGGTTTTGACCTAAATTCGCCAAATTTTAGAATAGTATGCTCATCATTGACATCGTCCTTTCTTTCGTCTGGGCTTTCGTTGTGGCGGTATTTGCAATTCCGTCAATCATTTATGTAGCACACTTGAAAAATTTGCTGGATGAACCAAACTTTCGGGCTGTTCACACCAACCTCACTCCCCGGCTTGGGGGTATGGCAATTTTTGCAGGATTCATGTCGGCTGTTACAATTTTTGGAGAGGTAACGCCCCAAATACAAAGGCTTCTTGCCAGTACCCTCATTTTGTTTTTCATTGGTTTAAAGGACGACATCAGTTCTGTTTCTGCTTTTAAAAAGTTCTTTGTTCAGATCCTTGCAACAGGCATCGTGATGTTTCTGGGGGATGTAAAAATCAATGATTTTCAAGGCTTTTTGGGATTTGAAACGATTGATGATCGGTTTGCCTATGCTTTCACTTTTCTGGTCATTGTTGGCCTCATCAATGCATTTAACCTGATTGATGGTCTGGATGGCCTTGCCGGAAGTCTTATTCTAATAAATTCAGCAGCCTTCGGATATTTCTTTTACCGTTTTGGCGGATCAGAATACGCACCATTTGCTTTGGTCGCATTCTGTCTTATGGGTGGAATTCTTGGGTTTTTGCGTTATAATTTCCATAAGGCAATCATTTTTATGGGAGACACCGGCTCCCTTGTTTCGGGAATGCTGGTAAGTGTTATGGCCATTCAATTTGTTCAAATGAAAGCAGTTGAATCGGCACCGGCCATAGCAGTTGCAATTTTGATTATCCCCGTTTTTGATACGGCCCGGGTTTTTACCATCAGAATTTTCAATGGAAAATCTCCATTTAGTCCTGATAAAAACCATGTTCACCATATTTTGATTCGTTCCGGCCTTAACCAGATGCAGACGGTAATACTCCTGTCAATCGTGAATATCATCACGATTCTGCTTGCCATTTCTATGGCAGGCATGGGTGACAATTTTTTGCTCGGTTTTTATGTTGTTTATTTCTTGGCATTCCTTGGCATACTAAAATTTCTATCGGCAAGAAATCATGCAGCTTGATTCGGCTCAAAATGGAAAGGAGCTGGTCTTGCCCTTGTCGTTTGTGGTTCCTGGCTCTACCAATGGATTCCGGCAGGATGCCCGAATTATTTTTTCTGAAACAGGTGAGCCAATGGTAAAAAAAGGTTCGTTCGTTTTTGAAAATCAGACAGTTAAAAATATTGAAACTCCGGTAGTAGATTTGGCTTCGAGGGTTTCTATAGATTCCGGTTCCTTGCCATATTTTTCTATTCTGGCATCAATTATTCTTATTATTTTTCGAAATATCTATTATAACCCTTTCCGAAAATACTTTGTCAGCCTTTGGAATAATTATGAAATAGATTTTAGTCTTCAAAAAATTGGCGTTCCGCCGATTGTCCTTTCGTTGCTTGTGATTTTGCTTGCCTTGACAGATTTTCTGCACCTTTATTTTCCTCATGGAGGTTTGCAGATTTGGGCCGGGACTATGGGTTTGGTATTTTATCCGATGCTTTTAAGTGCCATTTTACTTTTTTTTCTGTCTCTTTCAATTAAGTTTTTCCCCCTGATTTTCCCTGATATTAAGGTCCTTTTTTTGCTGTCTTTTGTTTTTTTAGTCCTCAATTTTTCGGCTTTCAGCATTGATAATGAATCACTTATACATATAGACAATATCCTGGCAATTTTGGCGTTTGCCTATCTCATTTGCAGGAGCTTTTTGTTCTTTATGGTGCTTCGAAAATATTATAGATATCGTTCGGCGCTTTCTCTTTTTTATATTTGTGCACTGAACCTGTCGACCTTTCTGGTTCTATACAAGGTTTTGCAATAATTTATTTTGATTCCATGAGCGAAACTGCAAATCCGGAGACCACATCCCGACTACGAAAAGTCGGCTCTATTCTTGTGACCCAGGCCAAGCCTGTAGATGAGGATTCTCCATATTTTGTCCTTGCAAAGAAGTACAAAATAAAAATCGACTTTAGACCGTTTATTGAGGTCCAGGGCGTTTCTGTTAAGGATTTTCGCAAGCAAAAGGTCAATATCCTTGACCATTCTGCGGTGATTTTTACCAGCAAAAATGCGGTTGATAATTTTTTTAGAATTTCAACCGAGTTGAGACTTGACATTCCCATTGACATGAAATATTTCTGCGTGACGGAGACCACTGCCAACTATCTGCAGAAGTATATTCAAATCCGAAAAAGGAAGGTCTTTGTCGGACAAAAGACGGCCTTGGATTTGGCTGATCAAATTAAAAAACACAAGGAAGAAACCTATCTTTTTCCATGTTCGGACATAAGAACCGGCGACCTTCCGGAATTCTTAAGGAAAAATAATTATAAATTTACGGAGGCCACTTTTTACAATACAGTGTCGAGCGACCTCTCTGATTTGAAGAACATTTATTATGATGTTCTTGCATTTTTCAGTCCTTCTGGAATCGAATCTTTGCTTCATAATTTCACTGATTTTCAACAGAATAACACAAGAATTGCTGCATTCGGACCCACTACTTCAAAGGCAGTTAGGGATGCTGGTTTGATACTCGATATCCAGGCTCCCCTACCAAATGCACCCTCTATGACAGGGGCACTTGAGGAGTATATTAAGTCCTGTTTGAAGGCTTCCAAAGAATAAAATTTTTTCAAATTCAAAATTTGCCATAAAATTGAGGCCTCATTCGAGGAGACTGTAATGAAAAAACAACTCTACACCGCCCTTATCGCAGCCGGAATTTCCGCTGCTTTCAATGTTTCTGCACAGCAGGATGCTCACTTCACGCAGTACATGTTTAACCAAATGTACTTCAATCCAGCAGCAACTGGAATCGAGCAAGGATTTCGTGGGAATCTTCTCTACCGCAATCAGTGGACAGGTTACCAAGGTTTGGATGGTGCTGGTGGAGCTCCTCAGAATATTCTATTCACTGGTGCTCTGCCGATTATGGCTGCAAATACGGGCGTAGGAATTGTAATAAACAACGACCAGATTGCTCTTTTGAATGATTTGAACGTTTCTGTGAATGCTGCTTATCACTACAAATTGGGTGCTGGCAAATTGAGTGGTGGTATTAGTGTAGGAATGCAGGGCCGTTCCACTAAATCTGGATACAGGGTTAATAACACTGAGGATGCAGTTTATAAAGCAATAGACAAGGCATCAGGTGAAATCGTTCCTGATTTGGGTTTTGGTCTTTATTATTCTTCCGACAAATTCTTTGGTGGCATTAGCTCTAGGCATTTGACTGAGGCGAAATTCAACAACACGCTGAGCCAAATGAAGCGTCACTATTATGTTTCCGGTGGATATAACATTGAAGTTAATCCGGATTTGATAGTTACTCCAAGTTTTAATTTTAAGACAGATTCGAAACAATCTCAATATGAACTTTCGGCAATTGCTAAGTTTAATAACCAGTTCTTAGGTGGATTGGCTTATCGTCAGGGAGATGCCGTTTCTGTTTTAGTTGGTCTATCTGCTATGCAGAATAAGCTTAGAATTACATATTCTTTGGATCTTACAGTTCCTTCCACAGATGCTAAAAAGCCAACTTCTCATGAAATTATGGCTTCCTATTTTGTTCCGATGACGATGAGAGGTCCTAAGCCGATTATCAGGACTCCTCGTTACAGAAAATAATTTAATAATAAACGGAAATCTTACAGCGTTATATAGCTTGTTGATAGGGGAATTTTTATCACTTCCCGTTTTTACTTTTGTGTATCTAAAACGATTAGGCGATTTGTCTGGTCAATATTTTAAGGTGTTATGAAAATTGTCAAAACCATTCGGACCTTAGGTCCCCTCCTGTCCATTGCCACCTTGGCATTGGCCAGTTCATGTGGCCTTGGGCAAAAGGAGATTCAAGGCGAGCTCATAGGTGTTCCCAACCGTGAAGGTTGGATTCAAACTGTTCCTTATGGAATGACCACAGTGCCCTCCGGAACATTCCATATGGGCCAATCCGATGAAGATGTTGCCGCTTCGCACATCAACTACAACAAGCAGGTTACAATTGGTGGTTTTTACATGGATGATACCGAAATCACAAACAACGAATATCGTCAATTTGTGGAGGCCATCATCACCGATGACACAGTTGGTCTTGGTCCTATTTCTGAGGATTTTCAGAAGATGATTGCCGAGAAAAAGTACTATCCTGACACAACTGTTTGGACGCGTGATTTCAGTCACCATATGGGCGATCCAATGACTGAGTATTATTGGATTCATCCGGCATTTGACAATTATCCTTTGGTAGGTGTTACCTACAAGGCAGCTAAGTTTTTTTGTAAGTGGCGCACGGGCTTTTTAAATAAAGCTAGGACAGATGCGGGTCTTCCTGTGATGCCCAATTTCCGTCTTCCCTCTGAAGCAGAATGGGAATATGCTGCTCGTGGTGGCCGGGATCTAGCTCAATTTCCATGGGGCGGTCCATATGTTCGAAACATGAAAGGTTGTATGCTAGCAAACTTTAAGCCCGGACGCGGAAACTATTATGACGATGGTTTCTCTTATACTAGTCCTATTGGTCAGTATTTCTCTAATGATTACGGTCTTTATGATATGTCCGGAAATGTTTCAGAGTGGTGTGAAGATGCATTCTTTGAAGCTTCCGTTCCAGTTGTATGGGATCTTAATCCAACGTATTTTGATGCCAGTGAGCCACGCAAAGTTGTTCGCGGTGGTTCTTGGAAAGATATTTCCTTCTTTTTGCAGAATGGAACTAGAAATTTCGAGTACGAAGATACTGCTAAGTCCTTTGTTGGTTTCCGATGTGTAGTAACCTACTTAGGCCGTTCAGCGGGTAATGAGTTTTAATCAATTTTTACAATCTAAATTCAATAAAAAAAATGAGCGCAAAAAAAGGTAGTTTAAAGGACAAGTTCTACGGAAGCATTGCTCCAATCATTACAGGTCTCGGGGCTGCAGTTGTAATCCTCGGTGCACTTTTCAAAATTATGCACTGGGATGGTGCAGGTCCAATGTTGATTGTTGGTCTTGGTACAGAGGCTTTACTTTTCGCCATGTTCGCATTTGCTCCCCAGGTTCATGATCCAGAATGGTCTCGTGTTTACCCTGAGTTAGATGATAAATATTGGGAGAAAATGCACGGTAAATCTGCCGCAAAAGCGGCACCTGCTCCTGGCGCTCCTGCTTTGGATCAAATGCTTGCTACTGCTAAAATTGATCAGGCGATGATTGATCGTTTGGGAAAGGGTTTTACAGGACTTGCTGACTCTGTTTCAAAAATGAGTGATCTTTCTGGTGCTGCCGTTGCTACCAAAGATTATGCAACAAATGTTCAGAATGCTTCCAAAGCTTTATCGGACATGAATAAGTCTTATGCTTCCACAGTGAACGCAATGGCTGAAATGTCTAACGCTGCTCAGGATTCTAAAGAATACCATTCAAAAGTTCAGGCAATTACTAAGAGTTTAGGTGCTCTTAACGCGGTTTATGAACTTGAGTTGAAAGATGCTGACAACCACTTGAAAGCCATGAACAAGTTTTATGGTAACCTTTCGACTGCAATGGCGAGCATGGCTGATGCATCTAAAGATGCAGAAGCTTTCAAAGGTGAAATTTCCAAGTTGACTGGGAATCTTAACAACCTTAACAAGGTTTACGGCAATATGCTGACAGCCATGAAAGGTGCTGCCTGATTATTTCTTCCAATAATTGTTTAACTAATAATTTAGTAAAGAAATGGCAGGTGGTAAAGAGACCCCGCGGCAAAAACTAATAGGCCTGATGTATTTGGTGCTACTTGCACTACTTGCACTTCAGGTATCTTCTGCGATTCTGGCGAAATTCCAGTTCTTGAATTCCAGTCTTGAGTTGGCTGTAACGAATGCGAACACTGCGAACGATGGAAAAATTTCTGGTATTGCGAAAACTGTTGAAAAATCCCCTCAATACAAGAATATTCTTGACGAAGCCAATCGGATTAAAAAAATGTCTCGTGATATGATTGCTGAAATTCAGGGTTATAAGGACGAGATTATCAAAGCAACCGGTTGCGATAAGGGAAAAGATTGTAAAGATCCTCACACAAATACCAATGGTATGCACGGAATGGACGAGAAGGGAGCTTACAAGGGTCTCAAAGATGAGGATAAAACAGCTCACCTCATGGTGGGAGATCCTTCATCTGGAAAGAAAGGCGCTGCCTATGGGCTAAAAGACAGATTGAATAATTTTGTGGCTGAGCTCAATAAAGTTTCAGGAGCAAGTTTCCTTCCTCTAGCTCAGGATGGCAAAGAAGATCCACTTACAAAAAATGATCCTGAGCAAAAAGGAAAGGATTTCGCTGAACTTAATTTTGCGCATACTCCGATGATTGCTGCAATGGCTGTACTTTCAGACAAGCAATCCAAGATTACGGCATATGAAGCAGATGTACTTTCTCGTTTGGCCCAAAAAGTTGGTGCGAAGGACTTTAAGTTCGATGTAATCACAGCTGATTATAGTGCACTTTCTTCAACTGTAGCTGCCGGTACAGATTATGAAGCGAAAATGTTCGTTACGGCTAGGTCTTCTGCCATTGTACCAGTAATGAAGTTTCGTGGTAGCATGGTAAAAGTTGAAAACGGAGTTGGTGTTGTGAAGTTCAAAGCTTCCGCCACTAATTATGACGCTGAAGGAAATTCAAAGCAAAACTGGGAAGGTCAGGTAATTATGCCTAAGCCGACTGGCGAAGGAGATACTACATTCACTGTAAAAGGTGAGTATATTGTTGCCAAGCCTGTTATTGATGTAAAATCTGCTTCAGTGTCTGCGCTTTATTACAATTGTGGTAATGATTTGAACATCCAGGTTCCAGCTTTGGGCGCAAATTACAAGCCTTCTTTTTCTGCCAAAGGTGCCAACATCATCAATGGAAAAGACAAGGGTGCGATTGTAGTTATTCCGAATGTAAAAGGTACTGATGCTAGGGTTGCGATTACTGTAGCAAGTGAAGGTTCTACAATTGGTGTGAAGGATTTCCCAGTAAGGGGAGTGCCTCGTCCTCAGATTGTTGCCAAAATTGGTGGTAATTATGTGGATCAGAAAAAAGGTGTTGCAGCACCTGGACCAGCCTCAATTACAGTAATGGCTGAGCCAGATCCAGCTTTTGCTGCTGCTCTTCCAAGAGAAGCTCGTTATAACATTACGGACGGTGAGGTTACCCTTGCACGCGGAAAAAGAGAAATCCAAACGCTTCCAATTCGGAATGACAATGTGAATCTTGCCTCCATCCGGAGTCAGGCACAGGCAGGAGACAGAATCATTGTAGTTATCAAAAAAGCAAGAAGGCTTAATTTCCGGGATGAATCCGAAGATGTGCAGATTAATGCCGCCTCATCTGTGATTACGATTCCTGTAAACTAAATAGTTTTATTTTATCCTTTCCACTTTACAATCACACGGCGTATGAAAATGAAAATTGTTGCAATTCTCTGTTTCTCTTTGTTAGTAGGTTCGATTGAGGCTCAGCAAAGGAGAAATAAGGGGAAAAGGGCCGGTACTGCGGCCCCAGCTCCAGCGCCAGTTGCTACTGATTCTGTGAAAGCAGCTCCAGTACTGGCAGCCAATCCGGCTCAACAGAAAATGGATAGCATACGCCGTGGGGATTCTACTACTTTGGCTGCAGGTTACGATCCTCTTAGTGTTCGTAAAGTGCATGTCTCGGATGTGATGTATAAAATGCAGGTATGGCGTGTAATGGATTTGAGAGAGAAGTGTAACCAGCCTTTCCTTGCATCCGGAAATGAAATTACAAAGTCTCTTTGTGACGCAGTTTTCACAGGAAAATTGGATGCTTATGCAAAAGATTCTTTGACTACAATGCTTACTGCAGAACAGTTTAAAGAAAAGCTTATTGACCCGGCAAGTGCTCAGGTAGATGCGGATGGGAATCCATTGCCAGGAACGGGTACTCCGTTCATGCCGAAGCAACTTTATACATTAAAGTTCCGGGAGAATTTACTTTTTGACAAACAGCGTTCAAGGTTTTATTATGACATTCAGACCATTACGCTTTTTATTCCTGCAGAGTTTAATTCTATTAAAGGTACTGAAACAGAAGTGGCCTCTTTTAAATATACCGATGTAGCTCGCGCATTTAAAAGTATGCCCAATGCAAGGTGGTATAATAGCCAAAATAGGGCAGAGGATAAGAAAGTGTCAGATGCCATGGACCTTCGTTTGTTTTGTTCCAGGATTCTTAAAATTTCGAATCCAAAAGATTTGATGATTGAAGATATGCCGGAATACAGAGAAAGTCCAAGGTCTGTTCTTGTAGCTTCCCAGAAGTTCGAATATGATCTGGTAGCAAAGGAGAATGAAGTTTGGGATTATTAATATAATCTACCGATTCAAAAAAAGGGGGCATTAGCTCCCTTTTTTCTTTTATAAACTGTTGGATGTGGCTGAAATTTCATTGGTCTATAGACTCTATTTTCTGGTTGTTTAATATTAGAATTAAGTTTAAATAATTTTCCTTGCTGTTCGACATGGACTTGCAGCGGATTGTTTTTTTAACTGAATTCAATTAACCAGCTGTAAAAAATCATTTCATTTATTTTTCAAAACACTACTCATATTTTTCTATTGACCGTCAATAGATTGACTTTGTAAATTTTCCAATTTTCAGGTTTTGCTTCTTAATCAGGGAATTATTCTTTTTAAAGGCTGTGATATTAAATATTATTTTTCTACTTTTGCCGACCTTTTCGGGGTGTTACCAGAGCGGCCAAATGGGGCAGACTGTAAATCTGCTGACTTACGTCTACGGTGGTTCGAATCCATCACGCCCCACGAAAAAAGCGGGAGTAGCTCAGTTGGTAGAGCGACAGCCTTCCAAGCTGTAGGTCGCGGGTTCGAGCCTCGTCTCCCGCTCTATTGTTAGGGCAAAAGCCGACATAGCTCAGTGGTAGAGCACTTCCTTGGTAAGGAAGAGGTCGTGGGTTCAAGTCCCATTGTTGGCTCTAAAATTTTTGTATACTTTTCCTTCAATTGATTAATACTCATGGCTAAAGAAAATTTCGACCGGTCGAAGCCCCACGTAAACATCGGGACAATCGGTCACGTTGACCACGGTAAGACAACTCTTACCGCTGCAATCACCAAAGTTCTAGCAAAGAACGATCCTTCTGTTACCATTCGTGACTTTTCTTCCATCGACAATGCGCCGGAGGAAAAAGAAAGAGGTATCACCATCAACACCTCCCACGTGGAGTATCAAACCAAAAATCGCCACTATGCACACGTTGATTGTCCAGGTCACGCTGACTATGTGAAGAACATGGTTACTGGTGCTGCACAGATGGATGGTGCAATTCTAGTTGTTGCTGCTACTGATGGTCCAATGCCACAGACACGTGAGCACATTCTCCTTGCCCGTCAGGTTGGTGTTCCTGAACTTGTAGTTTTCATGAACAAAGTCGACATGGTTGACGATCCAGAACTTCTAGAGCTTGTGGAAATGGAAATCCGTGAACTTCTTAGTTTCTACGATTATGATGGCGACAATATTCCAGTTGTTCAAGGTTCAGCTCTTGGTGGTCTTAACGACGATGCCAAATGGGTTACAACCATTGAAAACTTGATGGAAGCAGTTGATTCCTGGATTCCAATTCCTCCAAGGGTAACTGACCAGCCTTTTCTTATGCCTGTTGAAGATGTTTTCTCTATCACGGGTCGTGGTACAGTAGCAACTGGCCGTATTGAAAGAGGTATCATCAACTCTGGTGAGCAAGTTGATATTCTTGGTATGGGCGCTGAGAACCTTAAGTCAACAGTTACGGGTGTTGAAATGTTCCGTAAGATTCTTGACAGAGGTGAAGCTGGTGACAACGTTGGTTTGTTGCTTCGCGGTATCGATAAAGATATGATCCGTCGTGGAATGGTAATCTGTAAGCCAGGTTCTGTTACACCTCATTCTGAGTTTAAGGCAGAAGTTTATGTACTTTCTAAGGAAGAAGGTGGTCGTCACACTCCTTTCTTTAACAAGTATCGTCCTCAATTTTATATGAGAACTACTGATGTTACTGGAGAGATCACTTTGCCAGCAGGTGTTGAAATGGTAATGCCTGGTGACAACATCACAATTAATGTAAAGTTGATCAACAAAGTTGCTATGGATAAAGGTCTCCGTTTCGCGATTCGTGAAGGTGGTCGTACTGTAGGTGCTGGTCAGGTTACAGAAGTTATTGACTAATAGTTAATTAAGAAGGTTCCGTGAAAGCGGAACTTTTTTTACCTTTTGTGAAAAGATTGCACTAATTTTGCAGTCCTTTTTCAAAAACGGGTGTAGCTCAATTGGTAGAGTAGCGGTCTCCAAAACCGTTGGCTGTGGGTTCGAGTCCTACCTCCCGTGCAAAGTCTTACGACAATGAAGAAAGTGATTGATTTTATAAACCTGTCTTATCAGGAAATGTTTACTAAGGTAAACTGGCCCACAGGTGCCAACCTAACCAACCAAACTACTTTGGTTCTGGTGGCATCGATCATTTTTGCCCTATTGATTGGCATTATGGACTTTGGCTTTGAATCCCTTTTGAAGGTATTCTACAATTTGTAACAGAGATTAACCATGGCCGATTTAAAGTGGTATGTAATCCGGGCAGTATCCGGCCAAGAGAAAAAAGTGAAGAGTTATATCGAGAATGAGGTAATACGCCAAAAGCTTGATGAAGTCATCACTCAAATTCTGATACCTTCAGAAAAGGTAATGGAATTGAGAAACGGTAAGAAAGTAATTCGTGAGAAAAATTTCTTTCCTGGATATATAATTGTTAACGCGGATTTAAATAATGGTGAGGCGTTCCACACTATTAAAAGCGTGCCAGGTGTAATTGGATTTCTTGGAGCCAATAGGAATTCAGTTGAAAAAACACCAGTTCCGCTTCGTGAAACCGAGATTAACAGGATTTTAGGTCGTGTCGATGAGTCTCAGGACGAAATGATGCGGTTTGAAACAACCTTCCTTAAAGGTGAAGTTGTAAAGGTAATAGATGGCCCATTTAACACTTTCACCGGAGCAGTAGAGGAGGTTTTTGATGAGAAGAGAAAGCTCAATGTGATGGTCAAAATTTTTGGCAGAAACACACCACTTGAGTTGAACTATACGCAAGTGGAAAAATTACAATCAGTAAAAAGTTAGCATGGCTAAAGAAATAAGTACCTACATAAAGCTCCAAATTAAGGGAGGCGCTGCGAATCCATCGCCGCCGATTGGACCTGCTCTTGGCTCCAAGGGTGTGAACATTATGGAGTTTTGTAAGCAGTTTAACGCAAGGACCCAGGACAAACCTGGCGTTGTTATCCCTGTTGTTATTACTGTTTACACGGACAAGTCTTTTGACTTTGTCACGAAAACTCCGCCGGCTGCGGTGCTACTTCTTGATGCAGTAAAACAGAAAACCGGTTCAGCTGAGCCTAATCGCCAGAAAATCGGATCCGTGACCTGGGAACAGGTTCGTACAATTGCAGAAACAAAAATGCCTGATCTCAATTCATTTGAGATTGAGCCTGCAATGAGAACAATCGCTGGAACAGCGCGCAACATGGGAATTACCATCACCGGAAAATCTCCTTGGGAAAATTGATTATGGCAAAACTAACTAAGAACCAAAAGAAAGCCTTGGCCATCGTAGATGTTGCCAAGGAGTATTCGCTCACTGATGCAGCTGAGCTTCTTAAAAAAGCCACTTTTACCAAGTTCGACTCTTCAGTTGATATTGATGTAAGGCTTGGTGTTGATCCTCGTAAAGCTGATCAAATGGTGAGAGGTGTTTCTTCTTTACCCCACGGTATTGGTAAAACTGTAAGAGTTCTTGTGCTTTGTACTCCTGATAAGGAAGCTGAAGCTAAGGCCGCAGGTGCTGACCATGTTGGTCTTGACGATTACATTTCAAAAATTGAAGGAGGTTGGACTGACATTGATGTGATTATTACTATGCCTGCAATTATGGCCAAAGTAGGTCGTCTTGGAAAGGTATTGGGTCCTCGTGGTTTGATGCCAAATCCTAAGTCAGGTACTGTAACAACAGATGTTGCCACGGCTGTAACCGAAGTAAAGGCTGGTAAAATTGATTTTAAGGTTGATAAAACCGGAATCATCCACACCAGCATTGGAAAGGTATCTTTCACTTCTGATAAGATTGCTGAAAATGCAATGGAACTGATTAATGTTATCAGCAAGCTAAAGCCTTCATCCTCAAAAGGTACCTATTTCAAGTCAATTACTTTGACCTCAACTATGGGCCCAGGAATAAAAATTGACAAAAACTCCATCCCAGGTATATAATCATGACACGCGAAGAAAAAGGACAAGTTATAGAGGAGCTCGCAGGTAAGTTCGAAGCTACACCGAACTTTTATTTTGCCGATGGCTCCGGGATGTCTGTAGAGAAGACCGATAAATTCCGCAAGGAATGTTATAAGAGAGGTTTTGAATATGTGGTAGTTAAAAATTCTTTAATCGAAAAGGCATTAGTGCGCCAGGATCTTGGCGAGTCTTCATTTGCCAATGCTGTGTTGAGGGGATTCACAGGAATCATCTTTTCTACGGATCCAAAGGCACCTGCCAAACTGATTAAAGAATTCTCAAAAGAAAATAATGGGCTTCCCGTCTTTAAAGGCGCCATTGTTGATAGATCGTACTTCGCAGGTGCGGCACAATTGGATACGCTGATTACGCTGAAAACCAGAGAAGAATTGATTGGTGATGTTATTGGATTGCTCCAGTCGCCAATGAAGAATGTGATTTCTGGTCTCACAGCTTCCGGTTCCAAAATTGCTGGAGTACTTAAAACTTTGTCTGAACGTTAATTGAAAAGTAAATTACAAAAATGTCTGATTTAAATAAGCTCGCTGAACAACTTGTTAATCTTACCGTAAAGGAAGTTAATGAGCTCGCTGCCATCCTCAAGGATGAGTATGGTATCGAACCCGCAGCTGCCGCGCCTGTAATGGTTGCTGGTGGTGCTTCTGACGCCCCTGCTGCTGCTGAGAAAACATCTTTTGATGTAATCCTCAAAGAAGCTGGTGCTTCTAAGCTGAATGTTGTTAAACTTGTTAAGGATCTTACTGGTCTTGGTTTGAAAGAAGCCAAAGATCTAGTTGATTCAGCTCCTAAGCCTGTGAAAGAAGGTGTTGCAAAGGACGAAGCCGAAGGCTTGAAAAAGTCCCTCGAAGAGGCTGGTGCCGTTGTGGAGATCAAGTAATAAAGAATTTTAAATTATTCTTGTACAAAGGTCGGCTTTATGCCGACCTTTGTGTTTCCATCGGGGTCGACTGGTTTTGACAGCGGGTGGTCGGGTGCAATGGCATGCAAGGTTTGTTCTGTTCCTTCAAAAACAGTTCAATCACACACGGCGAGTACAACTACGCCATGGCCGCCTAATCGGAGATTAGCGCCGCCATTGTCCTTCCAGATTGCCTGTCCTGGGTCTGGTTTCTGGGCATCATCGCAGGGCAGATTTCCAGCCTATTCCGAGTAAGTTGGGGATTATCACTCGGAAAAACCCGATAAGCTGCCGGCGCTTTAAGTCCGGATAAGCATGTAGAGGTTGCAGTTGGCTCTTGCCTGGACGTGGGTTCGAATCCCTCCGACTCCACAAAAAACGCCTGATATTCTATGGATGTCAGGCGTTTGCGTTTTCTCCAAGTATTTTCAATATCCGGTGCAAATATTTGATTGAATCTTTGATAGGGTATTTTGTATAAGCAGTTCATCCCATATTTGCATTATCATTGTGGCATAACTTTCAATTTTGAATTTTAAAGAACTTCTCCGGTCTCAACCTACTCTAAGGAGGTGGTCATATGGCATCTTGCTATGGTTGCGCGATAATCGGTTCTCGGTAAAAGGAACAGGTAATGTTATTATCTCTGAGGCTGCTCAAATCGAAAGATGCAATATTCGGATAAGTGGTAATCATAATTCAATCACTTTCCTGCCCGGTGCTTCTGTAAAGGATTGTTTGATTGAACTTATTGGAAATCACCATCAATTGCTCGTAGGCGAAAATGTGGTTCTTACCCAAAGCACACTCTGGTTTGAAGATGAAAATTGCAAGATTGTTATTGGCAAAGGAACAACGATGCAACGAAATGGACATATCGCCGTTACCGAGCCCGGCAGGTCTATTGAAATTGGGAAAAATTGTATGTTTAGTTTTGATGTCGATATCAGAAATGGCGACAGTCACTCAATCCTTAATGCTGACTCAGGTACCCGTGTGAATTGGGCAAAAAATATAAACATTGGGGATCATGTTTGGCTGGGTGCCTTCTCCCAAATTCTTGGAGGTGCGGATATTGGAGAAAATGCCATTGTTGGAATCAGGTCTCTTGTTAAAGGAAAAATTGAACCTGGCGTGATTGCTGCAGGTATTCCTGCCAAAATAGTTAAATCTGGTTTTACCTGGGATAGTAAAAGAATTCTTGAAGGGGATCCTGGAATTTAAAATAAATAGACTTTTGGTCGCATTAAGAGGCTTCTCTGCGGCAATCGTCTTAAATTTGAAGCAATAAAAGTCTTCTTACTTTGTAAATTCGACAACATTCAGCTTCCTTGTGATTCAAATTTTTGCAGCTGAAAATGTTTTTTGTTTTGGTAAATCACCTTACAAAACCTTGGATCAGTCATATGAAGAAACATTGCACCTTATTTATTCTGAATTTTTTGTCCTAATAATAACTGAGACAATACAATTTTAATTCAACAACCTATATGGAAAATAAATCTCACCGCTCAAGAATTGCACCTATAAGTATTGACTCTATGAGTCAGGAAATGCTGGAGATACTAAAAAAAATTCCAGGCGATGGACTTAAGGGTAAATTTTCGCCAGTGAATGTACTTGGTACTTTAATGTACAACACAGATACTTTACCTCAATTTTTAGACTATTGGGTCAATGCGAAACTAAAAATGGGATTTAGTATTCGCGAGCAAGAACTTATTATTCTCCGCATGGGTTTTCTGTATAATTGTAATTACGTTTGGAAACACCACATTCCGGTGGCTCTTGAGTTTGGTGTTGCCATGCATGAAATAGAAGCACTCAAGAAAGTACCGCTTTCACCCATTTTTAATCCTCGCGAAGAAGCATTACTGGTTCTTACAGACAGTCTGGTTAATGAAAGAAATATCAGCGATGACTTGTGGGATAAATACCAGGATAAACTTTCTGATTCTGAAAAAATCGATCTGATTACAATTGTATCTCAATATGTGGTGTTTGCGCTGGTAAATAATGTAATGAGGGTTGAGATTGAGTCGAATCTTGACGAATTCCCATCACTTTAATTTCTGAATTTCAACCAGCATTTTCCCAAACATTAATTCCGGGATTTAATAAAATTGAATCAGGATTAACAAAGCTTTTTTCCAAGTAATATGTGGAATTAATCCCTCAATAATTTTTACCTCATGTTGTGGTAAACCCGCTGGATGTCATCATCTTCCTCGAATTT
>CAMDMI010000003.1 GCA_945902135.1 Spirosoma fluviale
TCAGCTAAAATGCTTTTTACCAGTTCTGGATGTCTTTCCACATTTTCCCCAACCAGAAAAAAACTTGCCTTTGCATTATGCTTTCTGAGGCATTCAAGAATCCACTGGCAATGCAGGTTTACAGGTCCATCATCAAAAGTCAGGTAAGCAATTTGCTCACTTGTTTGAATCGAGAAGTGCATTCCGGGTAAAAGTTTCCGAAGAAAGCCCGGAGTTCGAGCCGGAAAACTAAACCGCATGTCGCCTGAATTGATCTTTTTGAACAAGGAAAATTATTCCACCATAAACCAATGGAATTGCAATCCCAACAAGCAGGGAGTACATTCCGGACACCGGTACCATTTCTGGAATCCAGCAAAGAAAGAGCGCTGTGAAAAATAGGATGCCGGTTTTGCCATAGGCCCAGGCCACCGGGAAAGCAGTTTTACCCAGAAACCAGGAGGCAAGACACATGAAACTGTAGCAAATCAAAAGGGAAAGTGCCGCACCGGTCATGCCCAATTTGGGTACAAGCAGGTAATTCATGACTGCATTGATTGCCAGTCCGGAAAAAGAAATAATTGTGCCCCACCAGGTCCGACCTGAAAATTTATACCAGAACGACAGATTGTAATAAACCCCAAAAAGAAAATTCGCGAGTAGGAGGATAAAGATGGCGTCCATGCCAAGCGCAAACTCTGGCTTCCGAAGAAAGATACTGAGGATCAAACCCAGATTAGCCTTGATGGCAACCAATGTGAGTAGGCCGGCTGCCACAAACCAGGTGAAGGACGATGACATGTAAAATGCGGTGTCTTTTCTATCCTTGAAAGAAAAAAAGAATGGGTCTGCGGCATATCGATAGGCTTGTATTCCAAGGTTGATAAAAACGGCAATTTTGGCTGCACCTGAATAAATCCCAATGAGATTTTCGTTGCTTATTCCGGGATAAAATCCGGGTGGACAAAGGGCTTCCAGCCAAATTCTACCTAGAATATCGTTGCTTACACCCACCAGACCAATGCCCACAATTGGAATTGAGAAGGCAAGCACTTTTTTGTTTAGTGCAGAATTGATGACCCATTGGTATCCGTAAATCAGTTTGGTGAGGGGCAAAAAGGATAAAAGTGAACAAGCGAAGTTGATCCAGAGGATAAGCTGGTAATTGATTCCCAATGGATTTAATGCGCTTGCAGCTTCCCAGCCAGAAAGGAAAAACAGGTTAAGGGCAATGTTCAGTGCAATGGAAACGATTCGTACTTTTAAGAATTGGAGGCTTTTCTGACTATTGCGCAGGGAAGCCAGGAAAATGCCCAGAATGCTGTCGAGCACCAATGTTGAAGTGAGTATTAGGATGTCGCTTCCAGAAAGACTGGGCATTCTCCAATGCAGGAAAACAAAAGAAAGTGGGCAAAGCAAAACGGCGGTCAGCATTTGGAAGCTGATGATGCGGTTTTCGGTCTCCACCTTTTGCTCCGGAATTTCATTGCTGAACCGAAACAGGGCCGTTTCAAGTCCTAGGGGAAACAGAACAGAAAGCAAGGCTGCATAGCTCAATGCTTCTGAGAGAACCGAAAAATCATGAAGGCTAAGCTTGCCCGTTTGTAAGGGAAGGAGCAGGTTCCCAATCAGTCTGGCAATAATGCTGCTCAGTCCATAAGTGGCGGTTTGTCCGGCAAGTTTCTTTAGCATCCGGTTTCAAAGGAACAATCCTGCATTCTTCTATCCAAACTTGATAAGTTCACAAGCAGAAATTTCATTCCAGTTCAAGTAAACGATTGTCTTTATTGAAAATCGCCTGCTGAACTTAAGCAACACCAAACCTGGGTTTTATGTTCTTAGTGTTTGCGATATTCAAGGCAAAATCAGAAAAACCGCCATCATCAAGAAGTAAAATAGGAAATCAGAAATCAGGATTTTGTTTGATAAAAGGCGAAAAACCTGAACTTTATTAAATATTCTAATTCCTTCTCTTGTTGGTAAGGCGATAAAGCCTTTTATTCGCACCTGAATAATAAGACCCTTAAAATGGCGGCACAAAGCGCAACAGCATCAAATGTAAATCTGTGGGGTGGGGGAGTAGAACCCATGAAAGCCAGTTATGGCAAACTCATGATGTGGTTTTTCCTCATGTCCGATACTTTTACCTTCTCGGCACTCCTGATTACTTACGGCCTCATCCGATTCTCGCATCCGGCTTATGCAGGTGATCTTCATCATCCGGTGTTCTCTCAGGAATATTGGCCAATGCCGGATATGGTTTTCAACGGAATTCCTTTTTTACATGGTGTGCATTTGCCGCTTGTATTTGTTGGAATTATGACATTCATTCTCATTATGAGCTCGGTAACCATGGTTCTAGCTGTAGAAGCTGGCCACAGAATGGACCGCAACGATGTGCAGAAATGGATGCTCTGGACCATTCTTGGAGGAATTGCATTTTTGGGTTGTCAGGCTTGGGAATGGACCCACCTTATCATGGGAACCGAAGACGGTAGCATGGTTGATGGCAAAATTTTCCAAGGTGCAAACCTTGTAAGAAACGAATATGGTCCTCCTGCGTTTGCTGACTTATTCTTTTTCATCACAGGCTTCCATGGAACCCACGTTCTTTCCGGTGTAATTTTGAATATCATCATTTTCTACAATACCGTAATTGGTGTTTACCACAGAACCGGCCACTATGAAATGGTGGAGAAGGTCGGCCTTTACTGGCACTTTGTAGACCTTGTTTGGGTATTTGTTTTCACATTCTTCTACCTCATCTAAGTAATAAAAATGGATCATTCTGCAGCGAACCATAACCACGATACTGCCGTCATTCAGAAGGCCAACACTGGCGCTATCTGGAGGACATTCTGGATTCTTCTGGTTGCAACTACAATAGAATTCGTTGTTGCTTTCATGATGATTAATCCTGAGATGAAACTTCTCAGAATCAGTATTTTTCTTGGTCTTACCATTGTGAAAGCTTTCTACATCGTAGGTGAGTTTATGCACCTTAAGCATGAGGTGAAATCACTGATCTGGAGCGTACTCATTCCAACCATGTTCGTTGTATGGCTGGTAATCGCACTCATGTTTGAGGGTGGCTCCATCCTCCAGTCGCATTAGTTAATGTCAGTAAAAGGTATGGCCAGAGCCGGTTTGCTGATTATTTTAACAGCAGGTCCGTTTCTGGTCTTTCTCTTTTTATATGTGTTCGGCAAAAATAATTTTGAGCTGGACCGGTACACGCTACAGATACCTGATTTCCTCAAACAGAATGAGGGTGTACGGCAATCGAAAGGTGCTTTCCTTCTGATGGATACAAGCGATTCTTTCGGGAATTCTGCAGAACTTAATAGGCAGCTTAAACGAATTTCTGCATTTTGGGAAGATGCAGGATCCTCTCCTCAGATTCTTCAGATTGATTCTAAAACTTCTGCAATCGCTGTGCGGTCGACCATAAATTGGTTTGAAAAAGACAGTGTTCTAAATACCGTTACAGCAAAGGGCGCCGGTATGAAAGCCCTTCCTCAGCCTCCAAGGTCCTTCCTTTTTGATAAGGACAAAACACTTCGCGGTGTTTATAGTTTAATCAACAGCAAGTCTGTGGATACCCTGATGCTGGAATACCGCATCCTGCTCGCCAATTGAATTATCAGATATACTTATGAATGAAAAATCGACATTCCGCTTAGTCCTTGGAATTTCTGTTTTTGTCCTTATTGCTGTCATAATTTTGAACCGCAAGGTTCTGCCAGTTCCGGATCCTTTGCCCGGTTTTGTCTATTCTCTTCCAACACTCAATGCTTTTCTGAATGGAAGTTGCACGATCCTTTTGATTTTGTCCTTAATGGCAATCAAGAAAAGGAATATTGAGCTGCATAAGAAAATCAATATTCTCACTTTTATTTTATCCTCCCTTTTCTTGGTTTCCTATATCGCATACCATTGGATGGCTCAGGAAACCCATTTCCCGGAAGGCAACCCAATGCGGGGACTTTATTTGTCGATATTAATCAGCCATATCATTCTTGCTGCCCTTGTTTTACCAATGGTGTTAATGTCGTTTTATTATGGACTCAAAATGGACATAGTAAAGCACAGGCGTTTGGTTAGATTTACATTTCCAATCTGGCTTTATGTAACGGCCAGCGGTGTTGTGGTTTATTTGATGATTTCTCCGTTTTACCCTGTACGATGAAAAAGTTGAGTCTTGTATTTTCGTTGGCACTCGTTCTGGTCTTCCTTGCCCATGATGGATTTGCCCAGTGTGCCATGTGTAAGGCCACCATCGAAGCCAATTCGACCAATTCGAGTAAGTACGGTGTTGGCCTGAATACAGGGATTCTTTACCTGATGATGGTTCCATATATTGCCGCTGCAGTAATCGGCTATTTCTGGTACCGCAATGCCAAATCTTCCGGCAAATTGCCAGGCACAAGGGGCTTTTCCGTAAGGAAGTCTTGAGCAGAATTATTCAATACGACTATCAGCCTGGGCATCTTGCCAATTCTGAACCGGGTAAGTGGAATCCTTCTGAACTTTCTGAAGGAGAAACAATCCTGAATCTCGGGCCTCAACATCCTTCCACCCACGGCGTTCTCCGATTGGAAATCCGTTTGGATGGGGAGTTGGTCAATGCATGCGAGCCCCATATTGGGTATCTTCATCGGTGTTTTGAAAAGCACGCAGAGGCTTTGCCTTTCAATCAGATTATTCCATATGTGGATCGAATGGATTATCTGGGATCCATGAATTCTGAGCATGTGTATGCAATGGCGCTGGAAAAATGGCTGGGGATTTCAAGTGAAATTCATCCCAGAGTAGAATACATCCGCATGCTTGTTTGTGAGCTGAACCGGATTGCCTCCCACTTTGTTGCCATTGGAACTTACGGTATTGATTTGGGCGCCATCACTCCGTTCCTGTGGCTTATGCGCGACAGGGAACATATCCTGCGAATGCTCGAATGGGCTTCCGGAGCCAGAATGCTGTATAATTATATTTGGGTTGGAGGCCTTTTTTATGACCTTCCAATTGGTTTTGAAGAAAAGGTGCGTGAGTTTGTGGTTTATCTCGGTCCCAAATTAAAGGAGCTGGAAGATTTACTCCTTAACAATGAAATTTTTGTAGCCCGAACTGCCAATATTGGTGTAATTCCGAGAGCATTGGCTGTGAATGCAGGGCTTACTGGTCCAATGCTTCGTGCCTCAGGCATTCGCAAGGATCTAAGAAAAGAAAAGGGCTACAGCCTTTATGAATCGGTAGAATTTGATGTGCCAGTGGGTTTTGGTCAACGCGGTACCTGCGGAGATTGCTGGGACAGAACCTGGGTCCGGGTAGCAGAATGCCGGGAATCTTTGAAAATTATTCTTCAGTGCCTTGACCGGCTTCAGTCTGATTGTAAAAGGACACCTGAATTTAATCCTCAGGCTGCCTGTCCTAAAAAAATTCGACCAAAAGAAGGTGCTTATTTCTTTACAGGCGAAACCCCCAGAGGCGAGTTGTCTTTTTTTATGACTGCTGACGGGCGTTCGGATATTCCTCTTCGCTTGAAGGCAAGAACTCCATCCTTCAGCCATCTTTCTATTTTGTCTGACATTTCAAAAGGTATTTTGCTGGCCGACCTTATTGCCATAGTAGGTTCTCTCGACCTGGTGATGGGCGAGGTTGATCGTTAGACAAAAAAAAACGCCCCGATTTGGAGCGCTTTTTTTAAGGAAAAACCTAAATTATCGCTTGTATTTCTTGTTGAATTTCTCAACCCTACCAGCAGCAGCAAAGGATTGCTTCTTTCCAGTGTAAAAAGGGTGTGAGGCAGAGGAAACCTCCATTCTTACCATTGGGTAAGTCTTTCCGTCTTCCCAAACAATGCTTTCTGTTGATGTCATTGTTGAGCGAGTAAGGAATTTAAATTCACTTGAAGAGTCTGCAAAAACAACTTCGTGGTAGTCCGGATGGATATCTGCTTTCATAATCGTTTCAAATTCGGAGTGCAAATGTAAAAAAAATAACATTCCACGGAGGTTTCTGATCAGATTTTTTTCAAAATAAATAGAAAGTGATTCGGTTATCTTTACAAACCTTTTCAAAAATGGCAATTTCACGGGCTTCAATCGACAGAGTTATTCAGGCTGCAGACATCGTTGGCCTGGTTGGCGATTATGTAAGCCTGAAAAAAAAGGGCATTAATTGGGAAGCTTGCTGTCCATTTCACGAAGAAAAAACTCCTTCATTCAAAGTAAATCCTGTAAAGGGAATTTATAAATGTTTCGGTTGCGGGAAAGGTGGAGACTCTATTTCCTTTATGATGGATGTGGATTCGCTTTCTTATGTAGAAGCAATCCGAAGTCTTGCCCGGAGATTTAATGTTGAACTTGAAGAAACTGAATCTGATTTTCGGGAGGAACAAATCAAGCAATCTGAGAAAGATTCCCTTCAGATCGCAGCCAATTTTGCCCAGGAATTTTTTGTTGCCAATCTTCACGAAACGGATGAAGGTCGCTCCATTGGTTTGGCCTATTTTGTTGAAAGAGGCCTGAGGCCGGATGTAATCAAAGCATTTGGACTCGGCTATGCCAGAGATGAATGGGATGCGCTTTTACAGGAAGCAGAAAAAAAACAGTATAGCCGTGAACTTCTCGAGAAGGCTGGACTGATTCTCATTAATGAGGAAACCCACAAGACCTATGACCGCTTCCGTGGTCGAATTACTTTTCCCATTTACAATGTATCGGGTAAAGTAATTGCCTGGGGTGCACGGATGCTGGGAAAGGATAAGAATCAGCCTAAATACATCAACAGTCCTGAAAGCATTCTTTTCGATAAAAGCAATGCACTTTATGGGCTCTATCAGGCCAAAAATGCTGTCCGGCATGCTGATATGTGCTACCTCACCGAAGGTTACATGGATGTCATTGCCATGCATCAGGCAGGTGTTGAAAATACGGTTGCGAGCAGTGGAACTTCCCTCACTGAAGGCCAGATCCGGTTGATTGGAAGGTTTACAAAAAATCTGACGCTGCTATATGATGGCGATAAAGCGGGAATAAAGGCCTCGCTGAGGGGAATCGACATGATCCTCGCTGCCGGACTTAATGTTCGGGCTGTGGTCTTGCCCGATGGTCATGACCCGGATAGCTATGCAAAGGATTATGGTTCAGAAGCTTTACAGGTTTATTTAAAAAGTCATATCCGAGATTTTATCTCATTTAAGGCGGAACTTGCTGCGGAGGAATCTTCTTCCGATCCGATCAAAAAGGCCGAACTGCTCGAGTCTATTCTTGAAAGTATAAGTCTTGTACCCGATGCAGTGCGTCGTTCTATTTTTCTTGCCGAGGCCGCAAGGATTTTCAGAATGCCGGAGCAAACACTCCATGATTCTCTCAACCTCAGGGTTTTTAACCGCAACAAACGAAGCAGGAATCCAAGCGAACAATCAAGTCCTTCGCCTCTTTCCGGACAGCCTGGAGATGCGCTGCTGGTTTCTCAAGTTGATCAAAAAGTTAAGCTTAGCGAAGCAGAGGATTTGATTCAGGAGCTTGAAAACACGCTGCTGCGCAATCTTGTTTTATTTGGCGAGATTAAAATTGAAGACGAATTCACTGTTGCCAGGTATATTCTGGAAGAGGTTGTAGACTTGAATTTTCAATCCGAAACCACGAAAAAGGTTTTTACAGAATATTCCGATCGTCAAAAAGATGGTCATGATGTTTCGCCTGCCTATTTTTTACACCATCCTGAAGAAGCACTTAAACGAAGTGTGATTGACCTTTGCGCAGGTTCTTACCAGCTCAGCCATAATTGGGCTGGTAAATACAATATCGTAATTCCGGAAGAGGAAGACCTTTTGGCAGTTTCTCTTTTCAAGGTGATTCTTCAACTGAAAAGAAACCACATACTCGCCGAAATCCGGCTGCTGGAATCCAGAATGAATTCCGAAAATGAGGAGGACGATGAGATGGTTTTGCTCATTGAAATCTCCCGTTTGAAGAAAAAGGAATTAGAATTTTCAGAAAAACTCGGTTCGGTTATTAACCACTGATTTTGGACGGGTTTTTTGGTCAATTCGTGCTTGAGTTTCTTAATCAGTTTTTCCCTGATTCCCGCTTAAAATGGAATGTCCCATTTTATCCCGCTTTGTTTCGAGATAGCGTTTGTTGTGTGGATTGGGATTGATTTCAATTGAAATTGTATCTATAATTTCGAGTCCATAACCCATAAGTCCAGCGCGTTTTACAGGATTGTTTGAGATGAGTTTAATCTTGCGAATTCCAAGGTCACGAAGAATTTGCGCCCCAACCCCATAATCTCTTTCATCCATTTTAAAGCCCAGTTTTTCATTGGCCTGTACGGTATCAAAACCTTGCTCCTGAAGCTTGTATGCTTTCAATTTATTAATTAAACCAATTCCCCTTCCTTCCTGGTTCATATACAGAATTATACCTTTGCCCATGGTTTGCACCATTTCCATGGCTTTGTGTAATTGTGGTCCGCAGTCGCAACGGCAGGAACCAAAAATATCGCCTGTCATACAACTTGAATGCACCCGAACGGCAACTGGCTCATTTTCTGTCCAGCTACCTTTAATCAGAGCCATATGGTTTTCGCCGGTGTCTTTCTGCCGGAATGCAATCAATTCGAAATCGCCATATTCTGTTGGCATGTTCACGCCAATTTCTTTCTCAATAAGAGATTCTGTTCGAAGCCTGAATTCTACCAGGTCCGCAATGGAAACGAGTTTAAGGTTTAACCTATCTGCCATTTTTCGCAGTTCCGGGAGCCTGGCCATGTCGCCATTTTCATCGAGCACTTCAACTAAAACGCCCGAGGCACTTAATCCGGCCAGACGGGCAAAATCCATAGAAGCTTCTGTATGTCCGGTTCGCTTCAAAACGCCTTCCTTGTGCGCCTTCAATGGAAAAATATGGCCGGGTCGGCCTAATTCTTCAGGACTTGTATTGGGATTTACCAGCGCCTTGATGGTTCTAGACCGGTCAAATGCAGAAATTCCAGTTGTGTTGCCCTGACCGAGGAGATCAACTGAAACAGTAAAAGCTGTTTCATGTGTGGCGGTATTTTTCCCCACCATCATTCCAAGTCCAAGTTGATTGCATCTTTCTTCGGTGAGGGATTGGCAAATCAGCCCACGGGCTTCTTTTGTCATGAAATTGATAATTTCAGGCGTTACCAGATCGGAGGCACAAATCATATCTCCTTCATTTTCACGGTCTTCATCGTCAACCACAAAGATGATTTCCCCCTTACGGATTGCCTCAATGGCCTCTTCTATCGAATCCAGCTGGATTTTATTTTCACTCATGATTTGTAAAACGGCGGACAAGACTCATGTGTTTGGCGCTCCGTCCCTCTTATATTTGTGCAAAAGTACAGCCTTCTCGCCAATGGATTTCCACCTTTTCGAACTTTCGGCCAATGCAATGATGTTGCGGCCATTTACCTACACAAGACCGGTTGCCGAAATACGCGTCGGAATGCTCACCAGCAAAGAGCGCTGGGAGAAGCTGCTGTCTAAATCCATAAGTATATCCGGAAGCGGTCTCACAGAAAATTTGTGGCCGAGGCCTGCTGGACCTTGTTTGTATATCGATTCTGCCTGGGTGCCTTCGGAAGTTCATGCTTCAATGGTGAAGGAACTTCAGCCAGGACAGGCATTGTTTTGCGAAGACAGGTTACTGGCATGTAATTCTTTGGATGGATTTTCGCAATCACCTCAGGCAGATGATTTTCTGGATATTGAATATTTGCCGGATGCAATTCTAATCATCAGGCCCTGGGATATTTTTAGTTTAAATGGCAGAATTTTAAGAACAGATTTCGCATTGCTTACCAAAGGCAGGGTTTCTGCCGGTATTTCAGATCCTTTCTCTGTTGTTTACGGACCAGAAAATGTTTTTGTAGAAGAAGGTGCTGATATAAAAGCATCGATTATCAATGCCCTTGATGGTCCAGTTTACATAGGAAAATATGCGCAGGTTCAGGAGGGCTCTATTTTAAAAGGGCCATTTGCACTTATGGACAATTCTGTTGTGAATATGGGCGCAAAAATTCGGCCGGATACAACTGTTGGACCTTATTGCAAGGTGGGTGGTGAAATCAACAATTCGGTTTTCTTTGGTTATAGCAACAAGGCCCATGATGGTTTTCTTGGGAACTCTGTGGTTGGTGAATGGTGCAATTTGGGTGCTGATACCAACAACAGCAACTTGAAAAATAATTATGCTGTGGTAAAAACCTGGGGCCATGCCGAGGAAACCATGATTTCTACAGGTCTACAATTTTGTGGACTGCTAATGGGCGATCATTCAAAAGCAGGAATCAATTCTATGTTTAATACTGGAACGGTGGTCGATCCTTGTTGCAATCTATTTGATACTGGTTTTCCACCTACTTATGTTCCGCCCTTCACCTGGGGAAATGTGCATTCTGGCTTCGAAACTTATCGTTTTGATAAATTTCTAGAGGCTGAAGAAAAGGTGTTTTCCCGTAGAGGAAAAACCATAGAGGAGTCTTATTCAAATTTGCTTCGGCATCTCTTCACCGAGTCAATTGGAGGATTCCGAATTTAGGTTATAAAATCCTTTTTTGTCAGGGGTTTAATAATAGAAAACCTCGCTTTGTGGCGAGGTTTTCTTGTGTGTGTGATTTTTAAAATTTTATCAGTTACCTCAATTTTCCTGCGAGGCGGGCCTTGGCTCTCTTGGAAGTAAAACCTTCCTCGACAAGCGGTACTTGCCACTTTTCTTATCTACTTCGATAAGTTTCACCTGGATTTCTTCACCAATTTCCAGAACGCCTTCCATGTCTGGCAAACGCTCCCACTTAATTTCAGAAATATGAAGCAAACCTTCTTTGCCAGGCATAAATTCTACGAAAGCGCCAAATGGCTGGATGGATTTAACTTTTCCAGTGTAGTTGTCGCCAACTGTTGGAACAGCTACAATACCACTTACCCACTTTACTGCTGCGTCGAGAACATCCTTATTGACTGCAAATATGGAAACTAGTCCACCTTCTGGAGTTTCTTCAATGTTGATGGTTGCACCTGTCTGGCGCTGAATTTCCTGAACAACCTTACCGCCTGGTCCGATTACTGCGCCAATCATTTCGCGCTCAATTTTCAAGGCTACAACACGAGGTGCTGAAGGCTTAAGATCAGGTTTTGGTGCTTCGATGGTTTTAGCCATCTCTCCAAGGATATGCAATCTACCGCGACGCGCCTGCTCAAGGGCTTCCTTTACGATTTCATACTTGAGACCATCTACTTTAAGGTCCATTTGGGTTGCGGTAATACCTTTTGCAGTACCAGCAACTTTAAAATCCATGTCACCAAGGTGGTCTTCATCTCCAAGAATATCGGAAAGGACCGCGTAGCGACCTGTTTTGGTATCTGTAATTAAGCCCATTGCAATACCTGCAACCGAAGCTGAGACATTTAATCCAGAATCCATCAGGGCCATGCTGCCTGCGCAAACTGTAGCCATGGAGGATGAACCATTTGATTCAAGGATGTCGGATACAATACGGATTGTATATGGATTTTCATCCTGCTTTGGAAGCACCTTTTTAAGCGCTCTGAAAGCAAGATTTCCATGACCAACTTCGCGACGACCTGGTCCACGGTTTGGTTTTACTTCTCCAGTTGAGAAACCAGGGAAGTTATAATGAAGCATAAATTTGTTGTAACCTGAACGCATTGCCGAATCAATCATTTGCTCGTCAAGCTTTGTTCCTAATGTTACAGTTGTAAGCGATTGCGTTTCACCACGGCTGAAAATGGCTGATCCATGGGCCGAAGGAAGATAATCCACTTCTGTCCAAATTGGGCGTACCTGATCAAGTTTGCGTCCGTCAAGGCGGATACGCTCATCCATAACCGCATTTCTCATGGCATCTTTTTCGATGTCATGGTAATAGGTTTTAATTAAAGATGATTTAGAAGAAGCAAATTCTGGATCGAGTGTGGCTACAAACTCATCTACGATTGCAGCAAAACGAACTTTACGCTCATTTTTATTGGCAAGTCCAGCTTTGGCCACTTCATATACTTTGTTATAAAGTGCTTCGGTCAGGCGGGTTTTTAATTCCTCGTCATGTGTTTCATGCTTGTAAGAGAATTTCTCCTCTTTACCAGCTTTTTTCATCAACTCAATTTGAGCGGCACATTGCACCTTAATTTCTTCATGGGCGAAAATGATGGCTTCAAGCATTAGCTCTTCACTTACTTCATTCATTTCACCTTCAACCATCAGGATGTCTTTTCCTGTGCCGGCTACGATTAGTTCCAGTTCGGCTTTCTCGATTTGTGCAGAAGTTGGGTTGGTAATGAATTTACCTTCGTGCATAATCACACGTACTTCGGAAATTGGCCCATTAAAAGGAACATCTGAAACCATAATGGCAGCTGAAGCGGCCAAACCAGCCAAAGCATCAGGCATCGCATCATGATCCGCAGAAATCATCTGTATGTTAACCTGAATTTCAGCGTGGAAATCACTAGGAAAAATTGGGCGAAGGGCCCTATCAACCAATCGGGAAACCAAAATCTCATAATCAGAAAGCCTGCCTTCACGACGAAGAAATCCACCAGGAATTTTTCCGGCGGATGCAAATTTTTCCTGATAATCAACAGAAAGCGGAAGAAAATCAATTCCCTCTTTGTGTGTTTTGTTTGCCACAACGGTGGCAAGAAGCATGGTATTGCCCATGCGCAGAACTACTGAACCGCTGGCTTGTTTTGCCAACACACCAGTTTCTATCGTTATTTCCCGGCCATCCTTTAGGAGAATGGTCTGGACAATCGGAGTCGGTTTCATTTTAAGAATTTATTGAATCAAGGAAAAAAGAAATAGGGGAATCCTAAAAAAGGCTTCCCCTTGCAATGGAATACAGGAAAATTACTTCCTGATATTGAGGTCCGCAATGATGCGACGGTAGCGATTAAGGTCTACCTTTTGAAGGTAGTTAAGGAACCGGCGACGCTTTCCAACCAATTTAAGAAGACTTAATTTGGTATCGTGATCTTTCTTATTGATCTTTAAATGCTCAGTCAAGTGGTTGATTCTGTGCGTGAAAAGTGCAATCTGAGACTCTGGAGAGCCGGTATCAGCATCTGATTTGTTGAACCCTTTGTCCTTGAAAATCTGCTTTTTTACTTCTGCTGTAAGGTACATCTCTTTATTATTTCGGGGTGCAAAGTAAAAATTTTCCCTTCAATAATCAAAGCCTCAATTCAAAAATATCAACATCGCTTACCCAAGTCCGAATAGGCGCTCTTCAAATCTGAAAGCAGTGTTGCGAAAATGTCTTTTACAGGCTCTATTTTCCTGATATAAGCAGCATTCTGACCGATTTCAAGTTCTCCTTCTTCTAAGTTGCCTTCAAACATTCCTTTCTTGGCTCTTGCTCTGCCGAGGAGCTGCTCCAGTTCTTCTTTGCTTGCCCCTAGACTTTCTGCTTTTTCAACCGCTTTTGAAAAGGTAGAATTAAGTAATCTTACTGGGTGCAGGGACTTGAGTAATAATTTTGTATCGCCTTCTGCCGAATTAATCGCAAGATTTTTAAAGTTCGAGTGTGCTGATGATTCCTCACTTAATGCAAATAAGCTTCCAATTTGAACTCCATCCGCACCCAATGCCATGGCTCCTAAAATGGAGTGGCCAGAATATACGCCGCCCGCAGCAGCCAATGGCAATTGGCTGACACTTCGAACCGCCGGAATCAGGTTGAAGGTGGTTATTTCTTCACGGCCATTATGGCCTCCTGCTTCAAATCCCTCCGCAATCAATCCATCTACTCCTGCCTCCTCGGCCTTTCTTGCAAATTTTTGTGAGGCCACTACATGCAATACTGTGCAACCCATTTCTTTGAATAAGGGTGTCCAGATTTTAGGATTGCCTGCCGATGTAATGATAATTTTGATTTCTTCCTCTCTGATGATGCCAATCAGTTGTTCGAGATCAGCGTAAAGAAGCGGTAAGTTCACACCAAATGGTTTGTTGGTGGCGGCTTTGCACTTTTGGATGTGTTCTCTGAAAACCTCGGGATACATAGAGCCCGCACCAATGATTCCAAGTCCACCCTGGTTTGAAACGGCAGATGCCAGACG
The DNA here is from genome assembly GCA_945902135.1 of Spirosoma fluviale. GTDB lineage: Bacteria > Bacteroidota > Bacteroidia > Cytophagales > Flexibacteraceae > CAMDMI01. The sequence goes on from CAMDMI010000003.1 coordinate 14,096, forward strand.
CCATCCTGAACACCAGATCATGCCTCCTTGAATGATTGGATATTGTATACCAAGAAGTTTGCAAAGGCGGTTTTGGGAGAAGTCCATGCTGAGAAATTTTGCACGCAATGTAAAGCAAAATCAAAAATCAGTTTGACTTCCTTGGGCAATTGAATGTGAAATCCTGACTTTTGATACGGTTTAAAACAAAAACCCCCCGCATTCTTCTGAAAGCTGGGGGTTTCTCTGATCCCGATGGGACACGGATTGCTTATTCGATTTCGATTTGCTCGCCGGCTTTGTTGCGAAACTGGTAGTCCAGAATGCCAAGTGAACTGTCTTTCTCCAGGTTAATCCAGCGCTTATATTTCACAAACCATTGAAATCTTTTTGAGTAGATCCCCTGGGTATAGAATGCGTGGAGATAAGGGTGTACCGCCAGAGTAAGTCTGGGCTCATTTTGCTTCCGCATAATGAAGTCAAGATTTGCCTCAATGGTTTCACCAATATTTAGACTGGAGCTGATGGTACCCGTTCCGTTACAGGTTGGGCAGGTTTCAAGTGTACTTACAGCAATGTCTGGCCTTACCCGCTGGCGGGTAATCTGCATTATTCCGAATTTGGAAAGAGGCAGAACAGTGTGCTTGGCACGCTCAGTTGCCATTTCATCTTTCAGAAGGTCATAGATTACCTTTCGGTTGTCTATGTTTTTCATGTCGATAAAATCGATGCAGATTATTCCACCCAAATCCCGAAGGCGTAATTGTCTCGCAATTTCCTTGGCGGCTTCTTTGTTTACATTGAGAGCAGTGGTTTCCTGATTGGCGTTGTCGGCTTTATTGGCCGAGCTTCCGCTGTTCACATCAATTACATGAAGCGCTTCGGTATGCTCAATTATCAGATATCCTCCGCTTGGCAGGCTAACAGTTTTTCCGAAGGACAACTTCAATTGCTTCTCCACATTCCGAGCCTCAAAAATTTTCGTTTTTCCTTGATAAAGTTTGAGGATGCCTTCTTTGTCTGGTTCAACAGACATGATGTACTCCCGAATTTCGTCGTAGATTTCTTTGGAATCAACTGTAACCGAATCGAAATTTTCATTCAGAACATCTCTGAGTAGGGCAGAAGCCTTTCCCATTTCTCCGATAACTTTATCCTTGGGATTGGCAAGACGAAGGTTCTTCATCCCTTCTTCCCAATTATTTATCAGGGTTCTGAGGTCTTTTTCGAGTTCGGCAGAATCCTTGTTTGCGGCAACTGTACGAATGATTACACCAAAATTATTTGGCTTAATAGACTGTACCAGTTTGAGCAACCTTTGTCTTTCTTCCTTTTCCACAATCTTCTTAGAGATACTTATGGAGTTGGAGAAAGGTACAAGCACTACATAGCGTCCTGGAAGTGAAATTTCACAGGAAAGCCGGGGCCCCTTACTTGAAATCGGTTCCTTTGCGACTTGCACAAGAACTTGCTGTCCCTTTGTGAGCACCTGATCGATTTTGCCCAACTTATCAATGTCGGGTTCATTCTTAAAGTTGCTCAGTTTGTAGGAAGCATTCTTCTGTGTCTGAATTGCTTTCGAAAACTTGTTGAGCGAGTTTATCTGGGGTCCCAGGTCAAGGTAGTGCAAAAAGGCATCCTTTTCGTAGCCAACGTCCACGAAAGCGGCATTTAGACCCGGGGAAACCTTTTTGACGACGCCCAGATAAACCTCTCCTACCACAAAACTGGATCCGCTTTCCTCGTAATGAAACTCGGCAAGACGGCCGTCTTGTAGCAATGCAATCCGATAACCTTTGGGAGCAGAACTGATTATTAGTTCATTACTCAAAATTCCAAATGTTTAACGGTGAATGGCTTACTTTTTCTTGTGACGATTTTTACGAAGTCTCTTTTTTCGCTTGTGTGTCGCAATCTTGTGTCTTTTTCTTTTCTTACCGCAAGGCATAGTGTTAAAGAATTAAGTTGTAAATACTTTTATTCAAGTTGTTTCAGTAATTCCTCGAATGAGGCTTTGCTGTCATCTTCTTTTGCTAACCTGTAACCGGCACGGGCCGCTTCCAGGGCTTCTTTTTTCTTCCCGGCCTGCAAAAGCGAGCTGGAAAGATAAAACCAGGAATTCACATTCTCCGATTCCAGGCTAAGTACCTTTCTGAATCTGTCTACGGCTTTTTCATATTGGCCGCTTTGGAACGAAAGAACACCAAGCTGATAGGCAACATAAACATTGTCGGGGTTCTCGCTGGCGATTTCCCGCAATTTCAGAATGCCTTTCATCGGGGTAGGTGAATTTACCCAGGTCATTGCTGCCTTTGCTTGTGCTTCGGCATATTTCGGGTTTTTTCGGTCTACAGTTGAAAGTAACTTTCTGACCTTGTCACCCGTAGCTTCCAATTTTGAAGGACTGGTAGAAAATGCCAGAGCTTCAAAATAGGCGGAACCTGCTTCAAATTCGAGATGTCTGGAAGGATCCATTTTCATCGAATTTTCAAACCACGCTCCTGCGCTGTCGTATTGCTTGCCTTTCAGGAAGGCTTTTGCTAATTTTTCTCCTGAAACGGCCAAATCTCGTTCAACACTTTTACCGGACATGCTGTTGCGGATTTCGGAAATTTCTTTTTCCGTGGCAGCATCTGGTTTGTGTAGTTCAGGCAATGATTCTTTTCCTTGGTTTTCCTCAGGTTTGCTTGTGGTTTTTGATGAAACTTCTGCAGGCTTGTTGCTTACAACCGACTTGGGCAGAAAGAACAGGCCCGAGGCGACTGCGGAGGAAAAAATAAAGCCCAGAATCAAATTTCGTCTGACTGTCATCCGACTAATAAAAGATTCAAGGCTTTATTCAGGATAAAATCATTATTTAATATGAATTGAAGTCTTAATCATGGAGACAAACTCCTTGGCTGGCTTGAAGCTTGGCACGAAATGAGCCGGGATGATCATAGGCTCGCCTTTTTCGCCTTTGCGAATAACTTTCCGTGCGACTTTCTGAGCTCTTTTCTTGTTTACAAAACTTCCAAAGCCACGAACATAAATGTTGTCGCCATTGGCCATTGAGCCTTTAACCACTTCAAAGAATTTTTCAATTGTTGCTGATACATCAGCTTTTTCGATGCCCGTCTTGGCAGCGATTTCAGAGATTACTTCTGCTTTTGTCACCGGAGTATGAATTAAATTTTACTTAAACGATTCGAAATCAAAAATTTCGGGGTCGCAAAGGTAACAAACCAATTTTAATTTTAAAATTTTCTACAAGATTTGGAGGTTTAGTTTTGCGATGGATTTTAATTCATCAAATTTCTGAATGAGTAGTTTTTCTGAATCTTTAATCGCATGGTTTCAGGTTAATGCCCGTGAATTGCCCTGGCGACAAACCCGCGATCCATATCGCATCTGGATTTCTGAGGTAATTCTGCAGCAGACCCGTGTGGCTCAGGGAACAGCTTATTACCACAGATTTTTAGAACGCTTCCCCAATCTTTCTGACTTGGCTTTTGCCGCAGAAGAAGATGTTCTCAGCCTTTGGCAGGGTTTGGGTTATTATTCAAGGGCAAGAAATCTGCATGCCGCGGCAAAGTTCGTTCAAACTGAAAGGAACGGTGATTTTCCTCCCAATTTCAAGGAATTGCTTGCTTTGAAAGGGGTAGGCACTTATACGGCGGCGGCAATTGCTGCTTTTGCATATGGTGAAAATGTGCCTGTGGTGGATGGAAATGTGATGCGGGTTTTTTGCAGGTATTTTGGCATTCACGAGGATGTTCGTCTGCCTGCTACCATGGAGCTGGTCAGGTCTTACGCGGCTCAATTGTTGCCAACTGGAAAGTCATGGGAGTTTAACCAGGCCATTATGGAATTGGGTGCTTTGGTTTGTACACCATCTTCGCCCTCATGCGCCACTTGCCCTGTGGCAATGGATTGTTTTTCTAGGAAAAATGCCCTGCAGGCAAAGCTCCCCTTTAAGAGCAAAGCCAAATCAAAACGAATCAGGCATTTTAATTACCTGTTGCTTGAACATGATGGTTTTTTTGCTTTCAAAAGAAGGGGAGAAGGCGACATCTGGGAAGGTTTGTTTGAACCCATCCTCTCAGAATCTGAGAAGCCATTTTCGAGTCCGGGTGATTTTGATTTTCTCAATCCTGCGGATTCAAATTTTCGGATTGAATCGTTCTTACTTCCTTCGGAAAAACATATTCTTACCCACCAGGAATTGCATATCCATGTATGCGTTTCAAGGCTAAGCAAACGCCATGAAGAAGAAGGTTTGCGCTGGGTTTCAGGCACTCAGCTTTCAGACTTACCGAAGCCAATAATTTTTTCTAAAATCATCAGCAAGGCCCGATCTTCTCCATTATATTTGGTCTTTCATCAATAAAATTTATGGCAAGTTATAACAAGATAACCCTGGTGGGAAATGTCGGCCGTGACCCTGAACTAAAGGTTGTAGGCAATTCCAAAGTAGTAGATTTTTCCATCGCAATTAATGAGCCTGCCCGTGGCCAGAACCCTGAAAAGACCGAATGGTATCGTGTGAGTTTCTGGGACCGCAAAGCGGAAATTATTGCGCAGTATGTAAAAAAGGGAACCCAGATTTTGGTTGAAGGCAAGCTGTCGGTTCGTACTTACTTGGATAATACACAAAAAGAGCGGTATGCGCTTGAAGTTTCAGGATTGGATTTTGTATTGTTGGGTAGCAAAGTTGGTGGTGAAGAATCTGAGTCTGCGGGTGCTTTCCAGAGAAGGGAAAATGGCCAATCAGCTCCGGTAACTTCTGCTCCAGTGGCTGCTTCCAATCTAGTTAGTTTGCCTTCCAACAGTACGGAAGACGATTTGCCTTTTTAAAAATCAATCATTAATAACCGGTAAAACCCGAATGTTTTCAGATGGAAGATAAGAAAGATAAATTGGTTTCCGCCATCCGCCGGGCTGCTGACAACATCAGCGCAGGTGATGGCTACGAATGGGGCCACATGGGCCGCTGTAATTGTGGCCATCTTGCCAGAGAGCTTACATCACTTTCTGCTGCCGATATCCAGCGCTATGCCATGGAAAAGAGTGGTGATTGGGCCGATCAGGTTCTGGACTTTTGTCCCACCAGCGGGATGACGATGGATTGGTTGATTTCGGAACTTTCCAATTATGGATTAAGTCACAGAGATTTAATTGATTTGGAAAGGCTCAGCAATATCGAAGTTCTCGAAAAAGCAGGTACTCACTCATTATGTAAGAACAAGGCCGCTGATGTCGCCCATTATATGAATACCTGGGCGGGAATGCTGGAAGTCGAATCCTAAAAAAAACAGAAATCGAATATCAAGGGGGCTTCCAGTTTTGGAGGCCCTTTTTTTATGTTATTTTCTTCTTCGGAAATGCCAGTGAAGCTAGAATGCTGACGGCCAAAATGCCCACAATTACAATCAGTGAGTGTGAATTGTTAAATCCAATTTCATGAAGCCAATGGTGGGCAAGCATCTTTACTCCAATAAAGGTCAACAACAAAGCCAAACCCAATTTCAGGTAATGGAAGATGTGCAGAATGTTCGCCAGAAAGAAAAACATGGAACGCAATCCGAGAATAGCGAAAATGTTGGAAAAGAAAACCAGGTATGGATCCTTGGTGACAGCAAATACGGCGGGAACGGAATCTACGGCAAAAATCAAATCCGTGAATTCAATAATCATCAACACAACAAAAAGTGGTGTTGCTACCAGTTTTCCATTTTGACGGATGAAGAAATTCTCACCGACATATTTCGGGAATACTGGAAGAAAGCGGGAAATGAATTTTAAAATCGGATGATTTTCAGTTTCGATGCTGTCTTTTTCATCATTCTCAAAAAACATCTTGATCCCTGTATATGCAAGGAAGGCACCGAACACATACATGATCCACCCAAACTTTGCCAGCAGCGCCGATCCAATGAAAATAAATGTGCAGCGCAGTATGACAGCCCCGATAATCCCCCAAAATAGAATTTTCTTAAAATACTTTTCCCTTACGCCGAAGGATGTGAAAATGAGAATAATTACAAATATGTTGTCTACCGATAAGGCATATTCTACCAAGTAGCCCGTGATAAATTCAAGGGACATATTGTCCCGATACAATTGTAGGCTTTCAACAAAATCATTGGTAAGGACAACCGGACTCGCAAATTTTTTCTGCAAGAGCTGCAGGTCTTCCATCGAATTTATGCCATGGATAAGGTCTCCGCGTCTATCTATGATAAAATAGAAGCCAATGGCACACAATATCCAAACAAAGGACCAGGAGGCAGCTTCCTTAAAACTTACCGGTTTGTTTTTGGCGCTGAAAACCCCGAGGTCCAGAAAAATCATCAACGCAATGAAGACCAGGAAAGAAATAAAAAACAGGAGTTCGTTGCTCATGAAGGAAACTGGTTCGGATGGCGTTTTGATTGTTGGACAAAGAAATATGGTTTTTCGTTAATCGAAGGCAGTATTTAGGGAATGGGATAAAATTAATGGAGCCGAAGGCCGGCAAATTCAAGAGACCGCACTGAAGGCAATTTTTTTTGTTGAATTTTGCCACGAATTCCCAAAATCCGGAATTGTAACAATAGAATATGGAACGGAAGGAGATTGTTGAAAGCTGGTTCAGAAAATTGCAATCAAGCATAATTGAGGCACTGGAAACCGAGGATGGAAATGCCCGCTTTGGTACTGAAATTTGGGAGCGGCCTGGTGGCGGTGGGGGAGTAACCCGCCTTCTTACGGATGGAAATGCAATTGAGAAAGGTGGCGTTAATTTCTCGGCTGTTTTTGGTGCAACGCCAGAGCCAGTAAAGGCGAATTTTAAGACGGAGGCAGATGAATTTTTTGCTTCTGGAGTTTCCATCGTGATTCACCCGAAAAATCCATTTGTGCCCATCATCCACATGAATGTCCGTTATTTTGAACTTTCAGATGGAAATGCCTGGTTTGGTGGTGGCATTGATCTTACCCCTGCTTATGTTTTTGAGGAGGATGCCTTGTTTTTTCATGGCAGCTTGAAAGTAGTTTGCGACCGATTTGATTCCTCCTGGTACCAGCGTTTTAAAGAAAATGCCGACCGTTATTTTACCATAAAGCACCGAAAGGAAACCCGTGGCATTGGAGGCATTTTTTATGACCATCTTTCTGCGAAACAAGATTCAGACTTTGAGCGCCTTTGGGCATTTACGCAGGCTGTAGGATCTGCTTTTGCTCCTGCTTACACAAATCTTATGGCGAAGCGAAAACAAATGCCATGGGGCGAAAATGAAAAACAATGGCAATTGCATCGCCGTTCAAGGTATGTGGAGTTTAATCTGGTTTATGATGCAGGCACAAAATTTGGTCTTGAGACCAATGGCCGAACAGAGTCCATCCTGATGAGTTTGCCTCCGCTAGCGCGCTGGGAGAGTAATTACGCGCCTGAACCTGATTCTCCAGAAGCCCTTAGCCAGGCTTTTTTTGATAAGTCTGCCGATTGGTTTTAGGAAATGTATGAAACGAAAAAACCCGCCTTTAAGCGGGTTTTTTCGTTAAGTGTTTGGACAAAATTACATGAATTTCACCCGGTTGTCTTTTACCTTCTTCACCTCTTTGAGGGCTTCGGTAATGTAGTACTGACCACGGCTTACATATTTCTGCTCCAATTGAGTTTTGTAAGAGGAGTAATCTTTTGTAGCTGGTGCAGGTGTGAAGTTTGTCATCATCAACACGCCAACACCGCTTTCGCCAGTGAATGGTTTTGAAACCGCATTCGGCTTAAGGCCCATTGCCTTACCAATTGCGATTGGGTCATATCCAAAATCAGCAAGGTTGGATGCACTTAATGTGATGCCCATTGCCTGGTTGTTCACAGCCCCAGCACCATAAGCGCTAGCCATTTCTTTTGGAGTTTTGCCTTTCAACTTGGCCAACATGATGGCAGCTTTCTTTTCTTTTAATAGGCCGGCTTTTACAATGTCTTTTACATCTTCAAGCTTGGCTTCACCTTCAGTAGTTTCGCTTTTTTTCATGGCCACTACATAACGATCGTTGAATTCAGAAAGTCTGCTTTCTCCAATTTTAGATTCGTCAGAGAATGCCCAGATTACAAGTCCTCTTGCGTCTGCAATGTCATTTACATATGCAGAGCTTTTCTGAAGCATGTTGGCTGTCATCTTTACGAGTTTGCCAGATTTTTTCGCCAGTGTATCAAGGGAAGCAAGGTCTGTAATTTTGCTCTTGAACTCATTGGCCTCACGGTAAATAGATTCCTTGGTTCTGTCACCAGCGCTGATGTTTCTCGCGATGTTGGCCACTTTAAATTTAAGGTTGGTCTTTGGTTCTGTAACCTTGATGATGTGGTAGCCGAAATCTGTTTCAACCACATCTGCCAATAGACCTTTGCTAGGATAATCAAAAACAGCCTTTTCGAATGGCTTTACCATCCGGTTTTCGCCAAACCAACCAAGATCTCCACCTTGGGATGCAGTTCCGTCGGTTCCAAACTGCCTGGCCATTTCCTCAAATGATTCTCCTTTCTTAATTCTTGCAAGAACTGCAAGCGCACGGGATTTTGCACCAGCCTTGGCGGTATCAGATGGACCACTGGTTTTGAAAAGGATATGAGAAGCCTTTGCAAAATATTCGCCTTCGTTTACACGGTCAATCAGTTTGTACATAGTGTACGTGGCGCCAGAAAGAAATGGTCCGTAAACCTGTCCTTTCTTCAAAGAATCTGGATTTCCGCTGATGTCTTTTGGAAGGTCGCCAATGCTCACACTCTTATATGCTTCTGTTCCATCTGATTTGGATTTTGCATAAGCGGTGTCGTTCTCAGCAGTTAAAAATTCTTCTTTCAAGCGGCCAAGTTCCTCTTGAAAAAAAGCAGAATCTTCAGCACTTGGCTGCACCATAAATTGAACATAGTCCAAAGTGCGGGTGTCCTGAGACTTGTACTTGAACTGAAAACGCTTGAGGTAATCCTGAAGCTCTTCATCTTTTACTTTGATGCTTGAATCTGGGATGGAAGAAAACGGAACAAAAAGAACATCCAAATCTGCCTTGGCTGTCTGACTTTCATATTCTCTTTTTGCTTCTGCTGTAGTGATGTAATTGGTTTTTGTAAGCAAGGCTTCGAATTTCGTCCTCAAACGATCATCTGGAAGTTTGGCTTCAAAATTATACCAGGCAGCCTTTTGTTGTGGCTGGGCCTTGTCAATATTTTTAAGAAAGTTGATGACAAGACTCTTGTCAAACTCCTTGGTGTCTTGATTTACGAAAGTTGATTTAATGGCTGAATGAACATTTTCACCCTGAACCATATCCACTTTTTCGTCATCGGAAATGGTAACCCCAGCTCCATCTGCTTCCTGCCTATAAACTTTGTTGAAGATTAGCTGATTCCAGGCCTGTTCGCGAATGCTCTGCATTTCTTGTTCTGCCGGGTTTTTACCCTGTTGAACAAAGAAATCGTATTCGAGGCGTGCAATTTCATTCTGAAGATCTTCAAGGCTTATGTCCTCACCGTTGATTTCACCAACGATTTGCTTTCCACCGAAAATATTTGAGTTGGGCGTAAGAAGGTCACTTCCTACTACGAATAGTCCCAGAGAAACTGCTACAATGCCAACGGCCAGTCCGGCTCGTTCTCTGATTTTGGTAATGATTGCCATTGATCTGTTTTAGAAAAAGGAGTGCAAAGAAAGTCGAATGAATGCTCAATACCAAACCAAAATCAGAGGCTTTGCAGAGACTTTAATAAATAAATCAAATAAAGTATCTCAGCAGTCTTTTACTGGACAGGGAATTGGACCACTTTTGGGAATCTTTCTGCCTTTTTGAAGGCCATTGGAATGACTTACCCTACAGGCAGAAAGTGAAAAGACCAGAATCATTAAAAATGCGATTTTTCTTAAAACAATCATGTTCATCATTGACAATCCGAATTCCTTGCTACAAAAATAGGGTTAATAAAAAGGTTTTACGGAAAATCTGCATCAAGTCTTTCATCGAAATTAAAATCGGAAACTTATATTTGCAGCAAGTTTATAAAACATCCAATTTTTAACAAAATGAAAATCAACGCACAAAGTTTTATCTGGCTTCTATTTGCCGGGCTCATCGGTTTCAGTTCATGTTCTTCTGATGAAGAAACACCTGTTCCGACCATTGCCATCAACACCAACAGTTTGGGTTCTGACCAGACAGCCGGTTCTGCTGCTACCGGAGCAACTGTTACCATTAACCTTACTGCTGAAGCAACAGAAGGAATTGCAAAGTTAAATGCAACCAAAACTGTAGGCGGAACCGAGAATAGTCTTATTGGTTATCCGGTAACTTCAAATTTCAATAGTTCAACCAAACACACCTGGAACGCTACTTATACCGTTACAGAGACATCAGGAACTGTAGTCTTGAAATTTTCTGTTGAAGACAAGAAAGGAAAGATTTCAAGTAAGTCTTTTACCATCACCGTAGTAAACGATGATTATAACTCTTACACATCTGTTTTGCTTTTTGCACCTCTTCAAGACAATACATCTAAAACATTCTTGTCTTTAGCATCTGGAACTACTTATAATTTCACTGAAGCTTCTGCAAGTCCTGCTTCTGTGGATATGGGTTATTTCTATGGCAATTCAGCCCTTGCTGCTTTTGCATCACCTTCTGATTATCTAACAAGTGCATATGACCTTTCTGCTTGGGCTACCCGTAATGCAACTTCATTCCGTTCAACTTCTGCTGATTTTGCAGCGGCTTCTTCAGCTGCGGGTCTTGCTTCAACTTATGCTGCAGGAACTCCTGCTACAGACGGAACAAACCCAAGTGGTGGAGATACCCGTATTTACAACCTTACTGATGGACAGGTTGTGGCTTTCAGCACTGCCGGTGGCAAGAAAGGACTTATCAAAGTTGTTTCCAGAACAGGTACAGCGCCAAATGTAAATCTTACAGTTGCTGTTAAGGTTCAGAAATAATTCACAGCATTGAAATTGAAAATCCCGCTGAAAGGCGGGATTTTTTTATTTATATCCATCCGTATTTATCAAATAGAATCTATGGGTTTTGTTGATCGCTTTTGATTTGGAATGTTCTGTGCATTCCGTTTTGGGAGTTATTATTAGAAGTAATGGACAAAAAAAATCCCGCGAAAGCGGGATTTAAATTTCTGTAGAACAGAAGAGAAGAATTATTTTTCTTCGTTCTTCTTGTTCTGAACCTGAGAGCGGATGTCCTGGGCCAGAACTTTCATGTCCTGCATTCCTTTGCGGACACGGGTTCCTGCTGCTTGGTTCTCCTTGTTGTAGAACTTGTCAAAGTCACCTTCTAGGGACATAACGAGGTTCTTTAGTTCGTCAAATCTGTTCATAATTTTTTTTGTTTGAGGGTAATCCTATTGGTCTCTCGGTGGAACATTATTTCTTGCAATCTTTTCGAAAAAAAACAGCCTTTCCAAAAAAAAATGTGAAAATTTTATAAAACCGCGTATTCTGATGAGATATACTCATTGTTACGGAGCTTCACATAAATTTCTTCTAGGGCTTTTACGGTGATTTCTATGTCAGATTCTGTATGTAAAGCAGTGGGAATCAGTCTCAAAATAATAAGACCCTTTGGAATTACCGGGTAACACACCGGCGAACAAAAAAGTCTGTAATTTTCTCGGAGGTCAATGGCCAATTTTGCCACCTGATTCTCATCGCATTTAAGGATTACAGGGGTAACAGGCGAACTTGTGGTGCCAATATTGAACCCTTTTTCCCTGAGTGAGCTCTGAAGTTTGGTGCAAATCTCCCAAAGTCGGTCCTTAAGTTCTGGTTTAGTGCGGAGAAGTTCAAGTCTTTTTAGCGCTCCGATTACCAGAGGCATGGGCAGTGATTTGGCAAAGATTTGTGAGCGCATGTTGTAGCGCAGGTAATCGATTACTTGCTCATCGCTTGAAATAAAAGCGCCGATCGATGCCATGCTTTTGGCAAAAGTTGAGAAATAGATATCAATCCCATCCTGGCAGCCTTGTGCTTCTCCTGTTCCGGCACCGGTTTTTCCCATGGTACCGAATCCGTGTGCATCATCCACAAGCAGACGGAAACTGTATCGTTCTTTCAATTCAACAATTTCCTTGAGTTTGCCCTGATTTCCGGACATACCGAAGACGCCTTCGGTAATGACCATGATGGAACCACCAGTTTCCTCAACAATTTTATTGGCGCGTTGCAATTGTTTTTCCAATCCGGCGATGTCGTTGTGCCCAAAAACAAAACGCTTGCCGATGTGCATCCGGAGTCCGTCCAGAATACAGGCATGCGATTCTGCATCATATACCACAACATCGTGGCGGTCGAGCAGACAATCGATCGCAGACATAATTCCCTGGTAGCCAAAATTGAGCAGGTATGTGGCCTCTTTGCCTACAAATTCTGAAAGCTCAGCTTCAAGTTGCTCGTGGTAATCAGAATTGCCAGACATCATGCGGGCTCCCATTGGGTAACCCAGACCAAATTGTGCTGAGGCGTCTGCATCTACTTTTCTTACCTCCGGATGGTTGGCAAGACCCAGATAGTTGTTAAGACTCCAGTTAAGGACTTTTTTGCCTTTAAATTCCATGTATGGACCAATTTCACCTTCCAGTTTCGGAAAAGTAAGATATCCGTGCGCCATTTTGGAATGTTTGCCGAGCGGCCCTCTGTTTTGAAGTAGTTTCTCAAATAAATCCACTGTTAACGACTGTTTTGAGTAAAAAAAATATAGAAAAAAAACAGTGCGAATTTAAGACAATATCCCCGAGAATCAAGTCTAGATGCTCTTGTTTTAGGGTCGGAGTTTATGTCCGACATTCTATCGGTCTTGCCTTACTTCCTTTTCAGGAAAATTCCTACTTTGCGCATGGCTTTCTTTTGGAGATTTGCCTGATCACACAAGCTATTAAAATCTTGAAAATCAAAAAAATACTCGTTGCAAACCGTGGGGAGATTGCGGTTCGTATTATGCGTTCTGCCTCTGAAATGGGCATTAAAACCGTTGCTGTTTACAGCGATGCCGACCGCAGCGCCAGGCATGTAATGCAGGCTGACGAGGCTTGGCATATCGGGGAGTCGCCTTCCTCGGCTTCGTATTTGAAAGGTGATTTAATCATAGAAACCGCCAAAAAGGCTGGTGCAGATGCCATTCACCCGGGTTATGGATTTCTTTCAGAAAATGCAGGTTTTGCAAAAGCTGTGCGTGAAGCTGGTTTGATTTTTATCGGCCCTTCTCCTGAGTCCATTAATGCCATGGGCGATAAACTTCGGGCCAAAGAAACAGCCCGTAAAAGTAATGTGCCTCTGGTACCTGGTTCTGCAGCAGCCATTTCTACCATTGAGGAAGCCCTTGCTGCAAGTCATGAAACTGGTTATCCCTTGCTCATCAAAGCCTCTGCCGGCGGTGGAGGAAAAGGAATGAGGGTTGTTCATAAGGAAGAGGAACTTCAGAATGAAATGGAAATGGCCATGAATGAAGCTTTGTCTGCATTCGGCGATTCAACGGTATTTATCGAACGGTATGTGCAAAATCCAAAGCACATTGAAATCCAGATAATTGGTGACCAGCACGGCAACATCGTGCATCTTTTTGAGCGTGATTGTTCCATTCAGCGGCGCCACCAGAAAGTTGTGGAAGAGGCTCCTTCGGGCATTCTTACCCCGGAAGTTCGCGAAGCCATGGGACGCGATGCTGTAAACCTTGCCAAAACCTGCGGGTATTACAGTACTGGAACTGTGGAGTTTATCATGGATGAGCAGCTTCGCTATTATTTCCTCGAAATGAATACCCGCCTGCAGGTGGAACATCCGGTAACCGAACTGATTACAGGCCTCGACCTGGTAAAAGAGCAAATCCGGGTGGCAGCAGGAGAGGAGTTAAGTGATAAAGTAAAAAATGTTTCCATTCGGGGCCATGCCATTGAAATACGCGTGTGTGCGGAAGACCCGCTCAATCAATTTTTGCCGGATGTTGGCACCATCAGCCACTTCAGGGTTCCGCAAGGACCTGGCATCCGGGTAGATTCTGGCTATGAGGAAGGCGACGAAATTCCGATTTTTTATGACCCGCTCATGGCAAAATTGATTGTTTTTGCTGAAGACAGAATTTCTGCCATCGACAGAATGATCAAGGCCATTGACCGGTTTGACCTTCGGGGTGTGGCCAACACCCTGGATTTTTGTAAGTGGGTAATGCAGCATCCGGATTTCAGAACTGGATGGTTTGATACCCATTTCATTGCAAAGAAATTTTCACCGGAATTGCTTGAGCCAGAACTTTCTGAAGAAGAACAATTGGCACTTGCCCTTGCCGCAATCAGATGGAAAGAAAGTTCGAAACCGCGTGCAGTTTCTGCTTCGGTTAAGCAGGAAAATTCTGCCTGGAAAAAAAGGGCAATTCCCCAAAGATTCGGTTCATGATTTCAATTGGAGTTTTACTGCTGATACTCGGACTGTTCTTGTTTTTTGCAGGATTTGTGCAATGTATCAGCAGTAAAAAATTCCTCGGATTTCTTTTTGGAATTGAAATGATTATAAACGCTGCCAACCTCAATCTGGCTGGTTTTATTCAATTACAACCGCAGAGGACAGACCTTCAAGTCTATATTATTTTGATTACTGCCCTTGCCGCAATTGAGGCCGCAGTTGGCCTTTCAATATTTTTATGGGTTTCCTCCAAAGAAGAGGACGCCAGTTTCAGCCTGTTGTGATGAATTGTTCCCGCTTTTAAAGGCGAACAATTTCAGCCATTTCCAAGGCTGTTTTTACAATACCGGCGGCATCGAAACCACATTCTCTGTACAATTCGCTTTGCTCACCGTGCTCAATGACTTCATCAGGAATTCCCAAACGGCGAACTTTGGCGTGCAGGTCATTTTCAGCAGCAAATTCCAGAACAGCAGAACCAAATCCACCCATCACACAACCATCTTCAACAGTTATGATTCTGTCAAACTGCTGGAAAATTTCCCTCAGCATATTTTCATCCAGTGGCTTTGCAAAACGGGCATCATAGACAGCCGCCGAAATCCCTTCTTTCTCCAATATTTCTGCAGCTTCTAAAGCAATATTTCCAATGTGGCCAATGCTGATGATGGCCAGGTCTTTTCCTTCCCGAACTTTTCTTCCTTTTCCGATTTGAATTCTTTCAAACGGAGTACGCCATTCCGGCATTACACCTTCACCTCTTGGATAACGAATTGTGAAAGCCCCTTTGTTTTCAAGTTGGGCTGTGTACATCATATTCCTTAATTCCTGCTCATTCATCGGTGCGGCTACAACCATGTTTGGAATGCAGCGCATATACGCGATGTCGTATGCGCCATGGTGGGTTGGTCCGTCTGCACCAGCAAATCCGGCACGGTCGAGGCAGAAAATAAGTGGCAGATTTTGCAGGCATACATCGTGGATCACCTGGTCGTATGCCCTCTGCATGAAGGTGGAATATATATTACAAAATACGGTCTTTCCCTGGGTGGCCATGCCTGCGGAAAAAGTAACAGCATGTTGCTCGGCAATGCCCACATCAAAAGCCCTGTCAGGCATGGCTTTCATCATGATGTTCATGCTGCATCCGGATGGCATCGCTGGAGTAACTCCCACAATGTTTGGATTCATTTCGGCCAATTCCACCAAGGTATGACCGAAAACATCTTGATATTTAGGCGCTTGTGGCTTGTCGAAGGTTTTCTTGTGGATTACACCGGTGATCTTGTCGAATTTTCCGGGTGCATGCCAGAGGGTCTGGTCTTTTTCTGCAAGCGGATATCCTTTTCCCTTGGTGGTAACGCAATGTAAAATTTTTGGACCAGGAATCTGGCGAAGGTCATTCAAAACCTTAACCAAATGGTGCACATCGTGCCCATCTACCGGACCAAAATAACGCAGGTTAAGAGATTCAAAAAGATTGGAATGTTTGAGTAGAGAGGCTTTCAAACCGCCTTCAATTTTGGATGCAATTTCTTGGGCATTCACTCCAAAACGGGATAATTTTCCCAGCACATTCCAAATCTCATCCTTTACCTTATTGTAAGTATGACTTGTGGTAATGTCGGTCAGATAATCTTTCAAGGCACCCACATTTGGGTCGATGCTCATGCAATTGTCGTTGAGCACAATGATCATGTTGGCAGCAGAATCACCTGCATGGTTCATGGCTTCAAAAGCCATTCCGCCTGTCATGGCTCCGTCACCGATAACGGCTACAACCTGTTTGTCTTTTTCGCCATTGAGGCCAGCGGCAACCGCCATGCCCAAAGCCGCTGAAATAGAAGTGCTGGAATGTCCTACGCCGAAGGCATCATATTCACTTTCTTTCCTTTTAGGGAAACCTGAAATTCCTCCGAAAACCCTGTTGGTATGAAAAACATCGCGCCTTCCTGTCAGAATTTTATGGCCGTAAGCCTGGTGGCCCACATCAAAAACCACCTGGTCTTTTGGTGTATCGAAAACATAATGAAGTGCAACCGTTAGTTCCACTACACCGAGACTAGCCCCAAAGTGACCGCCATACACGGAAACGGTATCCACGATATACTGCCTCAGATCTTCACAAACCAGGTGAAGTTCAGCTTCATCTGTTTTCCTAAGGTCTGATGGAAATTGAATTGCCTCTAGGTGTTTTCCGGGATTAATCTTCATTTGCAAATATTCCAGACTGTTGATTTCGAAAGGTTGCCAGTTAAGACAATCCAAACTTTTGTACGAAATTGGTACGCAAATTAACCAATCGATTCGAGGAAAGTTTTGAAATTGCAGGAAAATTTATCTCAGCAATTCAAATTTTTAAAATCAATCAAATTGTTGATTCGGAATTTTCTCTTTTTAATGATTGCCTTTGGGCTTTTATCGGCCATTCCCAGAAGAAAACCGGGGAAAAGAAAAAAAACTGCCCGGGTGATTTTTAAACCCAGGACCATTGCTTTGGAAAATGCAGGCTCTCTTGAAATGCTACAATTTGTTCAAGGTGTTAAAGAACTTTCCAGCAAAGGCGGACAAGAGAAAATTCTCATCATCGGCGACAGCCACAACCAGTGTGAAGATTTTGGAAACAGCCTTTTAACATATCTGGCTGATTCTGCAGAAATACCAGTCTCAGGCCGGAATTTTGTTTTTCCTTATCCTCTGGCACGAACTAGCCACAGAAGCAACATGCGGTTTTTTTGCCAAAAGGAGAATTGGAAAGGCTGCCGGATAACCTCATCCTCAGATTCTTGTTCATGGGGAATTTGTGGTTGGGTGGCCCATTCCATTTCTGATTCCCTGGAATTTGGCTGGCAGTCAGGACAAACTTCCCTGAAGCGAAATGACGACATAAGCCTTTTTTGTCCGCCTGAAACAGCGGCTTCATTCAGCCTTTTTATTTGTGACAGTGCCGGGACAAAATCGGAACTGAATTACTCGCATTCCAAAGCCGGATTTTGCACCCGAATCCAAAAGGACTGCAATGGAATAAGATTGAAAGCAATTCGGAAATCGCCCGGCGCTTTTTTTATCCTTCAGGGCATTGGCAGGTGGCCGGCCGGGGAGGGCTTAAGTCTTGGAATTTCGGGTACAAACGGCGCCAGACTAGACCATTATCTTCAGGCACCTGATTTTCAAAAGCATATTTCTGTTTTGAATCCCGGTCTTGTAATTCTTGCATTGGGAACAAACGACGCTTTTGTTTCTGATTTTCAAGAAGACCGCATCCGGGAAAATCTTGGTTTGCTTGTATCCCGCATCCGGGCAGCCAATCCTAAAACGGCAATTTTGTTGCTCGGTCCGCCCGACCATTGTCGCAAAAAGGGCAAGGCAAATCCAGCCACAAAGCAGGTAAATCTCGTTTATTCCCAAATGGCGGATGAACTCGACCTGGTCTTCTTTAACCAGCAAACCGCGATGGGTGGCGAAGGTTCTGTAAAGGCTTGGCGAAATAAAGGACTTGCCACCGCCGATATGGTGCACTTTACGCCCAATGGTTATACGCTTCAGGCGAAACTGCTTGGCAGGGCGCTTGCGGCAGAATTAAAACGGTAATCAGGCGGCCATCACTGCTCTTGGAAGGCTCAGAATAAACCTCACTCCTTTGTCCATTCCCATACTTTCGGCCCTGATTTCTCCGCCATGCATTTCTGTGAGGGTTCTTGCAATCGAAAGGCCAAGGCCAGTCGACGATTCGCCGCCGGTTGGTTTGGCCGACAGCTTGCTGAATTTCTGAAAAATTCTGCCCATGTCTTCTTCGCTCAGGCCAACACCCGGATTGTAAATGCTGAACAAAACCTGGTCTTTTTCAAGTCTCGTACTTGCTTCTATTTCAGCGCCTTTCGGTGCATATTTCACTGCATTGCTGATGAGGTTGTCGAGTATTTCCAGCATTCTTTGCCTGTCGACCAGGGCAAATGCTTCCTCACCCTGTTCAATCTTTAATATTTGAGATTTCCTTTCGGCGGATGCCTTGTTGCTGCGGATGGCCTGCAAAACAATTTCATTGAAATTGCTGGGGCTTACCTTTAATTTAATTTTACCACTTTCCAGAAAGCCACTTTTGAGAATGTCATCCAGAATGTGAAGCATTCTTTTGGATGAGTCTTTAATCAGATCGGCAATTTGTCCGAGTTCCGCTGTGTTTTCTTTTTGGTAGAGGATGTGGTCTGAAATTCCGATGATGCCTGCCAGAGGATTTTTCAAATCATGGGCAGCAAGTTGAATAATCTCGTTTTGAATTCTTTCTGATTTAATGAGCTCCTTTCTGAGATGGAGTTCTTCCATTAGCATCTCGGCCAAAGTTTGAATGCTCAGCAATTCAATTTTGTTGTTTTTTCTTTCCGAACGGTCCAGCAGACAAAGCCAGCCCAGGGCTGTTCCATCCTCGGCTTTTAATTCTGCCCAGCTATAAAACTTGAAATCCCGGATTTGATGCCAGAGTGCAGAAGCTGAAAAGAAGTTCTCTTTATGAAAGCGGCTGCCAAATTCCGGTTCCATTTCTTTCAAAATGTGGGAAAGGTCAAATAATTGCTGAACCGCATCCGGGTGAAGGGGCTGGTCTGAACTGATGCGGTAAGTCTGGAAATCCGCCATAATAATCATACTGGCGGCGCATCGGTTGCTTACCCGGGCAAGCGAACAGCAGCGGTCCAGGCTTTGGATGGTTTTTTCAGAGTGAAAACCATATTCCTTCAATAGCTTCGACAGAACATTGTCGAACCAATGGTTCTGGATAAGTCGGTTCATTTTATTTGTGGTAAACTTCCTATGTGCAAAGGCATATAGGAGATTACAAATATGGTGTGTTATTAAATTTTGAATGCGCCATCGGTCGGGCTTTGGGTACATGTGTGCCTAAAACCAAGGTCTCTGGATTATTTCAAGTCACTTGTAGGCTAACAGACTGAAAAACAATATTAATAGACATCTGTTCTTCACTTGCATAGCAGCATATTAAAACTCAATTTTGCATCGGTTCGGGGTTTTACCTTCCCGTATATTACATGATGAATACACTTGCGCTTCCATACCTCACTGATTCTGCAATTCAACATTTTATTACTGAAGCCCTCCGCGAAGACATCGGCACTGGAGATGTGAGCGCGCTTTCTTCCGTACCGGAAGCCAAACGCAGCAGTGCTGAACTCAAAATTAAGGACAATGGAATTCTGGCTGGTATGGAACTGGCCCGGAAAATCTTCATGACTTTCGATCCGGACCTTTCATTCGAACCAATTCTACAAGATGGCGACCCGATTGAAAATGGCCAGATTGCATTTCGTGTAAGTGGAAGCGCCCGCTCAATTTTAAGTACAGAAAGACTGGTCTTGAATTGTATGCAAAGAATGAGTGGCATCGCAACCAAAACCAGACACCTGCAGAATCTTATTTCACATACCAAAGCAAAGGTTCTCGATACAAGGAAAACCAATCCGAACAGCCGGATAATTGAAAAGTGGGCGGTGGCAATAGGAGGGGGCAGCAACCACCGGTTTGCCCTTTACGACATGGTGATGTTGAAGGACAACCACAACGATTATGCTGGTGGAATCAGGCCTGCACTTGAAGCCTGCCGAAAATACCTCAAAGAAAATTCCCTGAATTTGAAGGTTGAAGTTGAAACCCGCAACCTTGATGAAGTAAAAGAGGCGCTGGATTCCGGCCTAGCCGACATCATTATGCTCGATAATTTTTCTTTGGATCAAATGCGGGAAGCTGTAAGTCTGGTCGATGGAAAACTTCCTTTGGAAGCAAGCGGAAATATCAATGAATCTACCATCGTAGCCGTGGCCGAAACCGGGGTTGATTACATTTCAGTTGGTGCATTAACACATTCCTATAAAAGTCTTGATTTGAGTTTGAAAGCCGTTTCGAGTTAATTGTATGTTGGGCTTTATCTTCAGAATCTGGGGCAAATCCATCATTTATTTTAGTGGATGGAAGGTTGTCTGGAAAGGTCTGGGACCAGTGCCTGAAAAATGTGTGGTGGTAGCGGCCCCGCACACAAGCAATTTCGATTTTGTCATTGCCCGGGCGGCATTTGAGGTTTTGGGTATGCCGGTGCGGTTTACCATAAAAAAGGAATGGATGGGATTTCCACTGGGTTGGTTGCTTCGGTCTTTGGGCGCAATTGCCATTGACAGAGAACCTAAAAATGTAGCAGGCCGGATTTCCAATGTGGAGGCAATGGCAGCCCTCTTTTCTGCGAATGAAAAACTGGCCATCTTGGTTACACCGGAAGGCACCAGATCTTTGCGAACCGAATGGAAAACCGGGTTTTACTATGTGGCAAAAACAGCCGGAGTTCCACTTGTTCTTGGGTATTTGGATTACAAAAAAAAGGAGGCAGGAATAGGTAAAATTCTGTTTCCCGGTGACGATATAGAAGCGGACATGCGCGAGATTATGGCATTTTATGCTGGAGTTTCAGCCCGATTTCCTGAAAAATTCTCCACAGATCTTCGATATTCCTGATTTTCTGCTTTTGA
This sequence comes from Spirosoma fluviale, assembly GCA_945902135.1. Lineage (GTDB taxonomy): Bacteria > Bacteroidota > Bacteroidia > Cytophagales > Flexibacteraceae > CAMDMI01. The sequence continues at coordinate 35,013 of CAMDMI010000003.1, forward strand.
TAAAAAGCCCTTTTAAAACCATTTAAATTAGGTTTCGAATTGACTTGGGATAAGAAATAAGAATAGTTTTTGCTGAATCTTACAGGATGCTTTTTAGGAAATAGCTGAACAATTTTTTCTTTTTTCAGTGGCGATAATTGCATTATCAAGCACAAACATTTATTGTTTATGAACCCTATAAGAATTGAAACTAAAATCGTCCTCGGATTCCTGCTGATGTTTAATCTTTTCAGCGCCTTTGCTCAGATTGGGGTACAAGACAAACGAAATGCATTCAACAACAAGCGTTTTTATGCAATTACTGCCAGACTCCGTGAAAATGCTGTTCTGCTTCAAATAGCCCAAATACCCACTGCGCTGCGGCTCACTTATGAAAGAAGGCTGGACCATCGGTTTGTTGTGGGAGCAAATGCTTCCCTGAGGTTCGTGGGTGAAGAGGCTGGCACTGTAAAATCCGAAGTTTTTGGAAAGTTTTTTGTGAATAAAAGGGCCCCTCAAGGATTGTATGTGTATGCAGATTTGGGCTTTGCAGCCGTTCGGAACCATACATTTGATTACAAAATGAATTTTGATGATGCAGAGTCTACTAAAATAGCCGATCCCAAAATTCAAAAATTAATCAGCAGGTCTGCCAGCTTCACAAGTCTGACTTCTGGCTTTGGGTTTGGATTTCAGAATGTGTACGGGGTCGGACGCCGGACAGTTCTTGACATTGCCATCGGTTATCGAAATTATCAGATTCCCTCAAAGGTTTCCTCAGGCACAGTTGTCGAAAATAAACTTCGTTACCATGCTTACAACAACAACAATACCTTGCTCAGCACCATTTCGCCCCTTGCCTTTCGATTTGGAATGGGCTATATGTTTTGATGACTGGTTAATCTGCCAATAGAATCCCAAAGGGTCTGCAAATCAGCAGGCCCTATTTTTTTGGCGAGGCATAAAGTTTTGAGTCGCTCCGGCGCAAAATCCGGGTCAGCTTTTGAAATAGAGTTGATCCTTACCCATTCTGAAGCATGGACAAATTTTTTGCCGCCCAATGAAACAGCCACATGGTGGAAATTTTTACCTTCTTCTCTGAAAAACAAAATGTCTCCTTTTTCAAAAGACGGATTTGCTGGGTCAAATTGGATGCTTGTACCGGCTTCGGCTTGCTGCCAGGCATCTCTTGGAAAAGAGTAGCCCTGCAGGTTTACAGCCAATTGAACAAGTCCGCTGCAATCCAGGCCCCATTGCGTTTTACCGCCCCACATATAAGGAACATCTAAAAATTTCAAGCAAGTATCTGCGAGCATTATTCCCGTAAATCCGGAAGGGTTTTTGCCAGAAATTATATTGGTAAGAGGAGTTTCGGGCGGAAAGGAATTTTCCCAAATGAAAGATCCGGCGGAATACGGAAGCCCTTTTTCCTGAGATAATTCCATGCTTGCCA
>CAMDMI010000004.1 GCA_945902135.1 Spirosoma fluviale
CCGGGTTGTCAGGGAGGAATTAGCATGGGTGAAAACTCTTATATGTACAAGCCAAACGCGGCAGGAGATTGTCTTTTTGAGCTTACTGCAGAGAATTGCAAAGGATTGGTGAATGATCTAGATTTTTCAAAAATCATTCAGGTCCAAACCAGAAATTGCGGTGCCTTTGTTCCAAACCTTGTGATGATCAATGGCGAAATTGAAAGGAATACAGGATTTTATATTTTCCAGATAATTTCTGATAAAAATTCTCCAGACAAATGGCCATTCCTGAACGGTGGAAAATTGAAAATTTTCAATCGTTGGGGTAAGCCGGTTTATTCATCAGAAAGTTATAACAATGAGCTATCTTATGAAAAGCTCACAACTGACTACCAGGACGGCGTCTATTTTTACGAATACGACAATCAGGAAATCAGCTTTAAAAAATCGGGATATTTTAATATTCAGCGATAAGCAAAAAAGCCCCGGAAAACCGGGGCTTTTTTTTGATTCATTTTTTGGATTTAATCCCTTTCACAAGGAATTTCAGACAGATTTTCCTTGTTTTGCACCTTCTTAAATAACATGAGAAATTTCGAGGTAACAGGAAGAAAAGATACCCGTTCAGGTTTTGGTCAAGCGATGCTGGAATTGGGTGACATTAATCCAAATGTGGTTGCACTTTGTGCAGATCTTACCGGCTCTCTTAAATTGGGAGATTTTGCTGCGAAATATCCGGAACGGTTTTTTCAAACCGGAATCGCGGAAGCCAATATGATTGGCCTTGCAGCAGGAATGACAATAGGAGGGAAGATCCCATTCACAAGTACTTTCGCTAACTTCTCTACCGGAAGGGTTTATGACCAGATTCGTCAGTCTGTGGCATACTCCGGGACAAATGTCAAAATATGTGCTTCTCATGCAGGATTAACCCTTGGAGAAGATGGTGCCACGCATCAGATTCTGGAGGACCTTGGTATGATGAAGATGCTTCCACACATGACGGTAATAAATCCTTGCGATTATAACCAAACCCGGAGAGCAACCCATGCGATTGCTGACTGGCAAGGCCCGGTTTACCTTCGTTTCGGCAGACCTGTAATGCCTATCTTTTTCTCCGATGACCTCGAATTTACGGTTGGAAAAGGAGTTCTCATGAATGAGGGTACGGATGTGAGTATTTTTGCAACCGGACATCTTGTTTGGGAGGCATTGATCGCTTGTAAAAATTTGGAAGCAGATGGAATTTTTGCTGAGGTAATCAACATCCATACAATCAAGCCACTGGATGCTGAAATGATTCTTGCTTCTGTTTCGAAAACTGGTTGTGCCGTTTCTGCAGAGGAGCATCAACTTAATGGAGGACTGGGTGATAGCATCGCCCAATTGCTTTGCAGGAATTACCCTAAACCACTTGAAATGGTTGGGGTTCACGATTCATTTGGAGAAAGTGGAACTCCGGAAGCACTTATGGAGAAGTACGGATTGAATGCGGCAAACATTGAGGCTGCTGCAAAAAGGTCAATCTCCAGAAAGTAAAATTAAATCCAATGGAATATTATTTTGTATAATCTATTTTATTCAAAATTATATTCTTTCTTTATTTGTATTACATACTTTTTTAAGCAACTATTATTTTTTATGGAAACCCAAAAATTTGATGCCATCGACCGTAATATTCTGGGAATACTTCAGGAGAATGGCAAAATCACAAATGCTCAATTGTCAATTGATGTAGGACTTTCTCCTGCCCCAACTTTGGAACGCGTTAAGAAACTGGAAAAAAATGGGGTGATTGAAAGTTACCACGCCAAGTTGAACAAGCAAAAAGTTGGATTAGGCGTTTCTACTTTCGTACATGTTGCCCTGATTAGCCACCGTAAAGGAATTGTAGATTCTTTCGTAGAGCAAATTACCAGAATTCCTGAGGTTGTGGAATGTCACCACATTACAGGACAAGGAGATTTCATTCTGAAGGTAGTTTCACACGACATAAGCAGCTACCAGAAGTTGTTGGTGGAAGTTATCAATGAAATTCCCGAAATTGATAACACGCAGTCAACCGTGATTCTCTCTACTTTTAAGGATTCGCGTGTGATGCCGATTCCGGAAGAAACAAAAGATGATGACGAAGTTGAAGAACCGCTTATTCTGGAAAATCGTAAGTTTAAAAAGGCCGGAACCCGTCCCCGCGCTTAAAATTCATAATGATTCCGCCGCATGTATTAGAACTCTCAGCATTCTGCCTCGAAAGTGGAATTGATGTTTTCTATGCAAGTCCGGGATCAAGATCTGCTCCTTTGTTGCTTGCTCTTCACCGCGCAGGTATTCATATTGAGATGCTTGCCGATGAACGCAGTATGGCATTTCGAGCCATGGGCTATAGTTTGGCGAGCGGAAAAGTTGTTGGGATTTTTTGCACCTCAGGAACTGCTGTCCTCAATCTTGGACCAGCCATTGCTGAAGCTTTTTATCAGCAGGCAAGGCTTTTTATTCTAACAGCAGACAGGCCTGCCGAATTGATTGACCAGCACGAGGGTCAGTCGATTCGTCAAACAGGAATCTTTTCTGCACATACGGTTTTCTCGGCATCAATTCCTTCCACTGATCAGCACCCTGCTGCATTGATCCATACAAGGCGTTTGCTGAATCAGGCTTTATACGCTTGTCTTGCTCCGGCTGGCGGACCTGTTCATTTAAATTTTCCTTTTCGGGAACCTTTTTATCCCAAAAGTGCGCTTGAATTCAAGCCAGTTGAGAGTAAAAAAAATGCCGTTAATGTCCAGCGGCCTGAAGCCAGATTACCACGGGAAGAATTAAGCTTCCTCATTGAGCGCTGGAATGCAGCACCAAAGCGCCTTTTGATTGCAGGGCAATTACTGCCAGACCACGCACTTTCAAATGCATGTAAAGCACTTTCCGAATATGCTTTTTGTCCGGTTCTTGGAGATGCCAGCCACAACCTTCGCGGCCCTCATGGACTTGTATTGCATTCCGACCATTTTCAGGATGGATTTCTGGGTTCTGAAGAATGCCGGGCTGATATCATTCTCAGTATTGGGAAAGGCCATGTTTCTAAGTCTGTAAAAAAATACCTTGCCGAAAATCCAGGAACAGAGCATTGGCATATTCAGGAAGAAGGATATCCTGCCGATCCATTTGGAAACCTGAGCAAGGTTATCAATGCAAAGCCTGAATGGCTCATTACCAAACTTGCCGAAGCTTCGTGTTTTTCGCCAGTGGAGAATAATTCCATTTCCAAATCTTGGTTTGAGCGTTGGATTCAAGCAGAAGCAGAAGTGACTGCAGCAATGGCAAAGCTTCTGCCGGAAGTGCAATGGAGTGACCTTTCTGTAACCGCAAAATTTTTAGAAACACTTCCCGACCAAGCAATCTTATTCTTAGGCAATAGCATGCCCATCAGGTACGCTTTGTGGTTGTCGGGCATCAGTAACGGAAAACAACTTGATATTTACACAAACCGGGGAACCTCAGGAATTGACGGTTGCCTTTCTACGGCAATCGGGATTGCGGATGCCCACCCGAAAAAGAAGGTTTTTGTTCTCATTGGGGATATGGGTTTTCTTTATGACCGAAATGCATTTTGGACAAACAGGATTCCGGGAAACTTAAAAGTTCTGGTCTTAAACAACGGTGGAGGCAATATTTTTCGCATTCTTCCTTCGTCTTCAGGCCTACCCGAAATGGCCGATTATTTTGAAATGGACCAAAGACAAACAACAGAAGGAACTTGCCTGGATGCGGGAATAATGCGATTTACAGCAAAAAATGAATTTGAGTTTGAGTCAGTTCTGCCTGAATACTTCAATCATATTGGCACTTCAGTCCTCGAAGTATTTACAGATAAAGAAGTCAACCATTCCGAGATTCAAAAGTTCAGATCCAGAATTAGGCAGGTTAATGGAAAATGAAAAGGTACCAAATCCATGGAAAACCCTTTCTGAAAAGGAGGTTTATTCAAATCCATGGATTAAAATCTCCCACCACGAGGTAATCAATCCTTCAGGAGGAAAAGGAATTTATGGGGTTGTTAGTTTTCGAAACAAAGCCATCGGTGTAGTTCCTGTAGACGATGAATTGCATACTTATTTGGTTGGTCAATTCCGGTATACGCTCAATGAATACAGTTGGGAAATCCCTGAGGGTGGAGGTCCGGAAGGAGAGGAGCCTGCCATTACGGCAGTGCGGGAACTGCGGGAAGAAACTGGACTGCAGGCTGGAAGTCTGGAACTTCTGGGTAAAATCCATACTTCTAATTCCGTAACCGATGAGGTTGGTTATCTTTTCCTTGCGAAAGATTTAAAGCAACTTGATTCAAGCCCTGAGGAAACGGAAGACATCACAGTGCGCCGGATTCCCTTGGCTCAAGCAGTTCAAATGGTTGAATCGGGTGAAATAACCGACTCCCTTAGCATGACCGGAATCCTGCTTGCCGCCAGACGATTTGGCATATAGGAATATCTCATTAACCGCTGATGGTCCAGGTCCATGGACCGTGCCTAAAGGTTTTTGCAGTTTGCTGGACTGAATGGGCACTTTCGGGCGTAATTTTATCTGGATTGTCATCCGCTTCCTTTTCTTCATCGGTTCGGATTCTTGGTTTCCCATGTTGCCAAATGAGATCATCCGGATGAATTACATTTCGATTGCCGTCCACAAAATGTGCTGAAGAACCCATCCAATACGGATACGAATCATCGGGTTCAGTTATTTTTTCTTTGACAGGCTCGTTTTCATTTAACCTTATTTCCTTTCTCCAGTACCAGGCCGCCAAACAACCTGCAAGTAAGCCCATCAGATGGCCTTCCCAAGAGATTCCAGATTTAACCGGGAGCAAGCCATAAACCATTCCTCCGTAAAGGAAGGCCAAGCCGCCAGCGATAACCATGGCTTTACGACCCATTCGGGCGAAACCAGCCACAAGGAGGAAACCAAGTAAGGCATAAACCCATCCTGAAGCACCAATTACAATTCCGGGCCTAGCAAAACACCAGGTCCAAAATCCTGATATGAGAAAAGTAAAAGCCCATACCTTCCAGAATATTTCTTTTACAAGATTGTAAATCAGTGTACTAAGAAGAATAAATGGAAGCAGGTTTGATGCCAGGTGCATCGCATTGGCGTGAAGGAAAGGAAAGAAAATGATTCCTGCCAAACCTCGAAGTTCCCTTGGGCGCAACCCGTATGAAGAAAAAGAGGTATCAAAAAACCATTCCAGAAAAAGAATAAAAACCATAAAAGTCCCGGCCAAAGCCGAAGGCAGGAGGGAATAGGCAAACTGGTTCGGGCTGTTGCCCAAACTTTTTTGTTCCCGGTTTTTATTTTTTTTCAGCATTAAGCCCTCACTTTTTTCTGATTCCAAAAATACTATCAATATTGAGGCCAGAATTTGAATCATGCATATTGCGGTAGCGGGAAACATCGGGGCAGGCAAATCCACCCTAGCACAAAAATTAGCCAATCATTACAACTGGGAGGTTTTCTATGAATCTGTTGACGACAATCCGTACCTCTCGGATTTTTATGACGACATGAACAAATGGGCATTCCACCTGCAGGTTTATTTCCTTTCCACAAGGATAAAACAGGTGCTGGATATTCAGGCTACCAGCCGCACAATTATTCAGGATCGGACCATCTATGAAGATGCTGTGATTTTTGCCCGCAACCTTCATGCTTCTGGGCATATAAATAAGCGTGATTACAACAATTACTTGAACCTGTTTGACACCATGACGGGCTTTGTAAAGCCGCCGGATCTTCTCATTTACCTGCGGGCAAGCACGCCAACCCTTGTGAAGCGAATCGAAATGCGCGGCCGGGAATATGAAAACAACATCAAGCTGGAATATTTGCGCAAGCTTGGAGAATCATACGAAGACTGGATTTCAACTTATGACCGTGGGAATCTCTTGGTTATTAATGCGGATGAACTTGATTTTGTAAGCCACCAGGAAGACTTGGGCAAAATCATCGGCATGGTTGATCGTGAATTGTATGGCATTTTTGGTACAAACCAAGCATAGCTAATTTTTATAATTGTTTTGAAATGGCCATCCCTTTTGGCCCAACTACTAATTTTAAATACTGATGATCCGAATTTCTTTAAATGTTTCAAAAACAACTGGTTTTTTATTTCTACTATTTCTAAGTCAAAATTTTTTGCAGGCCCAGCTTCGCAAGGATTTCACTTTGGATGATATCTGGAAAAATCCAGTTTGGAGGTCTGAAGGTGTGGATGAAGTCAACTGGTTTAAAAGCGGTTCACAATATTCAGCCCTGAAAGATGGCAATATCGAGGTTTATGACATCAAAACGGGCCTTCGGGTTCGCACACTTCTAGAAGGAAGCAAACTGAAACTAGATTCTTCAATCCTTGATATTCAGAATTATACGCTGAGTCCGGATGAAAACCAGTTGCTGATTGAAACCGGAATAGAGCCAATTTACAGACGGAGTTCCCGGGCTTTTTTCTATTTGTATAATCTAAAATCAGGGAATCTTCAGGCGATTATGCCAGGGAAAAAGATATACCTCGCAAATTTCTCACCGGACGGAAAACAGGTTGCTTTTGGTTATGAAAATAACCTTTATCTGCACGATGTGGGCACAGGTAAAGAAAAGGCCATCACAAGCACTGGGAAAATCAATGAGATTATTCATGGAAGTACCGATTGGGTTTATGAGGAAGAATTTGAGTTTTGGAAGGCATTTCATTGGTCGCCTGATTCCAAAAAAATTGCCTTCATGACTTTTGACGAAAGGGAAGTTCCGAGCTACAATATGCAAATGTGGGGTAGCCTCTATCCCAAGGATTATAAATTCAAATATCCCAAAGCAGGTGAGCGCAATTCCCGGGTGGATGTTTCTATTTACGACCTTGCAAGTAGTAAAACCTTGCCGCTGGAAGAAGGCGCTGAGAATGACCAATACATCGCGCGCATGCAATGGACGCGCAATTCTGGAATATTATCCATGCGCAGGTTGAACAGGCTTCAGAATAAAATAGAACTTCTGCATGCGGATGCCACAAGTGGCAAGCTCACCGTTGTGTTGGAGGAAAATAGTTCCACATTCCATGAAATGAACGATGATTTACGCTATCTGGAAAATGGACGGGAATTTATCTGGAGTTCTGATAAGTCTGGATTTCAGCATTTATATCTCCATTCAATGGACGGAAAATTAATCCGACCCATTACCAGCGGCAATTGGGAAGTGAGTAGCTTTTTGGGGATTGATGAAAAGAAAGGCTTGCTCTATTTTATGAGTACTGAAGACGGGTCGGTACAAAGACAATTATACAGTGTAGCCGTAAGCGGAAATAACAAGCGCCGACTAAGTGAAGGAAAAGGCACGCATTCCGTGGGTTTCAACCCAGACTTTTCCTATTATATTGATGATTTTAGTTCTGCAGCCAATGTTCCTGTAACTACCCTTTATCAATCTAATGGGAAGGCGGTAAAGGTTTTAGAAGACAATAAATCGCTGAAAGACAGGCTTTCAAATTTCAACATTGCTCCAAAAACATTTTTTGAAGTTACCACAGCCAAAGGCATTAAGCTCAATGCTTGGATGATTAAGCCTATCAATTTTGATCCAGGTAAGAAATATCCGGTTCTGATGCATTGCTATGGTGGCCCTGGTCACCAAACGGTAACCGATGCATGGGCTGGGGCTGATTTTTTCTGGTATCAGATGCTTGCTTCCAAAGGTTTTATTGTGGTTTCTGTGGACAACAGAGGCACTGGCGGAAAGGGCTCCGAATTCAGGAAATCTACTTACGCCCAATTGGGAAAGCTGGAGTGCGAAGACCAGACCGATGCTGCCCGCTGGCTTGGAACTCAGTCATGGGTTGATGCCGGTAGGATTGGAATCTGGGGATGGAGTTTCGGCGGATATCTCACTTCCCTTTGCCTGACAAAAGGCGCGGATGTTTTTAAAACAGGAATTGCAGTAGCACCGGTTACAAACTGGCGGTTCTATGACTCAATTTATACAGAGCGATATCTGAAATTGCCTTCGGAAAATGCGGTTGGGTACGATGATAATTCCCCTGTTACGCATGCTGACAAACTCAAGGGCAATTATCTTTTGGTCCATGGAACAGGCGACGACAATGTCCATTTCCAGAATGCAATTTCATTGGTAAATGCTCTTGTAAAGGCAAATAGGCCATTCGATTCGGCTTATTATCCCAACCGAAACCATGGAATTTATGGTGGAAGCACCAGGCTTCACCTCTATACCAAGATGACAAATTTCATTCTTGAAAATCTGTAAGCCAGGTTTCCAGGAACGTAGTTTGAGCGTTAAAAAATGCACTTAAATGCTCTTTCCTAGTTTTCTCAAGGTTTTCAACGAGTTCATTGGCGTTTTTAATATCAGCGTTGTATTTTCTCACCGCATCTCGGCAAACTTGTTTTTCTGCCTCTGTTTCCATTCCGTTTTTTTTAACTTTTTGACAGTGGACCTTGAAATCTTGTTCAGAAACAATGAAATTTTCGATGTGGACAATTTCATTTCTAGCTTCTTTGGCAAATAGCCTTAAACTGTTTAAAGCGGCATTTTTTACAAGGTAATCACCACAGCAAGCTGGATGATTTTTCAGGTTGATATTGTTGATTTCGACCAATTTAGAAAATTCAGCTCGTCGTTTTTCAGAGGTTTGAATAGAGTCTTTCAGGATGCTTTCCATGCAGACGGTCTCCATTTTACTTACCGGAATCAGATACGACTGAATTCCATGCAGGTATTCCAGTCTTTTATGGGCCTGCCTGAAAAATAGAGCAATCCTGGTGCCATCTTCAGTTCTTGTGAGTTTATTTTCAATGCAATAAACTGAAACTTCCTTTTCTAGTCTTGTGGCAGCGGATAAAACCGATTTGTGGTATTCAAGAATTTTAGCCCGGGCAACCAGAATGGAATCTTCTTGAATTTCAGATTTTAGGACAGAACACTTTGATCTGAAATCAATGAGTACCTGCAGGAAGCGCGAATATTCGGATGGAATTGATTCATGGGCCTTCGGAACTTTGTGGTTGTGGAAATGGCTTGATTCCTTTTCCAGTTTGTGTATTAGCATTTTATCAGTTGAATTCTCTTTATTCAACTCCTGCTTGCAAAAATCCAAAATTGTGGATTCAATGCTTTCTCTGCAAAGCGGGAAAGTATGCTGTTCAAAATAATTAAGTGATTCACGCGCAAGCGTCACAGCCTGCCCAAAAGCCGAGTGGCTTGATGCAATGAACAAAAAGGAAATTAGTAATTGTCTGACCATTGTGTAGAAGTCATCTTTCTACACAAATCAATTAATAAAAGAACTTTTAATCCTTCGCCATAATCAAATCAAAAACCAACTTGTCTCAATTCTCAGCTGAGATGTTCATCCAACCTGTCCAACGCCGGCTTCCATCAGAAAGCAGAAGTTCGTAGAAATATTGGCCAGCCACAAAATCATCATTCCTTTTCCAGGCAATTTGATTTTCGACAATTCCAGAATAAACCAATTTGCCCCATCGATTAAACAATCGAACCTTCATTCCTTCATAGGCACCTTTCAATACCCAATCCTTATTTTCTAAAACGCTGCTTTCTGGAATTATGAGGTTAGGAATTTCAACTTTATCCCGCATCGTAATATTGAGAAGATCGGAACCAAAACATCTTCTTTGCGGTGAATCCCATGCAGTTACACTTATTGTTTGATTGACATTTGGGAAAAAATTCAAAATACTTTCCGTCCTAGGTTCGAAGTCTGAATTGCTGCTGGTCCAGTCACTTTCTGGATACCCACTTTCAAGGCGAATGGAAAGTCCTCTTTCGATTTCTTGGTCAGGACCTAGCGATGTAGTCGGAACTGACACAGTTTCAAAATTGTAATTTTCTGATGCTGAATCGATACAGGCCGATAGATTGCCTGGAAAAATAGCCTTCAAATTATGGTTCCCAGTTGTAATTTGTGCAGGAGGGATTCGATCTGTCAAAATACCATCTAGGTAATATTTCGTGTCCGGATATCCGTTAATCAGGATGTCTGAACCATTGTTGCAATAAAATGGTTTTCTAAAAAGTGGAATCAGGTTCCCTGGTTTTTGAAGCGGTTTGAGATGCACAAACTGCTCTGTCCGGCTGCTGCAAGCAGGGGCCGTTTCGATGAAATATTCAATTCGATAGGTATTGTTTGGCAGAAGGATTTCAGGTGAAAAGACATTTCCCAGTGGAATAATTCCCTGTCCGGAAAAAACCCCACCTGCTGTAAATGGAACCAGATTGATGTTGCCGGAGGAGGGACAGATTGTGTCAGGTAAATTTTCAAACCCTGCATCCGGAATGCTGAAAATCTGAACAGTTCGGGTGGAGGTATCTCCACATCCACCGGATGTACTTTGTAAAAAATAGCGAATTGTATGAATTCCGGATCCCGCCAATTGGGGAGAAAACTGAATTCCAGAAACCCCTGGTCCGCTGAAAACACCTGGTTGGGGATTCACCGGAACAAGGGTAACAGGTGCCGCAGTGATGCAATAGGAGGGAAGTAGCCCGGTGAACTCTGCTGCAGAAAGTGACTTCACCATATTGAACTTGAACCTGGAATCGGTTCTGTTTTCATAATATTCCACAACAACATCCCGGTAACCGGCATTCAGGTAAACCCCACATCCATTGCTGCCAGGATTATTGACATCTCTGAATTGGTGGTCGCTCCAGTCGCTTAAAATCCAGGTAGCGCCCCCATCAATACTCACCCGAAAACCGTCATCGGCCCCGCCTGAAAATAGATAGTAGCCACTTTCAAACAGATACCGCCTCCGCATTCGAATGGCATAAAATTCCTTGAAGCTTCCGCAAACTTGATTGGTGTCGGCAAATGAACCGGGAGCTGGGGTGTTGTTTCCCCAGTTAAAATCAAAGTTCATATTCGATTCACTGATATATCCACTATACCTATCCGGATTGAAGGTGTCTTCATTTGTTGCGTCAAAAATGGTTGAACTGATGCTTGGAATCCAGGTATAAAAATATCCGCGCCAAAATCCTTCAGGATAATAGGAAGGGTCGGAGGCTACTAATTTCGAAACTGCAAAAGGAAATTCATTGAGTTGATTGCGGTAGGTAAGTGGACTACTTCCTTTTACTCTTAAACGATAATTTGTTCCAGATTGTATATTGGAAGGGAAGGCTACTGTAAGAAACGCGGTTTGCAAATTTCCAGACTGGCTCAATTGGCCCTCCATGGTGATTAATCCGCCTCCACCAAAATTGCCATTCAAGGCAATTTCAACAGTAAAAATATTTCCAGGATTAAAAAGCTCGTGTTCGAATTTAATTTTGAGTAATGAATTGCTGCAGATAGTAGCACCGGCAACATTATAATCTATAAGTTCAGGACGGCGGATGTTTGCTGCTTCTGCATTTTTATAATTATTCAGAAGCAGGAAAACTGCCAATACCAAATTAATGGTGAATTTGTTCAATTTCATATCTAGTAAAGAGCCTCAAATATGATGAAAACTAACCTTCTGCTCGCAAAATCTTAATGGCCATTTGCAATAGTCATTGAAAAAAGTGGGCTACATTTGTTTTTATGAAACGCGTCCTTTTGGTTGCAATTTTGGCTTCCTTTTTCTTTCCATCATTCCTTTTCAGTCAAACAATAGGGTATAAGGAATGCACCCTCGATCAAACCGACCGGGTAAATGCAATGCTTGATTCTTCGGCAATTAAAAATCTGGAAGCCAGTAGAATACAGGGTTTTCGTATTCTGATTTATTCCGGCAACAAGCGCTACGAAGCCATCAAGGCAAAAGAGAATGCCTATGTTTTATTTCCAAAAGCAGATGTCTATATGACTTACCAGGTACCAAGTTTCAAGGTTCGCTTCGGAGATTTTTATTCTAGGCTTGATGCCTGGACAACACTTTTAAAATTACAGGCTCAGTTTCCACAGGCCGTAATTACCAATGAGATCGTAAACATAAAGCCTTAATAAAATACATGTTCCTTTACAATGTGACCATAAACCTGGAAGACAGCATCCACGATGATTGGATGGATTGGATGAAAAACAAGCATCTGGAAGAAGTTATGGCTACAGGCTGTTTTGTGGCGCACCGCATTCTAAAAGTCCTTTCGGAAATTGAAAACAATGGAACTACATATTCAGTCCAATATTATTTCAATGAAATGACGGATTATGTGAGGTATCAGGAAAAATATGCGCCATCACTCCGTGCAGAAGGATTGGAGAAGTTTGGTGATAAAATGATGACTTTCAGGACCCTTTTGGAGGTTATTTCCTGATCACATCAAAAACAAAAGGCTGCCTTGAGATTTCTAGGCAGCCTTTTATTTTATTTAAAATTACTGAATTATTCCTAAACAGAAGGCTTCCTTCCGCGAAACCAACTCTTGGCTTTGTCGGTTCTGTTGGAACTGCTCGGAGGAACTGTTTTTACTCCGGGTGCTGATGCTTTCTTCGCCGGAGCTCCTTGCCTTTGTGGCTTTTCTACCTCCTGATTTTCCAGCGGATATGGATGCTCGGATTGAATTGGAACTTTTCTTCCAATCAGTTTCTGAATATCGCGCAAGAACTCTTTTTCTTCCTCATCGCAGAAGGAAATTGCCCTTCCACTGGCACCTGCTCTACCTGTTCGGCCAATGCGGTGCACATATGTTTCCGGAATATTCGGTAGTTCGAAGTTGATTACATGACTCAGGTCGTCTACATCAATACCACGAGCGGCAATGTCTGTGGCAACAAGAATCCGAATCTGGCTGGCCTTAAAATCACTCAGGGCTTTTTGCCTGGCATTTTGAGATTTATTTCCATGAATGGCTGCGGCACGAACGCCGGTTTTTTCCAGATCCCGCACAACTTTATCGGCGCCATGTTTGGTGCGCGTAAATACCAGGGCACGCTGAATGCTCTTATCTTTCAGAACATGGTTCAAGAGACTTTTCTTATCAACCTTATCAACAAGAAAAACCATTTGGTCCACTGTTTCTGCGGTTGAAGAAACCGGAGTAACCTCAACCTTAACTGGATTTTGAAGGATGCTGTTCGCCAATCCAACAATTTCCGGGGGCATAGTAGCGGAGAAAAACAGACTCTGGCGTTGTCTTGGCAATTTCGCAATAACCTTCTTCACATCGTGAACAAAACCCATGTCGAGCATTCGGTCTGCTTCATCCAGAACAAAAAACTGAATGTGGCCTAGGTTTATAAAGCCTTGATTTATAAGATCGAGCAATCGACCTGGGGTTGCTACCAAAACATCAACACCCCTTTTGAGGCCTTCTGTTTGTGCATGCTGGGAAACGCCACCGAAGACAACAAGATGTTGCAGTGATAAATGTCGGCCATAAGCCTTGAAACTATCCTCAATTTGAATCGCCAGTTCGCGGGTAGGAGTGAGGATGAGCGCTTTAATGTCTTTCCTGTTCCTGTGCTGAAAAGAACCTGGATTTTCTTTCCGGACCTTTTCAAGTTGTTGTAAAATTGGAATGGCAAAAGCGGCGGTTTTTCCGGTTCCGGTTTGGGCGCAACCGAGAAGATCGCGGCCTTCAAGCAAGGACGGAATGGCCTGTGCCTGAATGGGTGTGGGTGTGGAATACCCTTCTTCCTGAAGGGCAAGCAGGATTGGATCAATTAGACCCAGTTGGTCAAAAGTCATTTATTATTGTTTAAAACATCAGGCTCCCGATTTTTTTCGACATACTGAATCGCGCTATTATTTGCGTGATTGCCTGAGAAATCAATCGAAAAAAATTCGAGGGAAGCTCTGGTACCGGCCTGCAATGTCGGGGCAGTCTCCGGTCTTTGCCTGCTTTCCCAACTGTGGGGCCTGTTTACCGGCCGGGAATGCATTCGCACTGCAAATAAAGATAAAAAAAGCCGCATAAATCCATAAAATTCCATAAGCCAAACCTATTTATCAGGTTGTCCTGATTTTAGTGCCGTTTATCAAGTCTATTCTGAATGTTTATTGTATGCCATTATATTTGCCGCATGAGGTTTCAATTCCGGATTTTGGCATCAGCATTTTATCTGATGCCTTTCTTAGTGGGCGCGCAGGCCTATCGCCACACAGGTTCCAACCACGGCACCCGTTTCGAACAACTTGATTACTTAATACCTTCACCCAATGAATCCCGGACAGCCAGCGGCGCACCGGGTCCGGCTTATTGGCAGCAAAGGGCGGATTATGACATTGAGGCAACGCTGGATGAAAAGAATCTGAAGCTCACTGGAAAAGAAACGGTTACCTACCACAACAATAGTCCAGGTCCGCTTTCCTACATCTGGCTTCAATTGGATGAAAATGAACATGATCCAAATTCAAACAACCACCGTTTTGATAAAAGCGGAATTTCGAGCCGAATGAGCGACGCAGACCTGGGCCGCTTCGACTACCGCAAAACATTGGATGGTTATGGCGACAAAATTCTGTCTGTAACAGACGCGTCCGGAAAGAAATTACCATACACAATCAACCAAACCATGATGCGAATTGACATGCCCCGCGACCTGATGCCGGGACAGAAATTCGTGTTTAAGGTTGAATGGTTTTATAGAATTCCAGACCGTATGAAACTTGGTGGAAGAGGTGGTCTGGAGTTTTTCCCTGAAGATGGAAACCACATTTTTACCATCTCTCAGTGGTTTCCGCGCCTTTGCGTTTATTCTGATTTTCAGGGCTGGCAAAACCATCAGTTTACGGGCAGGGGAGAATTTGCCCTGGCTTTCGGCAATTACAATGTAAAAATGACCGTGCCTGCAGACCATGCAGTTTGCGCCACCGGCGAAGGCCAGAATTATGCTTCAGTTCTGAGTCCGGCGCAAATGAAACGCTGGCAGCAAGCCCAGACTTCAAAAGAACCGGTAGAAATCATCACCCTCGACGAAGCCAAAAAGGCCGAAGAAAACAAAGGAGGAAGCAAATCCTCTGCCACCAAAACATGGCATTTCAAGGCAAACAATGTTCGTGATTTCGCATGGGGCAGCAGCCGCAAATTTGTCTGGGATGCAATGGGCATAAACCAGGCCGGCAAAAAAGTGATGTGCATGAGTTTTTATGGCAAAGAGGCTTATCCCCTTTACCGCAAATATTCCACCAAGGTGGTTGCACACACAATCCGTACTTACAGTAAATTCACCATCGATTATCCATATCCTGTGGCCCAAAGCATCGAGGCAAGCAGTGGCATGGAATACCCGATGATCTGCTTCAATTATGGCCGCGCGGAAAAAGATGGAACCTACAGCGAAGCCATCAAATACGGCATGATCGGGGTAATCATCCACGAAGTTGGACACAACTTTTTCCCGATGATCATCAACAGTGATGAAAGACAGTGGAGCTGGATGGATGAAGGCCTCAATACTTTTGTTCAATATTTAACGGAGCAGGAATTCGACAACAATTATCCAAGCAGCAGAGGCCCGGCCCATAAGATGGTGGATTATATGCGTTTGGATAAGGATCAGCTAGAGCCAATCATGACCAATTCGGAAAATATTGTTCAGTTTGGACCCAATGCGTATGGCAAGCCCGCAACTGCTTTAAACATCCTGAGAGAAAGCATTATGGGCAGAGAGCTTTTTGATTTTGCCTTCAAAACTTATTCAAAAAGATGGGCGTTCAGGCACCCAACCCCGGCCGACCTTTTCCGCACCATGGAAGATGCCTCCGCTGTTGATCTCGACTGGTTCTGGCGTGGGTGGTTCTTTGGAATTGACCCGGTTGACATCAGCCTTGATTCTGTAAAATGGTATAAAATTGATGCCCAGGCCAATGAAATGGCTTTTAAAAAACCAGCATTTGAAAACATCGGAAAAACCCGGAATGCGGCAGATAAGTCCATCACTTTCGCGGTGGATGCCGACACAAGTTTGAGGGATTTCTATTACCACAACCGCAGTGGCGATGATGATGAAGGCATGTTTAGAAGGATGATGCGTGGTCGTCAGGAGGAAGGTGAGCGATTGTCTGATTCTACCAAAGCGCCATGGGCCGGTAAAAATTTCTATGAGTTGAGTTTCTCCAATGTGGGCGGACTTGTAATGCCAATTATTGTTGAGTTTACTTTCAAAGATGGCACAACACAGGTGGAACGAATTCCGGCAGAGATCTGGCGCAAAGATGAGCATAAGGTAAAAAAGGCCTTTATGCTTGACAAGGAAGCGGCCAGCATTCGCCTCGATCCATTCAAAGAAACCGCCGACATCAACGAAGCAAACGGAATGTGGCCAATCAAAGATATGCCTTCCAAATTCCAGTTGTTCAAAGGCGGAAGATCTGCACGCGGCGCCAGCAACATGGGCTCAAATCCAATGCAGAAGGCAAGGGAGAAAGCAGCAGAGAAGAAGTAATTTTTGGGCCTGTCCGTGCCTTTGGCGCGGTCGGGCTGTTTGTTTCAAGTCCTCGCCGCCACGGCGGCTTGCGGGCTTTTTACTTCCAACCCTCAGGCGAGATGCAGTGAAGGATTATGTATCATTGGCATATGCAAAAGGATATTGTTAATGAAAAAATGCTAAAAACAACAGTATGCAGTTGCTAAACCAAACCCTATAAAAAACGAAACCCGATAGCTTGAATTGCTTCAGGGGCTACCGGGAATAATATGGCGCAAATATAAATTGAAAAACAATATTTGACAAACGATTTGAAAATATGAAGTATCCTGACTTTGAATTTGTGATGTCGCCCACACGTATGAACCGGTATCTGATGGCATCTGCAAATAAAACAAAGGGTGCTATGACCCTTTACCGCAAGAATTTAATGTTATCACAAGAATTGTTTACTGTGATAAGTTGCTACGAAGTCGCCTTACGAAATGGAATTAATAGACAGTACTCTTCTCAAATAGGGAACGACTGGCTTAGAGATACTGCTATATCTGGTGGTTTATTCGATACTCAAAATTGCAGACACACTAAAAATATTATAAACAAAGCGGTATCTAAACTAGGACATAATTATACCCATGCAAAAGTTTTGGCAATGATGGATTTTGGCTTTTGGAGATACCTTTTTGCTCAACCTCAATTTTATGCAGGTGGTCAATCGTTACTGAAGATTTTTCCAGCCAAGCCGTCAAGTACTCCAGCCATTCAATATAACCACACATTTGTATTTAACCAGTTAGGCCAAATAAATGACTTGCGAAACCGTATTGCTCACCATGAACCAATTTGTTTTGTTCCTGGTAAACCGATAAAAGACACTACATATGCCCGTCAGCATTACAATCTTATCTTGCAGTTGTTTCAATGGATGAGCGTAGATGAGTCAGCACTTTTGTACGGCCTAGATCATATTCTTACCATATGCAATGAGATAGATGCTTTACAGTAAGGAGGACTAGCCTATGAAAGTATTAGCTAAGTTGCACTTCGATATGTGCTTTTCACTTCTATCCCTCAGGCGAGAAGTAGTTGAAAAGTCAATAAACTATAGATAGGTTCTGTTGTGCCCGGCCTAAATCCACTTTTGCCAAAACCATCACCCCAGCATTCCCATCACCCTTGCAAGCGATCTTTCAAAGGAATCCAATTCCTCGAGGGTGTTGTAAAATGCGAGTGAAATCCGAACGGTGCCCGGAACCTGAAATCTCCTCATCAAGGGCTGGCAACAATGGTGCCCGGTCCTGACAGCAATGCCTTGCTGGTCCAGCAAAGTTCCAATATCTGATGGGTGGGCCTTGTCGGACACAAATGAAACCACCGAAACTTTTTGGGCTGAAGTGCCGATAATTCGTAAACCAGGCTGAGATTGAATGATGTCTGTGGCCCTTTGAAGCAAAACCTTTTCCTGATTTTCCAGCAGACTCTGATCTTGCTGCGTCAGCCATTCGATTGCAGCGCCCAAACCAATACCACCTGCAATGTGCGGTGTGCCAGCCTCCAGCCGAAAAGGCAATTCGTTGTATGTCGTTTTTTCAAAGCGGACTTCCTTAATCATTTCACCGCCACCCAAAAATGGTGGCAGATTTTCAAGGACTTCTTTTCTTCCCCAGAGAATTCCGGTTCCAGTTGGTCCCAAAAGTTTGTGTCCGGAAAAAACAGCGAAATCTGGCCCGAGTTCCTGCACATTCAATCGAAAGTGCGCCACCGATTGTGCGCAATCAAGCACAGTCAAAGCTCCAAAAGCCTTCGCCTTCTGAATCAAACCCTGAACTCGGTTGATGGTTCCCATCGCATTGGAAACATGCATCAGCGACAGGACTCTGGTTTTTTCGGTAATCAGTTTTTCGGCAGCTTCCAGATCAAGTTCGCCATCGTCAGTAATCGGGATAACCCGGATTTCTGCACCGCTTCTTTCGCAGGCCATTTGCCAAGGAACGATGTTGGCGTGGTGCTCCATTTCGGTAAGCAAAATTTCATCGCCCTTTCTCAACCAGGACTGCGCCAATCCGGCAGCAATCATGTTGATGCCGGCCGTGGTTCCAGATGTAAAAATGACTTCACAGCTTTCTTTCGCGCCGATGAAATCCCTTACTTTTTCTCTTGCCGATTCAAATGCGGCCGTTCCCTTGTCAGCCAGATAATGCGCTCCTCTGTGGATATTCGCATTCAGGCTTCGGTAATAAGAATCAATGCTCTTGATTACTGCATCCGGCTTTTGTGAAGTGGCAGCATTGTCAAAATAAATCAATTGATTTTTACCGATGCGTGTTTCAAGAATGGGAAACTGTTCCCGTATCCTTTGAATTTCGCCGGCATTCAATTGATTTAGTTCTTCACTCATCAGGATTTGGTCATTTCATCCAGTTGGCGGATTGCCTTTTCTTCGGCATAAGCCCGCAATGAATCGGAGTTAATCTGCATCAGAATTTCGGAAGCAAATGCCCGAACCAAAAGCAGGCGCGCAGTGGCTAAATCCAAACCACGACTGCGCAGATAAAACAAAGGCTCTTCATCCAGCTGACCAATTGTAGCTCCATGCGAGCATTTTACATCATCAGCAAAAATCTCAAGCTGCGGTTTCGCATACACTTTTGCATCTGGCGATAAAAGAATGTTACGGCCAGACTGGTAAGCATTGGTTTTTTGAGCAATCTGATCTACCAGAATTTTGCCATTGAAAACACCGGTAGATTTTCCGGAATAGATGCCTTTGTAAAGTTGGTTGCTGGTTGTGTTCGGAACCGCATGGTGCAGAAAACTATGGTGGTCGCAATGGAATGAACCATTTCCAAGACTCAGTCCAAACATATCTGCATGTGCTCCCGATCCTTCAATGTGGATATCAAGGTTGTTTCGCACAAATCCAGAACCAGTACTTAAAACGATGTGCCTGAACAAAGAATTGGCAGCACATGCCACGCGGGTCTGATTGATGATGATGCCATCTGAAGTGCCATCCTGAATATGAAGCCAGTGTAGATTTGCACCGCTTTCAAGTCTGATTTCATTGACAGCATTGGCAACAAAATGATCGGCAGGCAAGCCTTCCCAGATTTCTCCGAAACTTGCGGAAGAATTGGCTTCCAGATGAATTGAAATGGAAGGCTGAATCCAACTGCTAAGTCCAGTTGAAGGAATTATGTGAACCAGTAAAATGGATTTTTCAATGCTTGCATTTTTATGGACATGAAGATGAATGCCTTGCTTTTCGGCACTGGCCTCATTGAGTTTTCCAAACAGATTTTCCTCAAATGGCTTTATCGAATTGTTCAATGGACAAAAGGAAACTTCTAAGCCTGAAGGCAGGGATTTGTCGCTGAGTTCAGACGAAAACACTCCGTTTACAAAAACCAGTTTGCAGGCATCTGATGGCAATCCTGATGGAATCGAAGAAACCGGAACTTCTTGCAGGCTGCTCAATTGATAAGAATCTGCCAGAAAATTCGGGATTGAGTATTTCCATTCCTCCTGTTTCTTAACCGGAAAATGTAATTGCGTTAACGCAGATTCCTTGTCTCCATTAAAATCAACCACATTCCGGATTTGCTCCAGAAGACTTGATTTTAATGATTCAGAATTGGTAGAAGCCATAATCGAATAGATTTAAGAAATGGCCTCTGCCTTGATCCAGTCGTATCCTTTTTCCTCCAGTTCCAAAGCAAGTTCTTTGGTACCAGATTTTACAATCCGGCCATTCCATAGCACATGCACAAAATCCGGAACGATATAATCCAGCAAACGCTGATAATGCGTCACAACGATGGTGGCATTTTGAGGAGACTTCAATTTATTTACACCTGAAGCTACAATCCGCAATGCATCAATGTCCAACCCTGAATCTGTTTCATCCAGAATTGCCAGTTTGGGCTCGAGCATCGCCATTTGAAATACTTCATTTCTTTTCTTTTCACCTCCAGAAAATCCTTCGTTGAGTGAACGGCTTAAAAGTGCTTGGTCAATTTCAACCAGCTGGCTTTTTTCCCTCATCATTTTCAGGAAAGAAACGGCATCCATGGCTGCCTCGCCTCTGTATTTGCGGATTTCATTCACCGCTGTTTTTAGGAAATTGATTGTGGTAACTCCGGGAATTTCAACAGGATACTGGAATGCCAGAAACAGGCCTTCTCTGGCGCGGTTTTCCGGACTCAACTCAAGCAAATCTTTTCCTAAAAATTCAACTGAGCCTGCACTCACTTCATAATCTTCTCTTCCGGCAAGCACAGATGCCAGTGTACTTTTTCCACTGCCATTTGGGCCCATTATTGCGTGAACTTCACCTGCTTTTACTTCAAGGTTAATGCCCTTGAGAATTTCTTTTTCCCCGATTCGGGCGTGGAGGTTGTTTATTTTTAACATTACTGACTGTTCTTTTTCTAAAGTAGAGTTTATCGCTGTGTCAATTTTTAAATTTTCGACCTTGATATTCCTCTTGTTAAATTTTTATTGAGTAGCCTGCGTTCGTTTTTTTAGCCGACACTTCCTTCCAGACTTATGGCCAAAAGCTTTTGCGCTTCTACGGCAAATTCCATTGGAAGTTGGTTTAGAACTTCTTTGGCGTAGCCATTCACAATTAAGGCCACCGCATCTTCGGTGGATATGCCGCGCTGGTTGCAGTAGAAAATCTGGTCTTCGCCGATTTTAGAAGTTGTTGCTTCGTGTTCTACCTGCGCAGATGGGTTTTCTACTTCCAGATAAGGAAAGGTATGGGCTCCGCAAAGATTCCCGAGCAGGAGACTATCGCACTGGGAAAAGTTCCTGGCGTTGTCCGCCCGCTTCATTACCTGTACTAGCCCACGATAGGAATTCTGGCTTTTTCCAGCTGAGATACCTTTCGAAACGATGCGGCTTCGCGTATCCTTTCCAATATGAATCATTTTGGTACCGGTATCCGCTTGCTGAAAGTTGTTGGTAACAGCAACAGAATAAAACTCTCCGACCGAGCCATTTCCTTTTAAAATAACGGATGGATATTTCCAAGTAATGGCACTACCGGTTTCTACCTGTGTCCATGAAATTCTGGATTTATCGCCCATGCAAATGCCGCGCTTGGTTACGAAATTGTAAATGCCGCCTTTGCCCTCTTTGTTGCCCGGATACCAGTTTTGTACCGTGCTGTATTTGATGTGGGCATTTTCCATTGCCACCAATTCCACCACTGCAGCATGCAACTGATTTTCATCCCGCGTGGGAGCAGTGCAACCTTCAAGGTAACTCACATAGGCATCGTCTTCACAAACGATGAGGGTCCTTTCAAATTGACCAGTATTTGCAGTGTTGATTCGGAAATAGGTGCTCAATTCCATCGGACAACGAACGCCCTTCGGAATAAAGCAAAAAGACCCGTCTGAGAAAACCGCTGAATTCAGGGCAGAATAATAATTATCCTTTACAGGAACCACAGAACCCAGGTATTTACGAATCAGCTCGGGATGGTTTTCGATGGCCTCGCTCATAGAGCAGAAGATTACGCCAAGTTCAGCAAGTTTACTTTTGAATGTGGTGGCAATGGAAACGGAATCGATTACTGCATCCACTGCAACCCCTGAAAGCAACTTTTGCTCAGTCAAAGAAATTCCAAGTTTTTCAAAAGTTCGCCTAAGCTCTGGGTCAATATCATCCAAGCTGTTGACTACTTTTTTCTGTTTGGGTGCCGCGTAGTAAATGATGTCCTGAAAATTGATTTCCGGGATGCTAAGATTTTGCCATTGCGGAGGGGTCATGGTTTTCCACAAAGCAAAAGCCGCCAATCTCCATTCCAGCATCCAAGCCGGCTCATTCTTTTTAGCAGAAATAAACTTAACTGTTTCTTCGCTGAGGCCTGCAGCCAGCGTTTCGGTTTCAATATCAGTTGTAAAACCGTATTTGTATTCCGATCCGGTTATTTCCTCTAGAATTTCCGTTTCCTTGGACATGAAGTGAATTCTTTATTTAGAATAATTCTAAGCAAAGATAAAGCCAAAAACCGAAGTCATGGTTTTCGTTTTAATAAAAAGAAAAGCTTAGTGAATTATACTAAGTCTTTCTGTGCCTGCAGAATTCCGGGAAATCCATTTTAATAGATAAATTCCATTGGAAAGTTGCTTTAGGTCGATTCTTTCTTTGCCAGAAATACTTGATTGCCAAATCATTTTTCCATCCGAACCGAAAAGTGATAATTCAAAATTCTCTGCTGGTCCATCCCAGAAAAAGATTCCATCAGAAGGATTTGGCCTGATCTGAATTCCTCCTGAAATGGCATTGGAAGATTTGGTAATGGCAGTCACAACAAATGGCTCTGAAAATTCTGACCAGCAAGAATCCAGTTTGTAACGAACCTGGTAGGCAGAATTGAGCAACCCGCGGATTTTCGCTGAGTTAATTCCTGCCTGAACCTGTCCATTCACCATCCACTCATAAGTTGGTGCTGAACTTTGGCAAACAAGTGTATCGCCTGTTGCCTGAATTAAAGCTGTTGGAGGAACCTGACCATTAAGGATCTTCGCTAGAACTTCAACCTTTTTGCTAGGGCAACCTGTATATTTTGCAATAACCCAATCAAATAAATATGGATAAAGTGCAGAACCAGATATTGCACTTTCCATGCTCAACAGATTGGTAACTTTCATTGGAAACACTGCAGGGCTGGTAGCCAAAGCCTGGGAGATATTTCTGCACTTCAGTTCGTAACCGTCACCGGGACTTACTTTCCAGAAAAGCGGCACTTTGGAGCTGGTAGAACCCTGAACTCCATTCCAATTTCTGGTCATTATTTCTGTTCCATTTTTAGTAAGGACGATTTCACAAAGCAATCCTGCACCAGTAAGTGCAGTATGAAAAAGTGAAACAGAATCCAATCGGAATGTGGCTGCAGAATTGAACTTTATTCCATTCTCAAGGCTTGAACTGGAATTGCCTTCCTGTGTTTTCTTACCGGCGCCAGCGCGGTTGGTACCACCACTTTGCACAAAGAAGGAAGTACTCTGACTTATGCTGGGTGTATTGAACTTCCGACCTTGAAATACCGGAACAGTTTCATTAAGACTTGTCGTCCAAATTAAGGATGATCCTCCATTGGCAGAAATTTGAACAGATCCAGTTCCGCACCGCTCGCCATTCACCGGCGTAGGAGAGGGGCCAATTGGATTGATACTCAAATTTTTGGCCTGAGGCTTTCCGACATAGGCAGGGCTTGTAGAAAGAAATCTGACTTTATAAGCATTGCCCATTGGCAAGTTGCCAGGAAGGTTTACCATAACACCTTGTGCCTGAGCCGAATAAATTGTATCCAAATTAAATGGATTGGAAAAAGATCCTGCGTTATTGCTAAGCTGGGCAATGAAACGATTGTCTGGATTGAAAACTCCGGTAGAGCTCATCGGAATGGTAACCTCAGAGCCTGCGCAGGTTGTTACTGGCAAAGTTCCAACTTGCATGCAATTGAAAACGAGGTTTGTTTTCTTCTCTCTTGAGCTGCAAGCAAGTTTTTTCACTTTCAGGCTATAAGAACCTTCTGAACTTTCCTGCAGGTTGGTTACCAGCGGCAATCTATCGTTGCTGGAAAACCCATTCGGGCCTGTCCATAAATACGAATATCCAGCGAGTTCGTCAACCTGAAATGTGATTGTATCACCGATGCAATAGGGACCTGAATTGGAAGGCGTGAAATTTGGAATAACGATGCTTCCGGCAACGCAAGGCATGTTGGCATAACCTTCTCTAATTCTATCTCCAGGTAATGGGCCGAAACCCAGCGATAAGTTAACAGATCCAGTTAGGTGGCAGTAACTCATGATGGTTCCAATTCTACCCTTTACCACAGACTGACAGCCTCCTTCCGCATTCCAACAAGAATCAATTTGTTGAATTACACCCGGAGCAACTTCCCATCCACAATTGTGCGTATGGTTGCTTGAAAAATTATGGCCCAGTTCGTGGGCAATTGTGCTTAATGTCCAGGAATAAACCGGCAAATCGGCGAAAAAGAAATCAATGTTGGAAAAACCGTACCTGTAGTCCGAACAAAGTGCATTCAGATAAGCCACACCGCCAAGATTCAAAGGTCGTGTGCTGAGGAGGTGGGCAAGCTGTCCTGGCCAGTTGGCTGCATTACCTGCTGCCTGAAAATCATCCAAGGCAGCGAATGAAGAAGTATAGGTATATGGATCTGGTGAATCCCAAACTTTTACAGCCTTAACTCCGATGTTGATGGTTTCATTTTCATACAAAATAGCAGCACCAGTAAACATTGCCTCAAACTGATTTAGGGTTCCCTGAAGGCTTCCACCTTTTTGAAACATATCAAAATCGCATTCCCAGTAAATTTCTGTAAGCCTGCAAGTGGAATCATTCTGGACAGAATTTCCAGGATTAGAGGAAGACATTGGATTCGCAGGAACTTCACCGTCATGGTCAATTCCGCAGGTAAACGGATTTTCTTTCTTCAAATCAGCATCGATGAAAGAAACATAATCGTCTGCTTTTCCACCCAGCTTGGACGGCAGGGAAGAGATATTCACATTTCCCTCATTAGTGGAGTACAACAACACAAAATTTCCATCTGAAAAGACACTGAGAGTGGCAAGTTGCTTACCTATTTTATTGTTGGTTCCTTTGAAATGAACTGGCATTTCAAGGTTAGAAGTAACATCTCTTCCAACGGCATTCAAAACCTTGAAACCATCTGCATGGATATCAGTGGAACTGAATTCAATGGTTTTAAAACCACCCGGAACCGGAAACTCAAGACTTATAGTGGATGGTTTTGCCAAAAAAGTCTTCTTAACAGCAGCCCGATCCAAAGTAAAAACAACCGACTTCTTACTGAATTTGCCAAGGTAAGCTGGGTTGAACACAACATTTGAATACCATTTTTCAGTAGCCTGGAGCTGTAAGCTGAGCATGCCCAGGAAGATGGTGAATATTGACTTCATTTTATTCTCTTTGATTAATAAGGTATATAATTGGCGTTGGCAGGATTTTGTTTTCATTTTTGCGGAAGCAAGGCGCAATTTAGGAGGTCAATTTCCTTTTGCAACCAGATTCATATGAAATGATGAATAAAGAAAATTCAAATCAGGAAGTTGAGTTAACCGAATGCCTCAATTGTGGAGCACAAATCACTGACCGATTTTGTTCGCATTGCGGTCAGGATAAAAATGACTTTCAAAAGACCATTTGGCAGATTTTAGCAGATTTTGCTGCCTCAATTTTCGATTTGGATGGAAAAATTCCAAGGAGCCTTGGGCCATTGTTGTTGAAACCAGGCAAGCTCACAATTGAGTTTCTGGAAGGGAAAAGGAAAAGTCAGATTAATCCCTTTCAACTTTATGCCTTCTTTTCATTCGTTTTTTTTCTCACAGCTATTTACTTGCCAAATTTTACGGACAAGGGGATTTCGAAATTTGAGCCTGATATAAAAATTAACGCTACAAAATCAACTTCAGGAAGTTTAAAAACCGAGGATCAGCCGGATTCAAGCTTTGGCGCTCAGGTTCAAAAAGTTAGTCACGAGGCCTTAATTAAATTTGGGCCAAACGGATTGCTGCACCATTACGATTCTGTTCAACGAAGTCTTCCAGAAGACCAAAGAGATGGGCTAGTAAGCGGTTTTTTCAGAATGAAAATGCACGCGTTTGGAGACAGGCTTGCTCAGGATAAAACTGTTACGGAGAAACTACTCGAAAACATGAAGGAAAATATTTCAAACACCCTCATTTTTCTGCTGCCAGTTTTCGCTTTAATCCTGAAATTGCTTTACATAAGGAAGCCCTTTCATTATGTAGGACACCTCATCCTTTCCATTCACTTGTTTTGTTTTTTATTTTTTCTGGGCTCATTCTTGTTTCTGATAAACACCTTTTTACCAAACCAAAATGATGTTTTTCAGATTCTGGGCCTAATTGCAGTTCCGGTGTACTTCGTTTTGTCAATGAAAAGAGTTTACCGGCAATCTCTCAGAAAAACCATTTTCAAGTATTGTATAGCCAGTTTTTGCTTTATCGTGATTTCAATTTCAGCAATGATTCTGAATTTCATCTTTGCCGTATTGATTCAGGCTTAAAAGGAAATCAGCTACTGGAATAACCGAATCTTTTGAGCTTCCGCTTTTCTCTTTTCCAGTCCTCCTCAACTTTTACAAAAGTTTCAAGGAATACTTTTTTATCGAAAAACTTTTCCATTTCCATTCTGGCCCTCGTCGCAATTTTCTTGATTGTGCTGCCCTGATGACCAAGAATAATCGCTTTTTGAGAATTTCTTTCTACATAAAGGATGGCAGATATTCTGAGCAATTCGTCTGTGTCTTTGAATGAATCAACCAAAACAGCAGTGCTATATGGAACTTCCTTCTCAGTATTGGCAAACACCTGCTCCCTAATCATTTCTGCGGCCACGAATCGCTCACTTTGCTCAGTAATCTGGTCCATCGGATAGTAGGGTGGACTCAATGGCGTTTTTTCAAGGACTAAAGCCATTAATCCATCGAGGTTGAATTTCTCTTTAGCAGAAACCGCTAGGATTTCAGCATCCGGAAGTACCGCCTTCCAATCCGAAATCTTCTGTTCAATCTCCTCCTGAGTTGATTTATCTATTTTGTTAATTACCAGAACCTTAGGAAGTGCGGAAGCTGAAATCACTTCCAATAATTCCGGGTCGGTTCCAGGCTTGAGGCAATCTGTAACTGCCAAAATAATATCGGCATCCTCCAGAGCGGTATCCACAAAATGCATCATTGTCTTTTGCAGTTCATAGGCTGGCTTAATCAAGCCGGGCGTATCACTGTAAACAAGTTGATAATTTTCTCCGCTCAAGATTCCGAAGATTCGATTTCTGGTGGTGGATGCTTTGTGGGATACAATGCTGAGTTTTTCCCCAACCAAAGCATTCATTAATGTGGACTTGCCCACATTTGGCTTGCCAACGATGGCAATAAATCCTGCCTTGAAATTTTCCGGGATATTCTCGATCGGGAGCCCTGATTCTATGCCATTCATGATGCAAAGATGAGGCAAGCATCCGGTTTTTTCAGGATAGGTTGTAATCTTGCGCAATCTTTGCAGCCATGGCAGTAACCCGCAACACCAAGATTGGAATCCTGTTGACCTTCGTAATCGTGGTCATTTCCACAATTTTTTACTTCTATCAGGTCTTTTTTGAAAGCAATTTCCTCGTTGGGAAATCAGAGTCAAAGTGGCTCTACATCCCTGAAAAAGGCAATTTTGCTTCAGTAAAGGACTCTTTGGAAAAGAACGACATCGTGCATAGAATGATGCCTTTCGCATTTGTTGCTCGACTGATGGGCTATCAAAATTCTATCAAACCAGGGGCTTATGAAATTTCTCCTGATGAGAATAATTTCTCAGTAATCAGGCGACTTCGGGCGGGAAGGCAGACACCAATCAAGCTTACTTTTAATTCTTTCAGAACAAAACGGCATCTAAGCGAAAAAATAAGTCAAAAGCTTAATATGTCCTCTGAAGCCATTCTGGAAAAATTAAACACGCCAGAATTCACGGCGCAATACGGATTGGATACCGCCAATATTATCAGCCTGTTTGTTCCTGATAGTTACGAAGTGTACTGGACCATTTCTGTAGATGATTTGATTTCAAAAATGGGAAAAGCCTATTCAAAACTTTGGAATGAAGATCGACTTGAAAAGGCAAAAAATCTTTCACTTACACCAGCCCAAGTAATGACGATTGCCAGCATCGTACAATCTGAAACCAACAAAGTGGACGAAATGCCGAGAGTGGCTGGCGTTTACCTGAACCGGCTGTCTCAAAATATGCCACTTCAGGCTGACCCAACTGTGGTTTTTGCAGTTGGTGATTTCAGTATTAAACGCGTTCTCAGCGGACACAAGGCAAAGGATTCGCCTTACAACACTTATAAATACGGAGGTTTACCGCCAGGTCCAATTGCCATTGCCATTCGGCCAGCGATTGATGCGGTGTTAAAACCAGAAAAACATGATTTCCTGTTTTTCTGTGCGCGGGAGGACTTTTCTGGCTATCATAATTTTACGAAAGACTTTGAAACGCATTTAAAAAATGCAAGAATTTACCAGGCTGCCTTAAACAAAGCAGGTATTTACTGATGAAAAAATATCTTGAGAAACTAAAGACCAAATGGGAAATCAAGAGTGATTTTCAAATGGTCATAGTATTTATTGTTTTTGGAATTACAGGATCCAGCTCAGTCAAATTGGCCGATCCACTAATGAATATTCTAGGAATTCCATCTGATATGAATCTTTGGATTTGGATTCCACTTCGAATTCTTATTGTCCTGCCCGTGTATCAGATTATGCTTTTGGTAATCGGAACGGCTTTCGGCCAGTTCAGGTTCTTTTTTAATCTTCAGAAACGATGGTTGCGAATTGGAGGCAAGAATAACCCCAATAATCTATCGAAGAATTTTAGGGTCGGAGAGAACTGAAATAAAAATATCTTCTTCTCCCGCTGATACCAGAGATTGTTTTCCAAAATTGGCTTTTCCAGTAAAAGATCCACAAATATTGAGTTTTCCCTGGCTATTTATTTTGCGTCCCTCACAGGTGAAAGTGGAGTGAAAAGGTAGTTTTCGTAATTCATCCAGGTTGCCCCGATTATCCCAACGCGCCATAAAAAACTGGTTGTCGTAATCTGCAGTAATGGTTTTATGGCCATGTGTCATAAATTTATTGAATTGTCCTGCCATCAGTATTGATTTTCCATCAGGCAAAAGTTCCAGAACCGAGGCATCATCTGTTTCGCTGCCACCAAGGGTTGAAATCCAGCGCAGATTTCCATTTTTATCGATTGCCGTAAGAAATGCATCTGTTTGTCCTTTAGAACTTGCCGGTACTTCCCCGAATTGTGTTTCACCCGAAAACTTTCCAGCCAGGTAGCAAGTTCCCTGAAGGTCTGTAACTGCATCATTTATTGTGCATTGTGCATCCTGACCTGTAATTACTTTGGTCCAAACCAAAGAGCCTGTTGATTCATACAAGATGGCTGCTCCGGATTTTGAGCTTTGTCCTTCTAATTCCTGCTCATTCACAAATATGTGCCGATCGAAAACTGCACCCACCAAAACGCGCCCCCAAGGATCGGTTCTAAGCACATTTACTTCATCAAATCCAGCGCCACCAAAAACCTTGGTCCAAGTTCTGTTGCCTTCCCAATCCAGTTTACAAACGAAGCCATCCGTTTGGCCCATTTGCCATTTTATTTTGCCGTCTAAATTGCCTGAATAAACGCCACCAATAAATGCGCCGCCCTGCTCGGTAACCGCAATGGTTGAAGAAATGGCTGTTCCTGAAGTTTCAAGTGATTTTGCCCAAACAATATTTCCTTTCGAATTAAGCTTTGCAGCGAAAAGTTCACTGCCTTTGGCCACCAATTGGGTTTGATCAAAACTGGCTGAATCGGTAAAAACGCCTGTGATGTAAATGTTACCATCGGGGTCGCCTGTGATTGCATTGGAGAAATCATCCAGTTTTCCTCCGAAGGTTTTCACCCAGAAAAGTGATCCACCAGAATTGAATTTTGCTACATAAACATCGCCACCACCACGACTAAAAACTTCTGTTTTGAAAAACTTGGCGCTCCCGCTCACACTTCCGGTAATAAAAACATTTCCTTGATTATCGGACCACAATCCATTGGCCAAATCAGGACTTGAACCTCCCGCTCTTTTCAACCAATCTGCTTGAGAAAAAGCAAGTGTCGGAAGCCAGAATAAAAAGGATAATACAGCAAAAAATTTATACACGGTGTTGAAAGGAAATACAAGACCAAATAAAGCCCATTTCCACCATACGCGAAACTATTCGTTAATAAGTCATGTAATATTCGCGGAAAATTATCAATCAATTGATAGACTGCAACTGCTTCTTGAGATCATCTACTGTTCTCTTGAAAGCCTTGTCTTTATCGATTAGATTGTGGACACATTGAACGGCATGTATTACGGTACTATGGTCCCTGCCTCCAAAATACTGTCCGATTTGTTTGAGGGAATAATCGGTATATTCTTTCGCAAAATACATGGCAACCTGCCTTGCGGTAGCTACTTCTTTTCGTCTGGTTTTGTCTTTAAGATCAGCAACAGAAATTGAAAAATAAGAAGAAACAGACTTTTGAATTTTGTCGATGTCTACTTGCTTTTCAATGTTGTTAACAATATTGTTAAGGATTTTCCGGGCCTGACTAAGATCAAATTCGTGCTTATTGAGGGAACTGTGAGCGATAAGCGATATCAATGCGCCTTCAAGTTCACGGATGTTGGTATCGATATTTTGAGCAAGATATTCAACAACATCCATTGGCATATTCAAACCATCATTTTGCATCTTGGTGTGAATAATTGCCATCCTTGTTTCAAAGTCTGGTTGTTGAAGATCAGCTGTAAGGCCCCATTTAAAGCGAGAAAGCAATCGCTCATGCATGCCGCGAAGGTCTTTCGGCGGACAGTCAGAACTCATAATAATTTGCTTTCCAGCTTGTTGAAGGTGATTGAAAATGTGAAAAAAAATTTCCTGGGTTTTCTCTTTTCCTGCCAAAAACTGGATGTCGTCCACAATGAGAACATCCATGTTCATGTAATGCTCGGTGAAATCACTCGCAGCATTTTTTGTCAGCGACTCAATAAACTGGTTGGTAAATTTCTCAGATGAAATATATATAACCTTCCGGCTTGGATCGATTTCACGGATTTTATTTCCGATGGCATGCATGAGGTGGGTTTTACCCAATCCAACGCCACCATAAAGCATCAATGGATTAAAAGAAGTAATGCCGGGTTTGGCAGCAACTGCCAAACCTGCAGAGCGGGCAAGTCTATTGCAATCACCTTCTACAAATCGGTCAAAAGTATAAGTCGGAATCAAATTAGATTCATCGAAAATCCGGTCTTTTTCTAGGCGATGAAAAAAAGCCGACTTACCAGCTTCCTTTTTTTCGAAAGATTTTGAATCATTCTTATAACCTCCGTAACTCTGCGAATCTTGTTGATTTTGCGATTTAGAATGATTCGGCAACGTCATATGAAGTGGTCTATGGTTTCTGTCACCACGATCCACAACAATAGAATACTCAAGTCGCGCATCCTGACCAATCACGGAAGCAAGCGCCAATTGCAATTCCTTTACAAAATGTTCTTCGAGCCACTCATAAAAATACTGAGAAGGCACCTCAATCGTAAGTTGGCTTCCATTGAGTGAAAGAGGTGCAATGGGTTCGAACCAAGTGGAAAATGACTTCTCATCCACCTTTGTACGAAGGATTTGAAGACACTGATTCCATGCAGTCCTGTGGTTCATTGCGTTAGTTTTGAAAGAATAAAGTTCCGGGTAGGGGTACAAACTTGAGCATGGATTCGGAACAATAAAAGCCCCGATTTCAAAATTGAAAGAATCGCATGGAAGATTATTTGAAAATAGATTTGCCTCGGATATTTTAATATTCATTATCAAAATGTTAACAAAAATCAAGCTTCGCAACATTGGGTACATTTTTTAAAAACTCCATAATTTAAGAAGATATATGCCCAAAGATTTTCAAATTTCAACTTGGGTAGATCGAATAAAAATGAATCGAAAAATGAAGCATATAAAGGTTTAAATATTTTTTTTACTTCGTTATGTCTAAATTAACAATAAAGGCCTGTTCGTCGGCAATGTTCTAACTTCAGCTCAATTCTTCTGAATTTGGTCGAAGGCTTGTGATTTCTCCTTTTTTAAAAATATAGATTTCGAAAACCATCCGGACTTGCACCTGCTCAGGATGAAAAATATGCTTTGTTTTGGCGCTTCCTAATTTTCACATTTTTCTGTTGGACAAATGGATTGACTTGGGAACCATTCATCTGAAATTATTCACTAAAAAATACGGCTTTGTTTTTAGGGAAACTGGGATCTGATTTCCTTGCGGCATGTTTGAATCGCCATTCAGGAAAATACTGGTTTGCTTTATGTTTCTGCCCAATTTCCTGATCGGGCAAAACTGCCAGTTAGAAGAAGCAATGTTGAACAGTGGTTTGCAGGACATTCAAAAATCCCTGCCCAAGGTTTTGGTTGAACTTCGATATTCAGGTACCAATAATTTTGCAGGCCAGGATGTTTATGGCTGTTTATCCAAAGCTTTGGCAAGGCCTGAGGTTCTTACCAAATTGAGAATTGCTTTTCAATTTCTACAGAAGAAACATCCAGGCTTTACTTTTTTAATTTATGATGCTGCGAGGTCTTCATCTGCACAAAAAGCCCTTTGGAATGCGATAAAATTGCCTGAATCAAAAAAGCACATTTACTTGGCGAACCCCAAAAGAGGTTCAATACATAATTATGGTTGTGCCCTTGATATTACGATAGCTGGACCTGATGGAAAGGCCATTGATATGGGTACAGAATTTGATTATTTTGGAGAGCTGGCTCAGCCCCGATGTGAAGGTCGTCTCTTAAAATCGGGCAAGCTCAGTCAAAAACAATTTGACAATAGAATGATCCTTAGATCATGCATGGAATCTGCAGGATTTTTAACGACAAGTTCTGAATGGTGGCATTTTAATTCCTGCTCACTTTCAAAGGCGAAGGCGAGTTATAAAGTCATTCCTTGATTACCCAACTACCTCCTTAAAGCTTGTAAGATGTTCGCCAATTCAAAATTCAAAAAACACTGTTTATTTCCGCATTTTCTTTGTAAAATGTGGATAACTCCGCCGACTTATCCACATTGATTGCGGATTTGCCATACTTATCCACATTCTAACTTGTGTTTTTTAAACGATCAAAAATTATTAGAGTCCAGTTTGGATGTAATTTACCTTTCAATTTTTCACCAAAATCTTATGAGTGAAATCATAAATGGCTTTAATTTTTAATCAGTTTATTTTTTCAAGTGTCTTGATAAATCAAAAATCCCATCCAGAAATCGTGGTCCCGGGCGGCTTGCAAGGTTGTCATCCAATGGAAAAATCTTCTTATTTTTATATGCTTTCAGTCGCTTGAGTTCTGGGTAAAGCGTAAAAAAACTGCTATCCATCTTGCCAAAACTTCCCCCGAAAATTATATCCGGATCAAGTTTCAAAATATATTCCCTACCCAAAAGCGGATAGGGTTTTTCCAGCTTTTGTAAAAGAACATTTTTCCCGCCAGCCAGCCTCATTTTATCGCTCATCCAGGTTTCAGAGCCATAAGCAAAAACCGGGTCGAACCAGGTAAGCGCAAGCATTCTAACTCTATTTTCATCTGAAAATTTAGAAGAAGACAATTCAAGAGAATCAAGTTTGGTTCGCAGGCTGTCGCACATTGCTTTTGATTCCTTCCCTGCGCCTGTCCAGATGCGAATTGAATCCATCGTATTCAGGACATCTGCCACTTTACAATAAGAAAATACAACGACTGGAATGCCCATTTTCCTAAGCCTCATAATGTCTTCGATGGAAGTCATTCCTTCCTCAGTGAAAATAAGGTCCGGCCTGATTTTTAGAATTGCTTCAATGTCCAGCGGCATCACGCCAATTATTTGCTTCGACTTTACTTTTTCAGTGGGAAAATCACAGTGCGGTGTTACTGCAATAATGCTTGAATCAGGTAGAAGAGAGAATAGAATTTCAGTCAGGGCAGGGGATAAGCCCATAACCTTTTTGATTTTTTGGGGAAGAATCGTTTCATACGAAGTCGCATCTTTAATAATTCTCCCTTTGGCATTTTCAGAATCTGTTGGATTCTGGCAACCTGGAATTATGGCTGTCAAAATGAAAAGCAGGAGGATTTTGCTTCTTATTGATTGGAGCCAATCTAAATCCCTAATTTCGCTTTCAAATTTTAACCGCATGATTGTCGTAACGGGTGCTGCCGGGTTTATTTCCAGCTGTTTGATTGCAAAGCTAAACCGGGAAGGTTACAAGGCCATCGTTGCAGTGGATGATTTCTCAGTTAAATCAAAGGAGACAAACCTGGCTGGGAAAGATATAATAGCATTTGTGGACCGAAGCGAATTCGCGGATTGGTTGAGAACCAATGCCATGGAAACTGAATTTGTTTTCCACCTTGGAGCCCGGACAGATACGACTGAAACTTCCGTTGAAATTTTCGACAAGCTTAACCTCAATTATTCAAAAGAGGTTTGGGCAATCTGCACTGAATTTCAAATTCCAATGGTGTACGCGTCCTCCGCCGCAACCTATGGGGCAGGTGAATATGGATATTCTGACGATCCGACAACCATTTCTTCACTTAAGCCGCTCAATCCCTATGCGAACTCCAAGCATGATTTTGACCTTTGGGTTCTTTCGCAAAATAAAACACCTTTTTTCTGGGCAGGACTTAAGTTTTTCAATGTGTATGGACCGAATGAATACCACAAAGGAAAAATGGCCTCCGTTATTTTCCACGCATTTAAACAAGTTCGGGAAAAAGGCCGGATGTCTTTGTTCGAATCGCACAAGGAAGGAACAGCCAATGGCCACCAGCAAAGAGATTTTATTTATGTAAAGGATGTGACGGAAGTGTGTTTTTGGTTGATGCAACACAGAAAAAATTCTGGCATTTACAATCTGGGTACTGGTAAGGCGAGAACTTTTCAGGATTTGGCGCTTGCAACCTTTCTTTCCTTGGGAATAGAACCTTCCATTGATTACATCCCAACGCCACTGGAAATCAGAAATTCATA
This sequence comes from Spirosoma fluviale, assembly GCA_945902135.1. Classification (GTDB taxonomy): domain Bacteria; phylum Bacteroidota; class Bacteroidia; order Cytophagales; family Flexibacteraceae; genus CAMDMI01. The sequence continues at coordinate 35,050 of CAMDMI010000004.1, forward strand.
TCAGTACTTTACCGAAGCAGAAATGGGGCGTTTGAAAGATGCGGGCTATCCAGGATCTTTTACTTCCCTTGAGGATGGGATTGCCGATTATGTTGGTAATTACCTTGTTACGGATAAGTATGAATAAAAAAAGCCTTCCCAATAAGGGTAGGCCTTTTCTTTCACTTTTCAACCCAAAAATAAAACTTGTGTTTTATCCGACACAATTATCCGATATTTTCTTTGTAACAGCAAAAAATGTATGGCCAATACCTTGTTTTGCTTTATGAATCCTTGTTTTTTCGCTATGAATGAAGAATTGACCTTCGATTATTTTGTCCATTTAGTTTTTTCAAAAATGAATCTTTCACCACTTTTTTTGCAATTCTATGAAGCGAAAAGAAAGAACCGCCGAAATTCTTAACTGGTTCCGAAATACCCAGGCATCGGCAGAAACTGAGTTAAATTATACCAATCCTTTTGAGCTTTTGGTTGCGGTGGTCCTTTCTGCGCAATGCACTGACAAAAGAATCAACCTAGTTACTCCAGCGCTGTTTGAAAATTTTCCCGATCCATCTGCATTGGCTGCAGCAAGCTTTGATGAGGTGTTCTCCCTGATTAAAAGCGTTTCATACCCCAACAACAAAGCGCGGCACCTTATTGGCCTGGCTCAAAAATTAATAAGTGATTACAATTCAGAAATTCCTGAAACAGTTGAGGAATTGCAAAAATTACCTGGCGTTGGCCGAAAAACCGCAAATGTGATTGCCTCTGTGATTTACAGCCAACCAACCATGGCGGTTGATACCCATGTATTCAGGGTTAGTCGGAGGCTTGGAATCGTACCGTCTACGGCAAAAACGCCGCTGGCAGTTGAACTTCAATTGTATAAGGTAATCCCGAAGGAAGATATTCC
>CAMDMI010000005.1 GCA_945902135.1 Spirosoma fluviale
GGAATCAAAATTGGAAAAAATGCCTCCGTTGGTGCTGGTTCTGTACCACTAACAGAAGTAGCTGCAGGAAGCAAAGTTTTTGGATTCCCGGCTCAGGTAATGAAGTAGCTTTAAATCAGTTTTGTGCCTTCGCGCACAATTCATTTGAATTCAGGTTGCCCCGCTTTTGCTTTGCGAGCAAGCATGCTGTATTTTTACGGAAAATCCGATTTGATTGCATATCATGGCTTTGCAAATCGACCTCAAAAAAATTGCCGGTTGCCGGGCCTTGAAAGTTCATTTTTCAAAGAAAACCGCAACCACAGTGAAATAGAATGAACGAATCACCAACAGCAGAAAAACTTCCTTTAATGGAATCCTTCTATACCCTGCAAGGAGAAGGTTTTCATACCGGCCGCCCCGCTTGGTTTATTCGTTTGGGAGGTTGTGATGTTGGCTGTGTATGGTGTGATGTGAAGGACAGCTGGAATCCGGATGCGCACCCTAAAATCAGTGTTGAATCTATGGTGATGAATGCATTGGAGAACCCAAGTCGTTTGGCTGTAATAACCGGTGGAGAACCATTGATGCACAACCTGGATGCGCTGACTGATAGGCTCAAAACAGCAGGATTTGAAACCAACATTGAAACTTCAGGTGCATATCCACTGAGTGGACATTGGGATTGGATTTGCCTTTCTCCCAAAAAATTCAAATTGCCCTTGCCTGAGGTTCTGACCGCGGCGCATGAATTTAAAGTGGTGGTTTACCACCGATCAGACATCGAATGGATGCAGCAGTTTTTGCCCCATCTGTCACCAGATTGCAAATTATTCCTTCAACCAGAATGGTCTAAAGCCGAAGATATTACGCCCCTTCTTTTGGATTTCATCAAACAAAACCCGGCTTGGAGGCTTTCCCTCCAAACCCACAAATACCTAAACATTCCATGAACGGGGAAAACGATATTTTTCAAGAAGAGGAAACAGCACTTTTCGAACACCATCGTGTAGTGGCTGATCCTGGTCAGGCACTTATGAGATTGGACAAATTCCTCTCTGTTCGCCTGCCAAATACTTCCCGTACGAAAGTTCAGCTCGGTATCGAAACCGGCCTTGTTACCGTAAATGGAAAGGCAACCAAGGCCAATTACCAAATAAAACCTGGTGATGAGGTTTCGGTGAGCCTTCCCCATCCACGCAGAAACGATGAAATTATTGCCCAGGATATTCCAATTGATATCGTTTATGAAGATGAAGTGCTGATGGTCGTTAACAAGCCCGCTGGCATGGTCGTTCATCCTGCTTATGGCAATTGGGAAGGCACGCTGGTAAATGCCCTGCTTTTTTACCTCAACCGGGATTTGCCGGAAGGAAGCGAGCAACTCAGACCAGGACTTGTGCACCGCACAGATAAAGACACCTCCGGACTTCTACTCATTGCCAAAGAAGAAAAGGCCATGATGAAGCTTGCAAAGCAGTTTTTCGAGCACAGTGTGGAACGCACCTACAATGCACTTGTCTGGGGAACGCCTTCACCCAAAGAGGGAACCATCAACCAAAGACTTGCACGCAGTCCAAGAGACCGCCGCCTAACCGAGGTTACGCAAAACGAAGAGATTGGCAAGCATGCAATCACCCATTTTAAGACAATGGAGAATTTCTCCTACACGAGTCTGATGCGTTGCAACCTGGAAACCGGGAGAACCCACCAAATCAGGGCTCATTTGAAATGGCTTGGTCATCCTCTTTTTGCAGATGAAATGTATGGTGGGAAGGTACCCCTTAAAGGACCAGCATTTACCAATTACAGGGCCTTCGTAGATAATGCCTTTCGTCTTTGTCCGCGTCAGGCTTTGCATGCCAGGTCACTCGGATTTAAACACCCGGTAAGTGGAGAATGGATGCAGTTTGAAGTTGATTTGCCTGCAGATATGCTGGCTGTAATTTCAAAATGGCGGGAATACAAACCGCAGAACTAAGCAGCAGACTGCTTTTCCCTGTCCAGGTTATATTGCTCATACATAAAATCCGGCACCGGCCCTTGAAAGGAAGCGGTCTTTTGTTCTGGCTTCTGCCACTCAAAAAAACCTTTTCCCAAGGCAAGGAGGAAACCTGCCGCAAGTATGAGAATGAAAAGGAGCAATTCCGTTTTCATGATTTGTTTACCCGCCGCATCAGAAAAATCAAATCTATTTAGAAAAACCGGTGCCATTAACACGATCTCAACTTCCATGAGCAAAAACACAATGGCCGGCAGAAAAAACCTTAAGTTAAACCGGCTTCCCAAAGGACCGGCTTCTTCACCACACTCATAAAAACTGAGTTTTTCCGGGTTGGGTTTGTGGGTTTGCAATAGCCAGGAAAGTCCAAATCCCAGTCCTACGAATACCAGACCACCGGCAAAAAATACCAACAAAGGAAGATAAGCAGACTGCATGAGACAAAAGTAAACAAAGCCCCGGTTTTTTCAGGGCATAGGTTTTTTACCTTTGCATCAAGCAATGGATTTACGCGAAACCATACAGAAACTCCGGAACTATGAAATCCGAATCCGCAAAGCGCTGAATACACGCTTGCAGGGGGATTATCATTCTGTTTTCAAAGGTTCTGGACTCGAATTCAGCGATGTGCGAGAGTACCAGTACGGAGATGATGTGCGCACCATCGACTGGAATGTATCGGCAAAGGGTCATGGAACTTTTGTAAAAACCTTCAAAGAAGAAAAAGAGCAGACTGTGATGTTTTTGCTGGATGTTTCGGCTTCGCAGGAGGTAGGGAAATACGGCGCCAACAAACTGGATTTGTGCAGGGAAATTTGCGGTGTGCTTTCACTTTCTGCAGTAAAGGAAGGCTCTCAGGTTGGGGTAATTGCCTTCAGCAATAAGCGCGAAAAGTTTATCAAACCAGGAAAAGGAATGCAGCAGGCATACCGGATTATTTCTGAATTGTACAACCTGAAAAATCAGTCACAGCTCACCGATTTGAATGCGGCCATACACTTTACCATGACCATGCTCAAGCGAAAGTGCATCGTCATTGTGCTAAGTGATTTCATTGACAAAGATTACGACCAGGCCCTACGCACATTGAGCCGTAAGCACGATGTTGTGGTAATCCATCTCATGGACAAACGGGAGGAAGATTTTCCCCGGCTTGGCATACTGCCACTTTACGACCCGGAACAGAAAAAGGCTTTTTGGATAAACACTTCCCTTCCCGGTTTTACAAAACTGGTGAAGCAACAATTTTTACAAAACAGGAAGAATTTGGAAGAACTCTGTCGGCAGCAGAAGACCAATTATCTGGCCATCAATACCACAGACGATTATGTTTCGGCACTTGTTCGCCTTTTCAGGATCAGGAATGGAAAGTAATTCGAAAGAAGTAAAAAGCCGCGACTGGCACCCACTTGAATATGCCCATGTTTTCCTTTGGCTGGTAAAAGACCTTTGCTGGGCACAAGGCTGGAAATTGGCCGGAACCATCATGGTACCGCCTGCAATTACAGTGGCCATCATCATCACATGGCTTCAGCGAAAAAGAGCCCTTACGCTGGTGCACAACATTGCAATTTCCATTTGGATCAGTTCCAACAGCCTTTGGATGCTGGCCGAATTTTACCAGAAAGAATCCTGGATGAAACCTGTAAGTTCTGTAGGTTTTATTCTTGGGCTTTTGATTTTGGCAATTCAGTATTCAAAATTCCTCTTGCAATATATCTGGAACAAGAGAAGATAATGGCCTTGTTACAGAGCGAGCCTATATGATTTAAAAAAAGGCTTGGCCTTCGGGAAGCAATAAAAAAAAATCACCTGAAAAATTTTCATTCTCAGGTGATAAAATTTAGAATTGTCCTACGGATGTCCGGAACGATTTGTAACCGGATTAAAAGTGGTCTGCCTTAAAAAGGCTATTTGATTATGCGGAAAAGGACTTTTTCAGTTCCTCCACATCCACTTTTTTGATAACGGGAGTAAGGGTAAGTTGCTTAATGCGCTTTACGCGTGCATTTGCCTTTGCCTTGTTCCTTCTGTCTTTTCTTTTAAGTCTTGTTACTCCCATGGCCTATGAATTTCGGGGTGCAAAGATGCTTAACCAGATTATTTTATCCAAACATCTTCAAGTAAAATCCTCAGTTTTTTTTCTCACCTTCCGGATAAGAATCTGGCTGGTAGTCAACTCCTCCAAAAAAATGCAGCATCATTGACTTGCTGAGGCGACTTGTGAAAGTAACCAACAGAACCACCATCGAAGCCGAAATCCCAAAATAGACATAAGGTCCCGGGTCGCCGAGAAGCACATAAGTGGCAACACCGGAGCTCACCATAATGGCCACATTCAAGGCATAATTAAAATACAATGCGCCTTCAAAAAAAGCCGGTTCCCGCTCAAAATGCAGGTTGCAAACTGGGCAATGAATATTCAATCTTCGCCCAAACCTTAGACTAAAAGGAGAATCTGTAAAGAGTTTCCCTTTTCTGCATCTCGGACACCGGCACTGAATGATGGTATTAATTTGTGATAGCTCGCTCATAAATTAAAGGCGCAATTAAGTAAAATCGATTCATTAAAATCATGAGCAAAACCGGGATGGACACAGCCACAGAAATTGCCTACTTTTGCAGCAGTGAAGCCACTTCTTTCTCTCAACCATTACTTCTTCCGGTACAAGTATTACCTACTAATGGGCATCGCCTTTGTGGTGCTATCAAACCTTTTTGCGATTTACCCGGCGCAAATGGTTCGGTCTTCTTTTGATTTGGTGGCAAACCACCTGAGCACCATTTCAAATATTAAGTCAGAAGCAGATAAAGCCACGGCAATCAGCATCCTCAAGGATGATGTTTTGCGATATGGCCTCCTCATTGTAGCCATGGCTTTCATCCGGGGACTCTTTCTTTTTTTCATGAGGCAAACCATCATTGTGATGTGTCGCCTTATTGAATTTGACCAGAAAAACGACATTTTTCAAAAGTATCAGGCACTTCCCCTCAGCTTTTACCGCCGCAACAATACCGGCGACCTCATGGCCCGGATTTCAGAAGATGTAAGTCGGGTTAGAATGTACACCGGACCAGCCATTATGTATGGAATCAACATGCTGGTTTTATTTGTGATGGTTATCGGATACATGGTATCAGTGAGTGCCGAGTTTACCTTGTATGTGCTCATGCCATTGCCCATACTTTCTGTTTCGGTTTACTTCATCAATTCAGAAATCCAGCGGCGATCTGACTTGATTCAAAAAAGTCTTTCCGGGCTTTCTACTTTTGTGCAGGAAGCGTTTAGTGGCATCCGAGTGATCAAAGCTTTTGGAAGAGAGCAAGATTCTGTTCGACGGTTTGGAGAAGAAAGTCACCTTTACAGAGACCGGTCCATTCACCTTGGGAACCTCAATGCCTGGTTCTCTCCGGCAATCATAAGCCTGATTGGCCTTAGCAGCATCATTACTGTTTATGTGGGTGGCCAACAAGTAATTGCCGGAAAAATCACCACAGGAAACATTGCCGAATTTCTCATTTATGTGAACATGCTCACATGGCCAGTTACTTCCCTTGGTTGGGTTATTTCAATGGCGCAAAGAGCTTCGGTGAGTCAGACGCGTATCAATGAATTTCTGGATGAAAAATCGATGATTGTTTCAGATGAAAACCTAGAACTTCCGATCCTTGGAAATCTTGAATTCCGGAATGTTTCGCTTACCTATCCCGAGACAGGCATACAAGCAATAAAGGATATTTCGTTTAAAGTAAGTCCGGGTCAAAGCATTGGTATATTAGGCAATACCGGAAGTGGCAAATCCAGTTTGGCAAACCTGGTTTGCAGGTTGTTTGATCCGGATTCCGGGGAAATTCTGGTAGATGGCCGATCCATTCGCGCCTGGAATCCACAATCGCTCCGGAAGCAAATCAGTTATGTGCAGCAGGATGTATTTCTGTTTTCCGACAGCATCCGCAACAATATCTTGTTTGGAAACCCGGACCTTTCTGAAGAAGAAATGCTAAAAGCTTCGCTTCAGGCAGACCTCCTTGAAAATGTAGAAAGGTTCGAAAAGCAATTTGAAACCGTAATCGGAGAACGGGGCATAACCCTTTCCGGCGGTCAAAAACAGCGCGTATCAATTGCAAGGGCGCTTGTGCTGAAACCCAAAATTCTTGTCCTCGACGATTGTCTTTCTGCTGTTGACACTTCAACAGAAAAAACGATCCTCAATCACCTGAAAGAGGAAATGAAAGGCAAAACCACAATAATCATTTCCCACCGGATTTCCTCTGTGAACCTTGCCGACAAAATCCTTGTAATGGATGAGGGTTGTGTGGTTCAAGCGGGAAACCATGAGGAACTAATCAATCAGGAAGGACCCTACAAAACCCTGTTTGAAAAACAATTGGCAAGTGAAGAAGCATGAGGAAGCGTTTGATATTTCCTGCCTTCCTCTTGTTGGTTTCGTTTTCCTGTACTGAGGAAGAAAAACCAGCATCTACCCCGAAGGGCATTTTGCCCATGGATTCCACCGCAATGGTTTTAAGCGAAATTCATGAACTGGAATCCGCATTAATGGTCTCTTCCATCAGGCAAGATTCAACGCAAAACCTTTACCAGGCACTGGAACCTGATATTTTCCGTAAATACAAATTGGATACAGGCCGATTAAACCGAAGCTTACGGTATTATTCCTCCGAACCATATTTGCTTGATTCGCTTTATCATGTGGTTCTAAAAAAGACCGATTCCACCGCCATTTTTCAGCCCTGACAAAATAAATTGGACAAAAATTCAAAGGTTCACAAACCCTACTTTTCCGCCATATTTGTACCAAAGCAAAACTCCATTGGGTAAAAAAGTAGATCTCGCCTGGGCACGCCAGTTTGGAAACCTTGAACTGCTGGCTAGACAGCTGGTAGAAGGTTTTATTACTGGTTTACACCGCTCGCCCTATCACGGATTTTCTGTGGAATTTGCCGAGCATGTGCTGTACAACCCAGGTGAAAGCACCCGCCACATCAACTGGAAAGTATTTGCGAAAACCGACCGACTTTACACGAAGCGCTATGAGGAGGAAACCAACCTCCGATGCCAGATTCTTCTGGATGTTTCGCCTTCCATGTACTTGCCAAAGCCGAATCAAGAAAAACTCACATTTAGTATTCTGGCTTCGGCGGCCATTATGCACATGCTGAGCAAACAGCGCGATGCCGTTGGCCTGAGCACATTTGCAGACGGAGTGATCAGCCAGAGCCAGACAAGGTCGATTTCCGGCCATGTCCACAAGCTCATCCTGCAACTTGAAAAAATCATGCAGGAACCAATTTCTGCAAGTCGGTCTTCAGTGCCTGAAGTAATTGACCAGTTGGCAGAATCTTTTCACCGACGCTCATTAGTGGTGATTTTCAGCGATTTATTCAGTGATGCAGATCCTGAAAAACTATTTAGTGCACTTGCCCACCTGAGGCACAACAAGCATGAAGTCCTCCTTTTTCATGTGATGGATTACCGTCAGGAAGTGGAATTTGAGTTCCGAAACAAGCCCTATATTTTTGTGGACGCGGAAACATCGGAACAGGTAAAACTTCATCCAACCGACATTCAGGAATCTTACCGCGAAGCCATGCACAAGCAAAATCAGGCCATACGCCTGCGTTGCGGGCAAATGAAAATTGATTATGTAGAGGCAAATACGAACATGGATTTCAGTCAGATTCTGATGAATTTCATGACCAAGCGAAGCCGGATGGTGTAGGAAATTGTATTGCTACAGTTTTGTTGGAGGTAGAAAAAGTTAATAGTTATACCATTTTGGTGTTTTTCGCCTAGTTGCAGATGAGGTGCTTTTAGTTGTTTAAAATACCCAGAGAGGTGAAATGCATGAACACAAAATTTCCCTTACCTTTAATCCATGGAAAATTTGCTTGACCGAATCAGCATTGATCCGGAAATCTGCCACGGAAAGCCCTGCATCCGAGAAATGCGTTATCCTGTGGAAATGCTACTGGACCTGCTTTCTTCTGGAATGTCTACCGAAGAAATTCTGAGTGATTATCCATCCCTAAAGGTGGAGGACATTCAGGCCTGCCTGCTTTATGCATCCAGGCTGATGAAAGTGAAATCCATCCTGCGGCTTTCCGCATGAAGTTTCTTATCGATGCCCAATTGCCGCTGGCACTTGCTCATTTCATTCGCTGGAATGGATTAGAGTGTGTTCATGCTTTCGATCTGCCACTTAAAGACCGTACCCCAGACAGCGAAATTCGGAAGATTTGTCTTCAGGAAGGGTTCATTCTAATAACGAAAGACCGAGATTTTCTCGACTCCCATTTGCTCCGCAGAATTCCACCTAAACTACTGATGATTTCCACTGGTAATATTTCCAACCGAATTCTGCTTGACATCTTAAAGCAAAACTGGCAAACCATTCAGGGCTTGTTTGAAGAAAACAACCTGCTTGAACTCGATAACGCTGAACTGATTGCTCATAATTCCTGATTTTGCGAATCGAACCTTAAGCTTGCCCAGGTTGGTGTTTTTCACCATCAAACCAAAGCTTGGTCTAATCACCACATCCTTGTTTGGATTTCGAATGAAATTCTACCTTTGCATAAACTATTGAATATTATGACAAGATTAGACCGTATTGAAAGAGGAATAGAAGCCTTACAAATCAGTCAGCTCAGGACCGATGCCCAGCTGGCTAAAACAGATGCTCAATTGGCCAAAACAGATCAGCAGCTGGCTAAAACAGATGCTCAATTGGCCAAAACCGAACGCATTTTGAGCGGAATTGGCATTAACCTTGGACATGCTGCAGAGGAATTTTTTGCGAATAGTCTGCAAAAAAATAAGAAGCTGGGGAAGGTAAAGTTCGATGCAGTAGCCCTCCAACTGAAAGGACACAAAGGGAAAGTACAAGATGAATTTGATGTTGTCATGTATAATGGCAATTCGGTTGGCCTCGTAGAAGTGAAACACAAAGTTCATCCTTCGGATGTAGACCAATTGATTACGCGAAAACTTCTGAACTTCAAGGCCTTGTTTCCAAAATATGCGGATGCTGCTTTTTATCTAGGCATTGCAGGAATGAGTTTTCCTCCGGAAGTTGTGGAAATGGCAGAAAATGAGGGGATAGCCGTACTGCGTCAGGTTGGCAATGTTCTTACAATGAATGAAAATCTGAGGAAGTTTTGACCATCCTTCTGGCTTTAAAGATTCTTTATTCAGCTACTTTCTAAAAGTTCTACCAAACTTTCAAAAGCCAGCAAAATGGCCTGATTCAGGATTTCTTCCCGGTTGCCGTTCAGGTTCCATTCTCGGTGGAAAAGTTCCTGCTCAGGGAATCCAAAACAGATAAATACTTTTCCTGGCAGACTTGAAATTTTGTAATCATTTACCGGTTGGGAGGCCGAGCCAGTTATGGCAAGAACAATACCAGCATCTGGAAATAAGCGGCTTATCCCTTCTGCCATCGCCCTTGTTACTTCCGCTGATTCTGCGCCATTATCAATCAGTAATTCCTCCGGAACTCCCAAAAGCCGCACTTTACTTTCTTTGTTATAGCAAACCGCCGAGCCAAGAAGCACCGAAGAAGCGCCCGCAATCCGGGTAAGACTCCCGCTGAGTAATCCTCCTGTCATGCTTTCAGCAAATGCAATTTTCAGGCCCCGGGTTTTGAGTTTTTCCAGCAATTCTGCCGCTGATATTCTGATAATTTCATCCACGGTTTTATTCCCAATGTTCATTGCTGAAAGGTATTACCAAAAATAAAAGCGGCTGCTGATGAAGCCACCCTGAAATTCTTGAATTTTATTGCCTGCTGCATCCAGTCTCAAAATCCGGCTCTGTTGCTGGTAATCCTTTACATCAGAAATCCACAATTCCTTCCGAATCGGATCAAGACCAAGTCCATACCAGTTGCCGGCTTCCAGCGGATACCGGAAAAAGTTTCCTTGCGCAAAGCGACACAAGCCTTTGTTTAGAAAATACAGCGTGTCGCCGTTGATACCCGAAACCAGCCTGTCGGGAACAGCATCCCGGTTTTCATTATACCAGTTCTGTTCTATCGCTTTGGTTTCAGGATTGAGGAGGAGGATGCCGGGTGCAGTTTCGGATCCCTCCTCAAAGCTGACCCAGATTTTTCCATTCGGTCCGGCGCATATCGACCTTGCTTTGCCGGGAAGAAAAAGGGTGTCTGAAATCCTGTCGCTTGTCGGGTCAATTCCGAGAAGGTATTCACGCTCACGGCAAACCACCCAGATACGGCCTTTCAAAAGGAGCATTTCTTCTGTCCAGCCAGGAACATCAATCCTGCCAGAAGGCTTGTTTTCGCCCCGTTTTAGGATGGAAATTCCTGAAGCATATAAATCACTCACATAGGCCTTTTCTGAAGAAACAGGATAGAGAAATCGCGGCGAAGTAAATCCTGTTATCGTCTTTTTGAGGCTAAAATCGGCAACATCCAAACCTTCCAAGCGGCCTGAGTTGTTCACCACCAGCCAGAGCAAACCATCCCAGAATGCAGCGGATTGCAAGACATCGCCAAGCGGCCTATTGTTTTTCCTGCTGAATGCCTTCCACTCTTCTTTACCGCTGCGAAGATTTACGAGGCCAGCCTCAGCGTTTCCCCATCGGTAATTTCCTTCCGAACACACCAACATCATTTGCCCATCTTCCAATTCGGGAAAATCAGATGGTTTTGTGGTTTCTTTTTCACCACAGGCAACGGTGACTGCAAGGATGAGGAGAAGAGAGAACAGCTTCTGGATCATTGCAGAATCAATATTTTACGGGATTTAGCCTGATTTTTTTCTCTGACGAAATAAATCCCGGGCAAAACCCAGGAAGGAATCTGCAGAGATTGACCACCAGAAGGAAATTCAGCAATCAGCTTGCCTGAAATTCCGAGTAGGAGAATTGGAGCGTTTGTGTCTGATGAAATCACCTGAAATTTATCCCCAGCCATCAGAACAGAAGGCCAGACAATTGGCGATTCAGATTCAGCCAGATTCAATCCAGCAATGGCATCAAGGTCAAAACCCCCGGATTCAAAATCGGTGGGCCAGGGGTCATTGATAAAAGTTCCATTCGAATCAAAAGTTCCAAAGGCAGAATCAAGGGAACCAACAACATCCCGGATTCGAACTTCTGTAATCGATTGAACATCCAATCCGGGCGTCGAGCCCAATTCGGCCAAGTCAAAACCAGTTCCAAATCCTGCTCTGTATTTTCCTGCAAGGTTGTGAACCCTCCGAGCATCCAGTGTATCGAAAGGGCCTGTCTGATTTTCAGTTTGAATTTCCGAAACCGCAGGAAAACGGAAAAAATCCTTGCCATTGCTGCTTACTTCAACTGTAGCTAATTCGAGAAAACCATTTGAAAACCCATTTTCAAAAACCGCAAAGTCCGGACCAGGTCCATCTGAAATCGGACTTGGAAATGAAACAATGATACTGCCGCCATCCCCTAAACTTAAAATTCCATTTGTAAGCGCTGCACCCAGAACATTTTCTTCTGTGCCGGCAGATGCAAATCCCTTTGAAATGTCATCGATTTTTCTGAGCCCTCTTTCAAAATGCAGCACCCGGCTGGCCCAGGTCCTGATTTTTGGTGAGTCATGCGGAATGGCCAGACTACCGGAAATGCCTGCACCAGGGTCAAAAGATTGCCCGAATATTTCACCTGACAGGACCAGGAAAAAAAAAGAATAAAACAGCAGGCAGCAGAGCGTCTTCACAATAAATTTGCAAGCGCAAAGGTAGGAATTGCATGGGCTGAGAATCATGGAAATTATCCTGCAATAATTCAATAATGGAAAACAAATCATCAGAAGCCATAAACCGCTGGATTATCCCGGTTGGAATTTTCATCGTACTTGCCTCAGTGCTTGGCATTGGCGCATATCAGGCCTATTACAACCCGAAGCCACCACGGATTTTGGACACTTATGGCAACCAGGAAATTGACTCAACAGATGAAAAAGGCAAACCATTGGTTGTGAAAGTGGTGCACCAGGTGCCGGACTATTCGTTTACAGACCAAGACGGAAAAACTGTAAACCAAAGCACAACGGAAGGCAAAACTTATGTTGCAGATTTCTTTTTCACCACATGTAAATCCATTTGCCCGGTGATGGGTAAAGAAATAATGAAACTAACCGAGCTTCTGGCCGAGGAAGAAGATGTGCTTTTTCTTTCGCATACAGTGGACCCGGAGACCGACAGTGTTTCTCAACTGAAAGCCTATGCCAAAGAACACAATGCGAGGCCGGGGCAATGGTACTTCCTCACAGGCGAAAAGAAAAAACTATATGACATGGCAAGGAAGGGCTACTTCGTAACGGCCACAGAAGGCGATGGAGGTCCGGACGATTTCGTACATACCCAGAATTTTGTTTTGGTGGATAAATACCGGCATATCAGAGGTTATTACGACGGAACCGACAGCACAGAAATGGAAAAACTGTACCGCGACATTCGCCTGCTCAAAGAGGAATATGCTTGGCGAGATGCCGGAGGAAAATGATTTTTAGTCCCGGATTCGGAAAATAACCCGAAGCAATCGAAACCTAAGGACCAGGAAGGTAACAAGGCTTAATGCCCAAATTACCACAATGTTGAACAGCTCGGTTGGAAAAAAGCGTCCGGCAAAATGCTTGAACGGCGCATATAAATGCGTGCGAAAATCCAGGAAATGATCCGGCTCCGGTTTCTGATAACCCGGCTTTTCCTTTCTGAAAATCCCTTCAGGAGAAACCTCAAGCCTTGGTTGCATGGCAAAGTCTTCAGACAAAAACCTTGCGACCTGCTCATTTTCATAACGCTCCTTTAAACTGGCAAGTACACTTTTTCCAGAACTGTCAAAACCCGTTTGCCGGTACACTCTATCAAGATCTGCCTGAAGCTGGCTATACGATTTGTTATAGTGGCTGACAAAATCCTGTATTCTTTTTTGAATCGCAGCATGTGCTGTTTCGCTGATCCGGTCATTCTTCAAAAGAAAATTAAAACTCTGAGCTGATAATCCAAACCTGGCAGATTCTTTGCTTAGTTCATTGAAAAGCAATTTCCGGCGTTGCAGATTTTCCTCCGAACTTCCTTCTCCACGAAACGCTGCTTCAGAAAGCCTTTCAAGCTCAGGTAAATAAGCTGAACGCCTGTAGTGGGCCTCTTCTCTTTTCGATTCAATTTCAAAGATCTGACTTTGAAATGGATTGTTCTTAAACTGAGCCACCATAAGGGCCTCATAGGCCCACCTGGCAACCATCGCCTCACCAACAAATGGCACCTTTCCGGGACATTCCACAAAAGGATTCAGTCTGTCGTACCGCACCAAAGCCCCACCCAGAACGATTTGAGGAATCAGCAGAAGCGGAATTAAAATATAAACCACCACCGCATTTCGAAAAGTATCCGACAATACCAAGCCCAATAAATTGGCCCAGCAGGAAGTAGCAAAAAGCACCATCCAGAACTCCATTCCAGTTTTGGGAACCTTGAGTACCAAATCGGAAATCAACACAAATGCAAGAGTATGTACCAGTGACAGCAGAAACAATAAAAGGACTTTTGCAATGAGGTAAGAATCCCGGTTGAGGTGCAGGAATCGCTCTCTTTTTAAGAGCAGTCTGTCCCGGATAATTTCCTCTGCACTCACGCTCATGCCCATGAAAAGCGCCACAATCACCGACATAAAAAAATATGCGGGGATGTTTTCATTGGTAGAGAATTTGTATGCCTTCTCCAGGAAATTGTCGATTGGCGCATAACGCACAACCAGAGCAAGAAGTAATGCAAGGGCGGGCGCTTCCAGAATGTTGATAAGCAGGTATTGCTTGTCATGGATTTTCGCAAGAACATCCCTGCGGAAATACAGACCGATCTGTTTAAAAAAGCCTGGCTTGATGGTAAGGTGTGGAACTGGACTCGTTTCGGTTTCCGCTTCTGGTAAACTGAAATTTTTCCTGAACCGCATTTCCCAATCCTGTGACTGAAATTTCCGCTGATCTGAAAGGTGTCCATCCTCTTTTACTAGCTTGGTTTCCAGAATATTAAAAATCTCAGCGGCATCAGCTGCTTCTGCATTTTCAGGAAGTTCTGGCAGCATGGCTTCTTTCCGGAAATAAGGTACAGCCTCAAGTGGATTGCCATAAAAAACAGGATTTCCACCTGTATCCATAACCATAAGCCGATCGAACATTCGGAAAATTTCCGCAGAAGGCTGGTGGATAATGACAAAAACGAGCTTGCCTGTAAGGGATAAGTTCTTGAGCAGCTCCATGGTGCGCAGACTATCGCTGCTGCTAAGGCCGGAAGTTGGCTCATCCACAAAAAGCACCCAAGGCTGCCGAACAAGTTCAAGTCCGATGTTAAGCCGCTTCCGCTGTCCGCCAGAGATTGTTTTTTTGGCAGGAGAGCCTACCTCTTTATCCCTGGTGGCAGCCAGCCCAAGTGAATCCAGCATCTGATCGGACATGGCCACTATTTCATTCTCAGGCAGATTTCCATAACTGAACTTCGCTGCGAAATACATGTTTTCAAAAACAGTGAGCCTTTCATTCAGTAAATCATCCTGAGGAATATAGCCAATTACACCTTCAAGCTCAATCGCATCGCGATGCACATCGAGGCCGTTAATGAGAATTTTACCTTGATCAGGTTTCTCATTTCCATTCAAAACATTTAAAAGCGTGGATTTTCCACAGCCGCTGGCGCCCATGATGGCAACCATCCTCCCCCCCTTTTCTGATAGGCTGATGTCATTGAGGCCAATCCGGCCATCAGGAAACCGAAGACTGAGGTTGCTGGCTTGGAAATTGATTTTGGGTTTTACGCCCGGATCTGAAATCCTTTCTTGTATGTAACTGAAGAAAACTGGTCCAATTCCCTGTTGACGCAAACTTGCACCCGGCGCCCAGATTCTACTGATACCGGACTCCATTACTTGGCCATTGAGGGTTGTTTCCTTATTGCCATTGTACTGAACAAAATAGGTATCTGTTCCTCCTAATTTTAGAATGGCCAGATTTCCTGAAAAACCTGGAAATGCCCAGAAATTATCTTCTGGAATTTCGAGAGGCTTACTGTCAGATACAATCAACACATCCTTGTCGGGAGTGCTAATAACCCCATTTCCAGTGGCAAATTCTCTCAGAATTGCGACATCACCCTCTGGAAGATTTAACAGGCCCGGCAAAAGATTCAGTATTTCATCCTCCGCAAGACTTATCTGATTGTCGCTTAATGAAAGTTCAATGAGCTCAAGGAAAAGGTAATACCGCTGCGAAAGCAGTAATTCCTTGTTTACGGTTTGAGAAATTTCCCGGAGTTCCTCTTCCAGCCAATCTTTATTCCCAAAGTTTGGTGCATATTCAAGACACCATTTTTCAAGAAGCTGAATGAAATGCGCTACCGAATCTGGTGAAAGATGGGTACTTAGAAAACGGGAAATACGCTTTTTTTCACCTTCAAGCAGACCATCTGATCCTGCGAACAAGGCATAAAGCCGAAGAATCGAACGGAGCAGTGGTTCATTCATGGCAATTTACCTTAGGCTATTTGCTGAATCTAAGGAATCATTGCTTTCCGGATTTTGCCTACAGCTGCATCCAAATCTGAAAGTTCGGAATAGCTGGGAGAAAATCCACCTTTGTTTGAAGCAACTTTATTGGCCCAATCCCCTTTTTTGTAAATTCCAGAAAGCTCTTTCAGCATACCCAAAAGCTTGGTGGCTTCTGGATCTTCACCCGTTTTTTGAAGCAATGAAATAAGACTATTCACGGACGCTTCCTGGTCAATAATTGTTTTATACAGTGGAATAAGGATTTTATCCTGTTCAGCTTTCGGAAGTCCTGTAGGCGGATATTCCCGGATAAGACCACCAGTTATGTAAAGACCTTCAATTACTGCGCCTGCAGAAAGAAGTGCAGCATCCTTTGCCTGCTCTCCTGATTTCAGTAAATCGGAAGACTTTTTCAAAGTAGCATCTGTGAGCAAAATAAGAGAATCTTTATTTGAGAGATTCCTTTCAACACTTTCTAGCATATCAGCATCAAAAGCATTGGAAACCCCAATTCTATCCGCCATTTTCTTCCCTGAAATAAAGGAAGCAACAGCATCTTTACCCTTGTCATATGCCGCCATGTACGCGATATCGGCCCCGAAAGCACCTAAACAAAAAGCTGTTGCAGACGAGTTTCCTACGGTTCGGTCAGCAGCCTTATCATCACAAAGCAATGAACTTCTGTATTCAGCCCCTGTGCGCGCTATAATGTTGGGAACTGTAGAAGGTTTGGGAATAAGCGCAAGCAATGAATCCACTGCATTGAGCATGCTGGTCTTTTTATCAAGTGCGCCCGATGAAGCGGTATCTATTTGATTTTCATTGCCTTTATTATCATCAGATCCACCGCAGGAAGTAAGCATGACAGCTGGAAGTATTGCCAGAACAGCAATTTTCCGATAGTTGAATTTCGTTTTTAGCATTTTTCTATTGTGATTGGAACTTCTCCTTGGATGCAATAATACAAGATTTGAAATTTTCGAAATGCACAAATGACAAATACATCAAATTAAAAATTGACTTCACACATCAAGGCTGCAGGGAAATTGACATACATTTGAACCGTGAACGATTTATTGAATTTGTTTAGTTTTCTGCTGAATTCGGAAGAACTTATTTCAAAAGGTGGTTTGCTGCTCGTTTGCATTATTGTTTTTGCGGAAAGTGGCATATTCTTTTGCTTTTTTCTGCCCGGCGATTACCTGCTTTTTACTGCAGGGATGTTTTGCGGTCTGGGATTTATCAAATTTCCGATAAGCATTTTGATTGCTTGTATTCTGGGTTCTGCTGTTGCTGGAAACTATACAGGTTATTTTTTCGGGAAATATCTGGGCCAGCGATTGATGAACATGAAGGATGGTTTTTTCTTCAAAAAGAGTTTCCTGACCAACACCGAAAAAGCCTTTCAACAATACGGAGGCAATGCTTTAATCGTGGGACGATTTCTTCCTATGATTCGGACTTTCGCACCGATTCTGGCAGGTATTAGTAGGATGCCGCACCTAAGATTTGCTGTTTATAACATCGCAGGCGCAGCACTTTGGGTCAATAGTCTTTGTCTGATTGGATATTTCCTCGGAAAGGAATACCCCGGAATTATAAATTATGTGGAGTACATAATTGTCGGGTTCATAATCCTTACCTCGCTTGCGGTTGGAAATTCAATATTAAAGCTTAGAAAAAAAGCATCTAGTGACGCATAAAACAGACAAATCAATTAATATTGCCAGATGCGAAAACTGGTTCTCCTAATTTTTTCGTTTTTTATCTCCGGATGGCTTATGGCGCAGGATGCCAATGAGTTAAAATCGAGGTACACCAAAAAAATGTACCCGGTTTCCATGAGGGATGGCGTAAAACTCTTTACGGTTGTGTATGAGCCAAAAGACAAGTCTCGCAAATATCCGATTCTTTTCAACCGTACGCCTTATGGATCAGGTCCTTATGGCCCGGATGAATTCAAAGAAAGCATTGGCCCGAACAGCCTTTTGGAAAAAAGCGGCTACATTTTTGTTTACCAGGATGTCCGCGGAAAATACATGTCGGAAGGACTTTTTGTGGATGTAAGACCTTTTAAGACTGTAAGGAACGGAACCAAGGACATCGATGAAAGTACAGACGCCTGGGACAGCATTAACTGGTTGCTGAAAAACATCAAAAATAACAATGGTAAAGTCGGCATGTGGGGCATTTCTTATCCAGGATTTTATGCCGCCATGGGCGCCTTGAGCAACCACCCAAATCTGGTAGCAGTTTCACCTCAGGCACCGGTAATGGACTGGTTTACAGGTGATGATTTTCACCACAATGGTGCATTATTTTTACCCCATGCCTTTGATTTTTTCAGCAGTTTCGGCAAGCCAAGAACTTCATTGACTACCGAAAGACCTGCACCATTTAAATACGGAACCGATGACGGTTATCATTTCTATCGTCAGCTCGGCGCTCTTGAAAATGCCAATAAGGTTTACCTAAATTATGACATTGGATTTTGGAATGATCTGATGGCGCATCCTGATTATGATGCATTCTGGCAGGAAAGAAACGCTTTGCAACATTTCAAGGGGATAAAAGCGGCTACTTTGGTTGTGGGTGGTTTTTATGATGCCGAGAACCTTTATGGCGCCCTCAACCTTTATAAAACCATTGAAAAAAACAATCCGAAAGGGGAAAATTATCTGGTAATGGGGCCCTGGAGCCACGGACAATGGGCAAGAAACGATGGTCAAAAACTTGGACCCATCAATTTTGAAAGTAAAACCTCACTATTTTTCAGGAAAGAAGTTGAATTTGAATTCTTCAACTATTACCTAAAAGGCGAAACCGACCTCGAACTTCCTGAAGCCTATGTTTTTGAATCAGGTGCGAATGTTTGGAAGGCATACAAGGAATGGCCCCCGGCAGAATCTGAAGAAAAAGAAATATTTCTTGCACCCTCAGGAGCGCTGTCATTTTCACAGGAAGGCCTTTCCAGTAAAGAAAGCTATCAGGAATATACCAGCGACCCTGCAAAACCTGTCCCTTACATTGATTCCATCGGAACAAGAATGAACAAGTATTACATGGTTGGTGACCAGCGATTTGCTTCCCGCAGAACCGATGTACTCGTTTTCGAAACAGAGCCGCTGAAAGAAGATGTGACCATGACAGGCCCTTTGGTTGCAGACCTTTTTTTATCTTCTAGTACGGATGATGCCGACTTTGTTGTAAAGCTGGTGGATGTCTTTCCAGATTCAGAAAATAAAAAAGAAGGTGGAATTCCGATGGGTGGATACCAAATGATGGTGCGGGGCGATGTTATGCGGAGCCGATATCGGAAAAGTCTTTCAAAACCTGAGCCATTGGTTGTGAATGATATCAACGAGGTTAAATTTAACCTGAATGACATCAACCATACCTTCAGGAAAGACCATAGAATAATGGTGCAAGTACAAAGCAGCTGGTTTCCTTTGGTTGACTTGAATCCACAGAAATTTGTGAACATCAGCACAGCCAAAAAGGAAGATTTTCAGAAAGCAAAAATCAAGCTCTTCCACACCGCTCGGTTTCCGAGCCACCTGAAGTTTCTTCAGCTCAAAAAATAGGGACTTTCAATTCGTCCTGTTTTAGCCACCATTGCTTTCCCTGGCGTTTGATTTCTGTTGTCATTCCCAAAACCAAAGGAAAAGACGGCTTGCCATGTCCGGCAGGAATTCCAGAAAATATAGGTACAGAATCTCCAGCCTTTTCACGAATCATTTCGGCTAAACTTATAGGAAATCCAGAATCAAGGCAATCTGTAAACTGGCCAAGGATGAATGCCTTTGCACTGGAAAAAACCCCAGATTTAAAAAGCTGACTGAGCATCCTATCTATTTTATGGTAGGCCTCCCCGGTTTCCTCAATGAAAACCAATTTATCCTTGAAAAATCCTTCAGGTAAGCGGCAATCATAATGCGCAAGCAAACTCAGGTTTCCTCCTGAAATCTGTCCATTAATGGTCAAATCAAAAGGAAATTCAGCTTGAAGCTCGTATCGAATGGGCAAACGACCTGCTAAAAAACCATTCTGCGCTAGGCAGGCTGGGATTTGTGCCAATTGCCCGTAATGAATTGCCATCGGACCATGAATGGCTGCAAAACCCCTGGCTTGTAGCATGCAATGCAGAAATGTAACATCACTGAAACCAACCACCCATTTTGGGTTTTGTGCAAATTTTGTAAAATTAAGTTGCTCCGAAATTCTGCTTAAGCCATAGCCCCCACGACTGCATAAAATGATGCGCGCACTAGGATGATTTATGGCCCACTGAAGGTCTTCAAGTCTTTCCTGATCAGTTCCGGCAAATCGACCCCAGGTTTTTTCGAGGTTTGGGCCTCGCTCCACCCGATACCCCTGGCGGATTAAGGTTTGGATACCCGACTCAAGGTCAGATACTTCGGGACTATAAGACGGGCTGATTACAAGAATCAAGTCTCCGGATCGCAGTGGCGCGGGATTAATCATGCGGGCAATTTGACTTAATTTTTTCTTACTTGGCTTTTAATAGTTTTCTAAACAAAATCAATGGAAGGAATGTCGGTACATGAGGCCGAGTGGGAAAAACAAATCCGAGGTTTTTTGCGCTATCTCAGGCTTGAGCGTTCCGGTTCTGAGAATACCCGAAAGGCCTATGCCCACGACATTCGAATTCTTCAGAAATCACTAATTGAAAGAAAACAAGATATTGGCCCAAAACAGGTAACTTCTGGCCACATCAATGAATTGCTTCGGGATCTCACCGAAACCGGTATTGCACCACATTCCCAGGCAAGAATTTTATCGGGCATCAAGGCCTTCTATTCCTTTTTGGTTTTTGAAGACCTTATTCCGGACAGCCCGGCGGCCTTGATTCAGGGACCGGTTTTACCGCGAAAACTACCCTCATTTCTTGAAGTACATGAAGTTGAAAAAATTCTGGAATGCTTGGAAAATGATGGGGCAGATGCCATCCGTGACAAAATGATTGTTGAACTTTTATACGGCGGAGGTCTTCGTGTTTCAGAACTGAGCAACTTGCTGATTACGCAGATTTACAGCGAAGCGGCATATTTGAGGGTAACGGGAAAAAACAACAAGGAAAGACTTGTTCCGATTGGAGAAGAAGCTCTGAATGCCATTCAGAAATACAAGGAAATGGTAAGGTCTTCTATTCAAATTAAACCGGGATTCTCCGACCACCTTTTGCTCAACAAAGCAGGAAAAAACCTGAGCAGGATTTCCATTTTTAACATTGTGGTAAAGGCAGGAAAAATGGCCGGTATAAAAAAGAAAATCAGCCCGCACACATTCAGGCACACATTCGCTACACACTTACTTGAGGGAGGCGCCGACCTTCGGCTGATTCAAGAAATGCTTGGTCATGAAAGCATTACCACTACCGAAATTTATACACACCTAGATATGCAATACCTACAGCAAGTAATCCGGGAATTTCATCCAAGATCAAAGGCTTGATAAAAATAAATGTCAAGGAACGAACTTGCACTTCATTTAAAAAAGCGATTTTAGTCCTGTAACCGAGAAATTTCGAAGTCATAAGTCATAAATTGGATTTTATATTGAAAAAATCAATACATCTAAAAAAACAATTTTATATCAGAATGTGTAATATTATTTATTAAAATAATTTCAATTCTACAAAATGAAAAAACTTATAAGCTTATACTCCCTTACCTGTGCATTGGTATTTGGCTTGCGCCCAGGTTTTGCTCAGGAGGCTCGTGTCCAGGTTGTTCACAATGCAGCAAATGCACCTTCGGTAGACATTTTCCTGGGCAACACTAAAATTTTACCGAATGTTTCTTTCCGCACAGCATCTCCTTTTATAAACGCTCCGGCAGGTGTTCCAATTCAAATCCGACTTAAGCCGGCTTCTTCCAGCAATGACACCAGCGGCTCTGCTTATTTTAGGGAGTACACTTTAGCCCCCAATTCAGGTTATTATCTGATTGCAAATGGCAATCTTCCTGGTGGCTCATTCGCTTCAAACCCAGATGGAATCGACACTGGCTTTGACATTACTGTGATCCCAGATGCAAAAGAAACATCAACAGACCCTGTTAATACAGAACTTCGTATTTTTCACGGAGTAACCGATGCGCCTACTGTAGACATTAAAGCACAGGGCGTAGGAACACTGGTTGATAATGCCCCTTTCCGCGGATTTTCACCTTACCTTCCTGTTCCTGCTGCCAGTTATACAGTGCAAATTTCCCCAGCCTCCGGTTCGCCGAATTTGCTTGCTTACGCAGCACCACTTTCTGGTCTTGCCGGAAAAACCGTACTTGTACTAGCCTCTGGATATTTTAATCCTGCACAGAACCAGAATGGTCCCGCATTTGGGATCTGGGCATTCACCACAACCGGGGATGCGATACAGCTTCCAACGGCCACTTCTCGCGTTCAGATTGTGCACAATTGCGCCAATGCCCCGGCGGTTGATGTTTTTGTGAATGGCGTCAAAGCGGTTCCGGGCCTCGATTTTAGAAAAGCAACTCCTTTCGTCACGCTGAATGCCGGTGTTCCGCTAACCGTAGCATTAAAAGGTGCATCTGCCAGTTCAGATACTAGCAATCCTGCTTTCAGAAAAACCTATGAATTAATGGGTGCTGAGTCGTATTCACTCGTTGCCACAGGTCTTTTGACCTCTCAGGGTTACGCAGCAAATCCAAATGGAATAGCAACAGCATTTGACATTACAGTAATGCCAGGTGCAAGAGAGATTTCCTCAACTTCAGCGGGTTCAAATAATGCCGAAGTGCGGGTTTTACATGCCGCTACAGATGCTCCCTTCGTAGATGTGCGTGTGCAATCAGGTCCAACCTTGGTGAATAATGCCGGATTCCGTGATTTTACACCTTATTTGTCTGCACCCAATGCTGACCTTACGCTTGAAGTAACAGATTCAGCCCAGTCGGTTGTAGTAGGTGCATTTCTGGCTCCATTATCTGCTTTTGGCGACAGTGCCCTGCTGGTAATGGCTTCCGGTTTTCTTGCTCCAGCCGAAAACCAAAATGGACCTGCATTAGGTCTTCTGGCTGTTACTGCTTCAGGAAATGCGGTTCTGCTTCCTGCGGTTTCATCAGCAAAAAATATAAAGAATTCTCAGGACCTGAAACTGTTTCCAAATCCAAGCAAAGGATTTTTTGCAATTAAGCTTCCAAAAAATACACAGGTGAAAGAAGTAAGACTGGTATCTCTGTTGGGAAAATCTGAGAATGTGAACTTTACCTCAGATGAAAATCAGGTAACTGTACAGACGAATCTTTCATCCGGTGTGTATCGGGTTGAGCTTGTTGGCATGGATAATTCCGTCCTTCGTTCAAGCCTGATGCTGCAATAGTTTTTTCAAAAAAATAGTTTTCTTTCTGGTCTTAAGGTTTGGAGCAGTTCCTTTAAAAAAAGGAGCTGCTCTTTTTTTTAAATACAGAATAATAAACACCAGCGGAAAGTTCCACTCGTTTAATTTTGCACCTTCATTTTCCAACTTGAAAATAATTCCAATCATATCTAGGTTAGTTCATTTCATCTTTGCCACAGCGGCAACTTTAATTCTATTCTCTTGCAGCAGTCAGAAAAAAAAGAATCAAAATCCTTTTGGTTTAAGCGGAACAACTGATTTCTATAACACCGAAAAGTTTGAATCGCAAAAAAAGCACCGCGACAGATACTTGTATGCCTACAATATGGGTAAAATCCTTTATGGAAATCCCTGTGTAACAGAAGTAACAAAGGCATTTGGATTTGAATATATCCCGGCATTTGACTCACCCGATGAGCCACGAAATGACCTTCAGATCTGGGCCCACAATTTTGTCACATCAATTGCCATCACATTTCGTAACGGCCTTTTATGGAAAAGGAAGGTAAAAAAACGAATCCGGTATTGTGCTGAAACTTCAGGGGATTTTAATGGTTAACAAGCCTGACTTAAACATTCCTACCTTGTTTTGGTTTTTTTAAGTAACGATGCAAACACTCACCCGCCACAAAAAAGTAAATCCATTCAAGCCCGAAGGCAGTCCATTTCTGGTGGCCGGACCCTGCAGTGCCGAAAGCGAAGAACAAGTGATGGAAAGCGCTCGGGCAATTTCCGCCATTCCGGGAATATGTGCCATGCGGGCAGGGGTTTGGAAACCTAGAACAAGACCTAATGCATTTGAAGGCCATGGAAGCAAAGCTTTGGCCTGGCTTATCAAAGCCCGAAATGAAACTGGCCTTCCGGTGACTACCGAAGTTGCAAATGCCAAACACACGGAAGAGGCTTTGACTGCAGGAATTGACATCCTCTGGATTGGAGCAAGAACCACAGTAAACCCATTTTTCGTTCAGGAAATAGCCGAGGTTCTTCGTGGCACCGACACACCTGTGATGGTAAAAAACCCAGTCAACCCCGACCTTTCCCTTTGGATTGGGGCAATAGAAAGGCTGGAAAATGTTGGGATTCAAAACATAGCGGCCATCCACAGGGGTTTTTCTACCTATGGAAAATCTCAGTATCGAAATGCGCCTGAATGGGCTATTCCAATCGAATTCAGAAGGCAGAAGCCTGAGATTCCTTTAATCTGTGACCCAAGTCACATTGCCGGAAAGCGAAGTCTGATACCCTACATTGCCCAAAAAGCACTGGATTTGGATTATGCAGGCCTGATGATTGAAACCCATCCAAAACCAGATGAAGCCCTGAGTGATCCAAGGCAACAATTGAAACCCGAAGACCTGAAAAATCTTTTGGAAAATCTCCACTTCGCCTGCCTTCTGGATGAAAAAAGTGGTCATCGAGAAATACTTGAATTATTACGAACACGAATTGACACACTCGACAGGCAGCTGTTGGAAACACTTGCCGAAAGAATGGAAGTGGTAACAGAAATTGCAGAAATGAAAAAGCAACTGGGCATCAGTGTGCTACAAATGGAACGCTGGTCTGGTATTTTTGAAACGCGGATTGAAAACGGCCTCCAACTAGGACTCAACGAGAACCTAATCCGCCGACTCATTGAATTGGTTCATCTTGAGTCAATCGGCCTTCAGGAAAAAATTATCCGGGGCTGATTACTGAGGCCAGACTTGCGTAATTCCAGTCTTTTCGACCTTGTAAACGGGCACATACTGATTTTCTGGAAGGCCAATTTCAAACCGGTATTTTCCAAAAATGCTGGATCGGCATTGTTTTGATTGAGCAGAACCAAAGGAAAACTTTCCGGTGTCTGAGGAGTACCATTCCAATGAAAGCATTCGCACAAGGTCAAATCCCTTCCAGGAAAGCCAAGTAGGCGGACTTCCCCATCTGGCGATATAAGCGCTTTCCCAAATTTTTCTTTCATCAACAGAAGGCATGGGAAGATCCGGATCTGCAAAATAAAAAGGCAGTCCTGCGTACTCATCATATTCCGCAGCAGGAGCTTCAAGCCATTTGCCGCTTATTATTACAGGAAATTTAGCCTGAATCACACCATAAGCAGACAGCAACTGCAACCTAACCAGTGCCTCATTGTTTGGCACAAATAAATGGGAGCTTGAATCCAGGCCTGCCTCTGCGAGGTATTTGCTGAGATTGGCGGCCGAGTTTTTCCCCACCTTCCGGAATAAAACAAGCAGCTTGCCATTCTTCAAGCAAACTTTGCGATAGGCATCAGCTAAAAGCGAATCGTTTTTTTCGGGACCGTAGATAATACCAACCTTTAAGCCTGGTGCAAGAGGACTCATTAATGCGAAGGAATTTTCGGCAATGGCTTGATTTCCGGCCTGCTGCGAAAAATATCCCGGGCTGGGTTTTACCGGATTTTGTGTGGACAACACATTTACAAGAGGAATCTTTTTGATTGCGGCAATGGAATCCAGTGGAGAAATTAAAGCTGCGCGCATGGGCCCAACCAGCAAATCCAAACCCTCCAGACAAGCGCTTCTGGAGATTTCATTCAAAGCAGAAATCTGATTTTTGTGGTCAAATAAGTGTACTTCAATCCCGGAATCCTGTGCGGTGCAAATTTCATTGGCTAAAATCACTCCCTTATAAAATTCAAGGGCGTTTTCAGTTCTGGCTTTGGCATCTTTTCCTCCGGAAAGCGGAAGGATAAGTCCAAGCTGGGGCTTTCGTTTGTTGTTGATTGAATCCCCAGAAATAGTGCCAAATCCAAGACAATCAATTCTAAAGAGCAACGAAGCAACAAAGACCAGAAAAAATCTACACCCCATTATCCTGCCTCATTTCCCGGGCCAAATCCCGCTCCTTGATTGTTTCTCTTTTGTCATGGGTTTTCTTGCCTTTTGCAAGTGCGATTTCGGCCTTGCAAAGCCCCTTATCATCTATAAACAAGCGGAGAACTGCTATTGTAAGACCTTTCTCCTCCATCTTGGCTTTCCACTTTCTCAGTTCCTGCCTTTTCAAAAGCAGTTTCCGGTCGCGCTTTGGAATAGGATTGTTGTAGGTTCCATGCTCATAAGGGGAGATGTGAAGATTTACCATAAACAATTCCAATCCCCTGAACTGGCAAAAACTATCCTGAAGATTGACCTTCTGCTGCCTAACCGACTTAATTTCAGTACCCGTGAGCACGATTCCGGCAGTTAGTTTGTCGAGAATTTCATATTCAAATGAAGCCTGCCTATTTTTCAGGTCCACCTTGGCGGCAAGTTTATCTTTCATGATGGGCTGTTCGTGATTGGCATTTCTGCAAAATTGCAAAACTCCTTCATTTTCCGATTAAAAAAGCTGGTAAGCATGCTTAACTTTGCGGGCTATTTTTTTCATGAGTCCCTGGAAATTGATGTTGTTTCTCCTGAGCTGTCTGGGGGCATTTTTGCTTCTGGGTCAGGTTTTTCCTGCAGGGCTAAAAATCGGAGATTACAATATTCGTTTTTTCAAGGTAAAAAATCTGATTGAACAAGCTGTTACAAACAAAGAAATCAGGGCGATTGACAAATCAGGTTTGATTCAATTGCAGCAAAAAGCTGCGATTCTGGCCGAAGAAGACACCTTAATTTCTGGTGGAAAAAAAATCGATGAGGATCTCTCCAATTCAGGATTTCGCCCCAATGTTGAATTTCATATTGATTCAGCCTCTGGCATACAATACCCGGCAGGCGACAGCACAATTTTAAATTCATTCTTCCAAAGCCTAGATTCTGCGAGAAGAAAGGAAGAAATTGTCCGGATTCTTCACATTGGGGATTCGCAAATTGAAGGCGACCGGATTTCAGGATACCTGAGGCAAAGATTGCAGCAGCAGTTTGGTGGTTGCGGCCCGGGGCTGATTCCATTTTCTGAAGAAACCGTTTCGAGAATGTATCTTCGGATGGATGGGTACACGCAAACCAAAAAATTTCAACTTTTAGGGAAAGGTCTGCGGGGAGAACACACCCGATACTCCCTTTTTCATAGTTATTTCCGGCTAAAACAGGATTCAGGGCAATCCAATTCGAATTTGAGCGGAACATTTGCATACCACCTCAACAATCTCGGATATAGGCGAAATGGTTATTTTGAAAATGCTACGCTGTTGCTGAGAAACCGGGATTCCCGATTGGAATTAAACACAAGCTCTGGAAACAGGAGCTTCGCACCGTCCGACTCATTGAGGTTTAGCACATGGAATATGGGCAAACCAAGCCGCAATTTTTCAGTTTCAATGGAAACCGGAGCCGGAACCGATTTCTATGGTGTTTGCCTTGATTGCAAATCCGGTGTTGCCCTGGATAATATTCCATTGCGGGGAAGCTCCGGACTGGAGTTGTTGAAAATCAATCCAAAATTTCTTCAGGAACAAATCAGAAGGCTGAACACGCGCCTTATAATTCTGCAATTCGGCGTGAATGTTGTGCCTTACGATGCTTCTTCCTATAACTGGTATGAAAACAATCTGGTGAAGATCATATCCACCATCAAGAGCTCGGCGCCTGGCATTCAGGTTCTGGTGATTGGCGTTTCAGACATGGCCAGAAAAAAGAATGGCATCTGGGGAAGTTTTGAGACAATTCCCCGGGTAATTTCAGCCCAGCGAAATGCTTGCGCTCGTACCAATTCTGCTTTTTGGGATATGTATCAGGTGATGGGAGGAAAAAATGCAATCCTTGCATGGAGCAAAACCAGTCCGCCTCTGGCAGGTAAAGATTTGATACATTTAACCCCGAAAGGCGCCCAGGTTGTAGGGGAGTTTTTGTTTCAGGCAATTCAAAAAGAAATTTCAAAAAACTGAAGTGAAAAAAGCTCTTAAGAGAATTAGCAGTTATTTGCTTTCAACCGCTTCGATTCTGGAAATACATGTTTTAGCAAGTATTTTTTCATTTAGTCTATTCGGCTACATACTATTGGTAGCTAAGATAATGCAACCAGACCTAGATGATCATATAGAAATTTCAAACAGAATGATGAAGGGAGAGATGATTGGACACCCCTTTTTTTTCTTTTTTCTCCAGCTTTTTTCTTTTTTCTCCGGGAATATAAACGCGCTGGTTTTTGCGGCTTTTCTGTGTTTTTCAGTAGCCCAATATGGTAAAATAATCCAAAGTATTCGCCTCTGCGAAACAATTCGAGAAAAGCAGGCTAGCAGATTATTAATTATTCTAATACTTGGTTGTCAGATTGCGATTGGGTTTTTGGCCCTACAAATTGGTTATGTAAAAGGTAGTTTAAGCCCTAATTTTTTTCATAATGGCACATTACTTCTATCCATTCCTCCATCGCTATACCTACTTAATGAATCCATACTATTTATTAAGGATAAAAAGAGAAAGGGAATTTTTCGAATGCTGCTTTCCGGAATTCTGATTCTACTTATAAAACCTAGTTTTCTTTTTTGCTGGATTCCTGTAATGCCTGTTTTCGTTTTGATTACAGAAGGCGCCGGAAGAAAATTTATGAAGTTTTTACAAATAAGTGCCACTTTATTTATTTGCCTTTTGGCCCAAAGCCTTTTTCTGAAAAGTTCTAGCATTGACTTTAAGGTTGTTTTCGATCCTTTCTTTCTTTTTGGAACTATAAAAAATCATTTTTTTGTTTTTATAGCTGCTTGCACATTTCCAATAGTCACCATTATACCCGGATGGTCGGGTTGGAAAACGGGAATAGGTCTGCTACTTGCAATGATGACTTTGCAAGGCCTTGTTTTGTCATTTTGTTTTTATGACAAAATCAAAAATATAGTTTCGGCAAACATGATTTGGCAATCATCCATCATCCATTACATACTACTTCTGTACGGAAGTCTAATATTAACTGACCTATTGGAACGAAAAAAGTTCATTTATGCAATACTGCCGATAGTTGCTTTGTTGGCTCAGGTTCTTTCCGGCGTGCAATACCTTCGATTATCAATTTTTATGCGTACCTTTTTTTTCTAATGAAAATTCTGATAACCGGTGCAAATGGACTCCTTGGGCAAAAATTAGTACGCATCCTCGGAAATTCGAAACATTCAATTCTTGCAAGTGGTCAGGGAGATTGCCGGATTCTCAATCTTCCCGATAATGTGAGCTATCGTTCTTGTAATGTCACCAATGAGGAGGATGTTGCAAAAATCTGCAATGACTTTCAACCTGAGGCTGTCATTCATACTGCTGCCATGACCAATGTGGATGAGTGCGAGTTAAATCCAGAGCAATGTCATGTGCAGAATGTAATTGCAACGCAGAATGTAATTCGTGCCAGTGAAATGGTCGGCGCGCATCTCATTCACCTTTCTACAGATTTCATTTTTGACGGCAGCTCAGGGCCATATTCAGAAATGGACAAACCCAACCCAATCAGCATTTACGGACAAAGCAAGCTTGATGCGGAGACACTAGTTCAGAAAGCAAAGTGTCCGTGGAGCATTGTCAGAACGGTCCTTGTATATGGAATTGCGCCCGGCCTTAGCCGTTCGAATATTATACTTTGGGTAAAAGCAAGCCTTGAACATGGCAAGGAAATACAGGTCGTTGACGATCAATTTCGCACCCCCACACTGGCGGAAGACCTTGCGACAGGATGCATTTTGATTGCAGAAAAAAAGGCTAAAGGAATTTTCAACATCTCGGGAAAGGATTTTCTGACGCCTCATGAAATGGCCATCCAAACAGCCGATTTTTTTTCACTCAATAAAGCGCTTATAAAACAGGCATCAGCAGCTACCTTTACTCAGCCTGCCAAAAGACCGCCAAGAACGGGTTTTAACATCTCAAAAGCCGTACAGGAACTCGGATACAATCCGCATTCATTTCTGGAGGGGATTAAAATACTGGCAACACAGTTGAATCAAGCGGTATAAAACCGCGAAATAGTTTCACAAATCATGTCAACCTGACTGTCCTCCAATTCATAAAACAGAGGAAGCCGAAGCAGGCAATCCGTAAACCTGTCTGATTCTGTAAGGGATCTTCCATCGTGGTTGGCCTGGAAATACGGCGCAGAATGTAAACTCAAGTAGTGAAAAACGGCATAAATACCATTCTTTTTCAAATGGTCTGCCAGCCTGGTTCTCTCATCAAGATTGCGGCAAACCACATAAAACATATGGCCGTTTTGCGTAGCAAAATCGGGTACGGTTGGCGTAGCCAGCAATCCTTGATGCTCCAGACCAATGAGCTGGTTTTTGTAACGGTTCCAAAGTGAAATCCGTCTGGCTTGAATGTCATCTATATTTTCAAGCTGGGCATACAAAAAGGCAGCAATAATATCGCTGGGCAAAAAACTGGAACCTATGTCAACCCAACTATATTTGTCTACCTCACCGCGAAAAAACGCAGAACGATTGGTCCCTTTTTCTCTGAGAATTTCTGCTCTGCCCGAATATTCAGGATTGCTGATTACAATCATTCCTCCTTCCCCAGCCATGATATTCTTGGTTTCATGGAATGAAAAACAACCAAGGTCGCCGCAGGCACCGAGCGGCTTACGGCCATCCCGTCCAATATACCAGGAGTCTATCGCCTGGGCAGCATCCTCCACCACACTTATTCCATACTTTCTGGCTAAATCATTGATTTTGTCCATATCGGAAGCCACGCCTGCATAATGGACAGGCACGATGGCCTTCGTTTTTTCGTTGATCAGTTCTTCGATTTTGTCCTCATCCATTCCGGGATGATCGCTTCTACTATCAACAAACCGAATATGCGCACCTCTCAGAGCAAATGCATTGGCCGTGGAAACAAAGGTATAAGACGGCATAATTACCTCATCACCGGGCTCTATCTTCAGCAACAGAGCTGCAAGTTCTAAGGCATCTGTGCAAGATGTAGTTAGCAAAACCTTTCCGAATTCATATTTTGATTCAAAAAATTGGTTGCACTTTTTGGTAAACATTCCATCTCCGCTGATTTTGCCGGAAAGAACTGCCTGATAAAGGTAATGTGCTTCTTTGCCTGTTAGGTAGGGCTTGTTAAATGGAATCATGCTGATTGAATTTCTTTTTTAATTCTGCAGGAACGCCTGCGTACATACCAGGGAGTTCAAAACTATTCAAAACAACTGCACCTGCAGCAATTCTGATGAAATTTCCAATTTTCAGGTTGTCGATTATCGTGCAATTCAAACCAAGAATACAACATTCACCAATTTCGGTTTTTCCAGCCAATGCAGCAGCAGGAGCCAGAAAACTATGGTTGCCGATTTTGGTGTCATGGGCAATTGTTACGGCTGTATTGAGCAGTACATTTTCACCGATGGCAGCATTGTGGTCCAAAGTACAGCCCGGCAAAATAAACGAACCCTGACCAATTTTTACAGAAGGATCCACAAATGCAGAATGGTGGATTAATACAGAGAAAGGAATCAAGCCCCGAAACTGCTCAAAAATCGATTTGCGAAAATCCATGTGGTTGTAACCGATGCCAACCATAAGTTCATCGAATTTGCCTTGTTCAAATGCCGAGTGAATGTCTTTCAAACCTCCTTCTACCGGAACTCCGGCCACAAGAGATCCTGCTTCAGCAAAATCATCAAAAAAGCAGGCTACTTCGAAATTTCCACAGAATGGGGCATGATGGGCTATTAACTTACCCAAATCTCCACTTCCAATTATGCCAATCCGCTTCATTTCTATAGATTGGTAAAACTCTTTATTGAATACAGCGGTCTGCCTTTACTTTCCTTGTAAATTTTGCCAATGTAAATGGCGGCAATCCCAAGGAAAAATAGCTGTAGGCCCAAACTCAGGACAATTGCACTGAAAAGTGAAGGCCAGCCTGCAGAAAAATTAAACAAGAAAAGCTTGGCGAAAGCGATGCCAAGGAAGGATAAGACGCCTAACAAGGAAAGCGAAACTCCAAGATTCACCGCCAATTTCAGAGGCAATTCGGAAAAATCAAAAATGGCATCAAAAGCCAAACGCATTTTTCGCCTGAAATTGAATTTGCTTTTGCCGGCAAATCGTTTCCGTTGCGACACTTCAATCTCGGTCCGATTCATTCCAATGTGAATGAAAATACCTTCAATAAAACGGTTTTGCTCACTGTAAAGCAGGAATTGATCGGCAAACCGCCGGCTAAAAATTCGCATTACGGCAAGTCCTTTTGGAATTTCTAGACCAGTAAATTTGTTCAGCGTTCCCCAAAAAATCGCTGAGAAAAACTTATTCAGAAGGCTGTCTATCTTTTCCTTTCGGATTCCAAAAACAAGGTCATACCCTTCTTGAATTTTTTCCACAAACTTCGGAATTTCATCGGGCGGATCCTGAAGATCAGGGTCCATATAAAGCAAATAATCGCCGCTTGCATACCGGATGCCCGCAGAAACAGCCGCTTGTTTTCCCTGATTGTAAGAGAACTCCAATAATTTAATTCTGGATTCAGATGCGGCCTTTTCTTTGATTATTTCTTGGGTTCGATCCTTACTTCCGTCATCAATGAATACTATTTCCCAATCGATATTGGGAATATTTTCCAGAACAGGAATTGTCTCCTTGAGGTACTGGCCAATGCAATCTTCCTCAAAATAAACAGGAACTACCAGAGATAACTTTTTCATGAGAGGCAATCCGATAGGAATTCAAAACTGGAAATTTTTCTGCTACAAGCTGGAAAAGTATTGTCCCTGTCTATCAGCCAGGCATTCATTCCTGCTTTCAGACCGGGCTCCAAGTCTAAGCGAATGGAATCACCGATATATACAATGTCTGAGGCCGGTACGCCAAAACCAGCAATGGCTTCATTGAAAAACCCGGCTTCTGGCTTCCTGAATTTAGAACGCTCGGATATAATGAGCGATGAGAATTTTCCTGGAATTAATTCACCCAGAATATCTGTCAAGCCAGAATGAAAATTCGATAAAACCCCGATTGGTCCATCCCAATTGTCGAGAAAACGAACATCATCAAAAGGTTGCCAGGGAAGGTAAGAACACTTCGAAAAAATATCTTCCAGCAACTGCTCATCCGCCATCAAACCAAGTGAATAGAGCAATTCCCGGTTGAAATGATGGTAAAAATCCTTGTTGGTCTTATCCGGAAATACGATTAACTCAGTCAGGATTCGGTGCTGCCGAATAAAAAGCGCCGGATCAACCACAATTTTATGCTGTTTAAGCACTTCCATAAATCGACCATAAAGATCAGGCTTATGGATTAGGGTATTGGCTGCATCCAGAAGTAAAACCATCAGTATAGAAAAAAGTTATCCTTGTTTGTCCGATTCAAATCCGAAACCGATTTGGCATCGGGGTAAATTACATCCATCAAAATCCGCTGTGCCAGGCCTTCTCTGATTTGAGGAATTGGCGCAGGCTGGTTGAATAAAAGTTCCTGCATGGTCCAGGCCACATCGGCAAAACCAAAATGTGTTCGAATGGAATTGGTGCCTGAAATCCGGCAATTCACTTCAAAAGGAATTACCTCATTTTGTTCAGTTACGATTGCTTGAATATTAAAAGATCCTTTCAAGTCTGAATGTCGAACCATCAACTCCGCCATTTCTCTTAATTG
>CAMDMI010000006.1 GCA_945902135.1 Spirosoma fluviale
TATGCTTCGTTTCAGGAAATGATTGTGACGGAAGCCAAACTTCCTGAAGCAATCCGGATGGATTTTGCAGCAATCGTCACGCCCAACCACCTCCATTTTGAACCTACAAAACTTGCAATTCAGCATGGATTTGATGTGGTATGCGACAAACCGCTTTGCCACAATTTAACTGAGGCCGAAGAACTGGCGAACCTGGTTGAATCTTCAGACCGGATATTTTGTTTGACGCACAATTACACGGGCTACCCGATGACCAGGCAAGCCCGGGCCATGGTTAAAAATGGTGAATTAGGGTCGATACGAAAGGTGGTTGTGGAATATCCCCAAGGCTGGCTTTCTACCTTGCTTGAGGCAGAAGGGCAAAAACAGGCGGATTGGCGAACAAATCCTGCAAAAGCCGGAAAGGCTGGAAGCATGGGCGATATCGGAACGCACGCGGAAAACCTTGTAAGCTATATCACTGGTCTGGAAATTGAAGAACTTGCCGCTGATCTGAGCACTTTTGTGACAGGGCGCAAACTGGATGATGACGGCAGCGTTTTGCTGCGATTTAAAGGAGGTGCAAAAGGCTTATTGTTTGCCAGTCAGATTTGTGTGGGTGAAGAAAACAACCTTACAATCAGGGTTTATGGTGAGAAAGCAAGTCTGGAATGGCAGCAACAGGAGCCAAATTCCCTGCGCATTCTTTACCCGGATAAACCCGCCGAAACTTTGAGAACCGGTCATGGATATCTTTATCCTGAAGCAAAATCTGCAACAAGATTACCATCCGGACATCCGGAAGGGTATATCGAAGCGTTTGCCAATATGTACCGGGATTTTTCGTTTGCCTGCCATCAACGAAATTCAGGTGTGGAATTTATTCCAAATTTTCCTGGAGTAAAGGAAGGTTTGCAAGGCATGAAGTTTATAGAGGCCGTTGTAAAATCTTCTTCAATGAACGCCAGCTGGGTAAAACCCTAAAAATAAATCTGAGATGAAAATCCTATTAACCTGCCTTCTGCTGTTTTTAAACCTCAGTAACTCAACAAATTTTGAACCTGAAAAAATGAGCCCACAGGAGACAAAGCTCCTGAACAACATTAATGCCTATCGAAAAAGCAAAGGACTTAATCCAATCCAGAACTCCCCAAACCTCAACCTGGTTGCGCAATTGCATGTGAAGGAATTGCAAGAGGCACCTCCGGAAGGAAAATGTAATATGCATTCCTGGACAGGTAAATTTGGAGAAAAACCTTGTTGCTATACATCCGACCACAAAGAAGCCGCATGCATGTGGTCTAAACCTTCTGAATTTTCAAGTTATAAGGGGAATGGATATGAAATTGCTGCTTTTAACACAGATTCTGATGTCGACTGGCTGGCACAATGGAAAGAAAGTCCCGGCCACCATGCGGTAATCATCAACCTTAAAAACTGGAAAACAATTCGCTGGAATGCAATCGGAATTGCCATTCGTGAACCATATGCTGTTGTTTGGTTCGGCGAAGAAACCGATCCTGTTAAGGGAAATTGATTATGAATTAGCATCTTGCAGGCAATAGGTAAAAAAGAATGCTCTTCAAAAAGGCGAATGTTTCATCGGTGGCTTTAAAATCAAGGTATTTCCGGCAATATCTGACCATTGCGTTCTTTTCAATATTTCTTCTAAGTGCAAACGCCCAGGACAATCAAATCCTGACGCTGCCAGATTCAACAAAACCACCAAAGCAAGCCTCGTTTTTGTCGATGGCATTTTCGTATCCGGACCGGGCCGCATCTTTTGAGGAAAATCTTTTCAAGGATGCACAGCTGGTCTTAAATGCCTCTGTAATTCAATCGAATTACAACTTTTCAAACTACCTACTGGACGAACAGTTGCTTAACGAAAACAGTATGGGCTTTGGCAAAAATTCGTCAATTACAGACCCGTCCAGAAAATTTTCGAAAACACGGATGTCGATTGATGTCAGCGGTCGATTTCTTTTCTTTTATGCCGGACTCGGGATTGTGGTTCCTTCCACCAGCCAAACAGTTTATATGGGCGACGGTAGTTCCTGGTACACAGCAAAAACTCAGAAATATTATGCGGAAATCCGCAAGAGCAGCTTTTTTAAAGTAGGGGTTCATCTGCATTTCAGAAGGTTTTGTTTGTTTGGCGGGCTCCGCTCCTACCAGGGAATCGGCAAAAGCAGCCTGATTGCTGTTGAGGATAATTCAGGCAAACGGACCAAAATTGATGGGATTGGATCTGATGTTTTCAATGGCTTTTTTGAGGCCGGACTCAGCTACCAGAATTTCACAATAGGCTTCGAAAAAGCCCTTAACATTGATTATCCAGGGGCTGAATGCACGAGCATTTCAATTGGATACAACCTTTTTGACTTCAGGAATTACAATGAAAAGAGAATTCCACGGTGAATTATAAACTCCAGCATTTAGCAAAACCAATGTTTTCGGATTTCCGTGAAAGACTTGTTTACTTGCACAAAATCGAAAAACGCCAAAACGCGGTCCTACATTGAATGGTATCTGATTTACTACTTACAATTTTCCTTGTTTTCATGAACGGCTTCTTCGTTGCAGCCGAGTTTGCCATCGTTAAAGTGCGGGAATCCCAACTCGAACTTGAAGCCAGGTCTGGGAATTTGTCGGCCGTTCTTGCCAGAAAAATTGTTGGCAACATCGATGGATATCTGGCTGCAACCCAACTCGGCATTACCCTCGCCAGCCTTGGCTTAGGTTGGGTTGGAGAACCCGTAGTTTCAAAAATACTCCTTAAGGTTTTCGAACTGGCAGGACTTCACCTCGAACACAAACTTGCACACGACATCGCATTGCCATTTTCATTTGCCTTAATCACCATCCTTCATATCGTTTTTGGAGAACTCGCACCAAAATCAATTGCCATCCAGCGTTCGGACAAAACCACACTTTTTGTGGCATATCCGCTGAGGTTTTTTTATTTATTTTTCAAACCATTTATCTGGCTGCTGAATGGCATCGCCAATTTTGTTTTAAGGCTGCTAAAAATCAGGCCCATCCACGGAAACGAAGTGCACTCCAGCGAAGAGCTGCGCTATCTTGTGGAGCAGGGAAAGGAAACCGGAACAATTGAAGCAGAAAATTATGCCATCATTCAGAATGCATTTGACTTTCAAGAAAGAAGCGCCCGGCAGGTGATGATCCCTCGAAAACAATTGGTTGCCATCAATTTATCCGATTTTGAAGACCGCGACCTTGAGCAAATCCTTGAAGCTGGTTATTCCAGGATTCCATGCTACGAAGAGAACCTGGACAAAGTACTTGGAGTGGTTTATCTGAAGGACATCCTGATGGAGCTCAGGAAGAATATGAACCCAGATATTCGAAACTTAATGAAACCTGTTGCCGCAATTCCGGAAACCATGCCAATCGGAAGGCTTCTCAAAGAATTTCAGAAAAAACGCCAGCAGATGGCAATTGTACTGGATGAATTTGGAAGCACAAAAGGAATCGTTACAATGGAAGACATTCTGGAAGAACTCGTGGGTGAGATTCAGGATGAATTTGATAATGAAAAGTCAAGTTTGGAATCAATGGGCAATTCCGTTTTCCGGGCTTTGGCATCCGCCTCAATTCACGATTTAAATAAGGAACTTCCCGAAAGTCTCGAAGAAGATGGAAATTTTGAAACCATTTCGGGTTACATCCTGCACCATTGCGGGCGGATTCCGGATTCAGGTGAAATATTCGTAATCGGCAGATATGAATTCCGAATCCTTAAAAAAATAAGGAGTAGCATTCAAAAGGTACAATTAAGGATTTTGCCAGCAGCAGAAATCCAAACAGAAAAAGATTCTGAACTTTGATTTTGAGATTTCCTGTTCAGGAAACTTCCTCAAATTCAACATACTCACCTTCGTCTCCGGAACTTCGACCAGGCTTTTTCGAATTGCCGGAAGACTCAACCCGTATCTCACCTTCCTTTCTTTGGTTCTGATTAAAATCTCCTGAACCAAATTGGCCATTGAACTGAAATGCCTTTCCGGCATTTTTTTTCACCCAATAAAGAAGTGCGAAACGGAATACGAACTTTAATAGCTGCCAGGCAGCATAAATGAATAATAGAGTTAAAATGAACCTCATAACAAAATCTAAACCCTGCACTACCTAAAATGGTTGAAAACAATTGGATAAGCGGCGCAAAGACTTTGCAAAGGTAGGAATTTGAAGGATTAGAATGACTTTTTCCGAATCAAGGCACGAATTTCATGCCTATCTTTACCGCCCCGATGAAGAAAGTTGCATTCTACACTTTGGGCTGCAAGCTCAACTTTGCCGAGACTTCCTCAATATCAAGAAGTTTTGAGGCCAAAGGCTATGAAAAAGTAGCCTTTGGCGAGCCAACCGATGTGTATGTCATCAACACATGCTCGGTAACCGACCACGCCGATAAAAAATGCAGAAAGGTTGTAAAAGAAGGCTTGAAAATTTCGCCTGAAGCACGGGTTGTAATCATTGGTTGTTATGCCCAGTTAAAGCCGGAAGAAATCGCCGGAATTCCCGGTGTAGATCTGGTGCTGGGAGCAAACGCAAAATTTGAAGCGGTGAACCATGTTGGAAAACTGGGACCCAGATCAGCGGCAATTGTGGTTTCAGGTGAAATTTCAGACACCAAACAATACCATAGCTCATTTTCCCTTTCCGATAGAACCCGAACTTTTCTGAAAGTTCAAGATGGTTGCGATTACCCTTGCACCTACTGCACAATTCCGCTGGCAAGAGGAAAAAGCAGAAGTGACAGCATCGAAGGAGTTGTGGCTCAAGCATGGGCAATTGGAGAAACGGGCGTCAGGGAAATTGTCCTTACCGGCGTGAACATCGGAGATTTTGGCATCCGTGATGGAATCAAAAAGGAAAAATTTGTTGATTTGGTTAGGGCATTGGATGCCGTTGAAAATATTTCCCGCTTTCGTATTTCAAGCATTGAGCCCAACTTGCTGAGTGATGAAATTATTTCATTTGTGGCAAGCAGCAATCGATTCGTGCCACATTTTCATATTCCGCTTCAGTCAGGATCCAATGAAATTCTGGGCCTGATGAAAAGACGCTACCGCCGGGAACTATACCAGGAACGGGTCGATCGAATCCGGGAACTGTTGCCAAATGCATGCATAGGCGTTGATGTTATCGTTGGTTTCCCAGGTGAAAGTGAAGCCTTATTTCGCGAGACCTACGACTTCCTCAACAAACTGGATATTAGCTACCTGCACATTTTCCCTTACAGCGAAAGGACAAACACCGAGGCAGCCCTTATGCCCAAGAAAGTCAGTGGGACTGAAAAAAGCGAACGCTCCAAAATGTTGCATATCCTCAGCGAAAAAAAACGCAGGGCTTTTTATGAATCGCAGCTTGGCAAGATGGACGAAGTGCTATTTGAATCCTCTGTGCAAAACGGTCTGATGGAAGGATTTACCCGAAATTATGTGAAGGTTTCTGCGAAATTCGATCCAATGTGGGTGAACGAAGAAATCAAGGGATTTCTGAATTTTATCAACCAGGAAGGTCATGTCCATTTCACCGAGCTCCCGGAAAAACAGGAAGCCAAGGTTCGCCTTACAGATTCAATCTCTGAAAAAGCCCTTTAATTCAATCAACCTTCTGGCGTCTTCCGGAATCAGGTAGCGCGTAGAAAATCCCTTCTTGATCATTTCACGAACTTGAGTGGCAGAAATTTGCAAGAGCGGCGCTTCTATCCAGGTAACCAGTTCATTTTTTTCGATTTCCTTCGGTTTTTCAGAGGCCAATCGAGGATAAATAACGAAAGAAACCTGCTGCCGGATTTCTTCAACATTTTTCCATCGGTCGAGATTTCGAAAATTATCGGAGCCCATTAAAATTGAAAATTCATCTTCAGGATGCTTCTCTTTTAATTTTCTAAGGGTTAAGTAGGTAAAGGAAGGTTTAGGCAGACTGAATTCAATATCCAAAACCTTAAATGCTGGATTGTCCCGGGTTGCAGCAAATGCAATATCAAACCTGTCAAATTCGTGAAGAAGCTTGGTATAATCCTTATCCGGACTACTCGGGGAAACCACAAACCATATTTTATCTAGACCGGCCATATCCAATGCCGACTGAGCCAAGATTAAGTGCCCGGTATGTATTGGATTAAAACTACCAAAGAAAAGCCCTACTTTCATTTGCCAGCAAATTTCAACCTTTTTAGGGATAATTTTTCGCAATACTCCAACATGGCCATCGATACTAAACTGAATTATTATTTTCGAATCAATCCTTGCTAAATCCCGGATTCTACATACTTTTGTCGAGTAATAACACAATTCATCAACTGTGTTATCGCCATTTTAATTAAACCTTTTTGTCGGAATTCACAAGCCGGCATTTTTACAAAAAACCTATATGCCGCAAAGTGCAGGATCAGACCTTCATGGAATTCAGGAATTGATTCCCGGATTCTTTTCGGGTCATCCAATTTGGATTTGCGATTCAAGCGGTAAAATTCTGGAGTCCCGCAACGCTTCAAAACTTTCATACCCTGACAATTTGTTTTTCGAATTGGTTGTTGAAAACCTCAGCAGAATTGCTGCAATCGATTCAAACAAAACTATCCATTTGGTTTCAGGTCAAAAGGAATTGACAAACGAATTAGAGGGTGTATTTTCGTGCCGCAAACTTTGGTTTCAATCTCAGGAACTGCTCATTTTCAGAATGAAAGAAGAAGAAAAGGATTTAAAGGATACACAAGCGGAAATGATGGCGGAAGAATTCGGCATTTATCCGTGGCGATACTATCCCGAGAATCGCGGCTTCTGGCTTGGAAAAGGAGCATCCGAAAAGATACTTGGCTTTTTTGGTTCAAGGGTTGAATACGAGGATTTTTTCTCCGCCCTCGCACCCGAATCGCTTTCCAGATTTACCGCTGCCATGGAAAACGTTCTCAATTTCGGGCGTGAATTCAAAATAGAAGTCCTAGTGGAAACTGGCAAAGAATATCGCTGGATTTCCATTTCCGGACGAACCGACACAAGCCAATCCGAAGTTTCTATTTCCGGGTTCCTAAAAGACCTTAGTGCGGAGAAAGCGGAGAAAGTAAAATCAGAACAGTTGGAAAGCTGGATTCATGCCGGCATGAACCGAA
Organism: Spirosoma fluviale; assembly: GCA_945902135.1. Lineage (GTDB taxonomy): Bacteria > Bacteroidota > Bacteroidia > Cytophagales > Flexibacteraceae > CAMDMI01. Next base: position 7,124 of record CAMDMI010000006.1, read on the forward strand.
TGCTGGTGAAAAGCTCTTCAGGAGAAATTCTCGCCGACCTTGGAAGTTCAGATGGAAAACACATTCTTGAAGAAGGCCCAGGTCATAGAAAAGCAAGAATTGTTGATTTTCGAAATGAAATAAAATTTGTTGTTGAAGCAGAAACTGGAAATCAGGCAGCTGCTGTCTTTCACAATGTTCCCAGCAAGGTTGAAACAGAAACAGAAAAAACCTTCGCTGAATTTGAAACGGTCAAGCGCCTCAGCAAGGATGAAAAATTTATTTCATTAACTAGGGCATTGGGCTTACGAACAGATGCTCAGGTTTCGGCTTTGGGTGTTTTTGACGGCAGCCGATTCGAATGGAAAGCCTGGTGGAAAAGTCCATCCGGATACGCGGTACCATCCAATAAATATGCTGGAGAATGGCTTCCAGAATTAAGTTGGCTTGTAGAAATGGAGGCTGAGAACATAAAATTTTCCGACCGGTACTGGTGGCCGCAGGACATGCTTCCATTTGAAATTTCAGACTCATTCGGAAAAGGCTGGATGCTTCTTACAGAGCGCATCTCCCCTACTGAAACCGGCCTTGTAGCATTAAGAAGCAAAAAGCCCGAGGAGATAATGGGTTTCAAGGAGGAGGTTCTGCAATTGCTTGGCCTACTGCTCGATAAACCCGGAAATTCCATGCCGGATGACAGCATTGAAAAACTTAAAACGGAGATTGTCAGAAGGGAAATGCTGCTGAAGGAGTTAAACCACAGGGCAAAAAACAATTTGGCGCTTGCCGCGGGCATGGTAAAAATGCAAGCCTCATATTCTGAAGACAAGGATACACGGCAGTTTCTTAAGCAAACGCAAAAGAGACTTGAAACCCTGGCAACCCTGCACGAGCTCATGTATTTAAGCCCGGGAACAGATGGAAATGTAGAAATACAAACCTATTTATCCGAACTCGTTACTGGACTCCAGAGCAGTTTTGGGAACCCGGAAATAAGCCTGGAAATCAAGGTTGATTCCGCAAGTATCAATATGCGATTTGCCAACACCATTGGCCTTCTTGTGAATGAAATTGTTTCCAATTCTTTCAAACATGCATTCAATCCTGGAAAGCCTGGATTATTAAAAGTAGACTTTTTAAGCAAAGGAGATTATTTTAAACTTCGGATTAGCGACAACGGTCCGGGTTTTGAACCGGAGGTAAAAGCAGAAAACACTTCGCTCGGGAATATATTGATTGATGAGTTTGTAAAGCAGCTCAATGCGGAAATGGAAGTGAACAGGAATCCCGGAACGACATACTTGATTTCAATAAAAAAATCTAATATTGGCCTTTGAAACCAATCGCCACCGTGAATAAAATTCTAATTGTAGAAGACGAAAGAATCCTTGCGATTTCCCTAAAAATGGACCTCGAAGATGCCGGTTACGAGGAAATCACAATGGTCACAAACTGTGAAGACGCATGCCAGTTTGTGGTTCAGGAAGCACCTGAACTAATTTTAATGGACATCAGTATTCAGGGTGACAAAACAGGTATTGATACAGCCGAAAAAATATCAGCATTTTCAAATGTTCCGGTCATTTACCTCACAGGCGAAACAGATTTTGAAACGCGTAGAAAAGCCGAAAATACCCCCAATTGCAAAGGCTATTTAAACAAGCCCGTTAATATGGAAATTTTGGAGCCATTGATTCAAAAAGTCCTTGCTGAGGCTTGATTTATTATAACAATAACATGATTTTCAAGTTATTGAGTTGTCATGATTACCTGGAAAGAAATAATTTCATTTTGCCGTAACGGCAGCCCAGCACCAGATTCTAGAATTCTGAAAACTCAATCAGAATGGGAATCAATTCTTAGCCCTGAAGAGTTTCAAATCACAAGGTTAAAAGGCACTGAAAGGGCTTTTTCTTCCGAAATGTGCAGCCGATTTGAGCCCGGAAAATACACTTGCGCTTGTTGCGGAACCTTGCTTTTCGACTCTGGTCAGAAATTTGAAAGTGGCAGTGGTTGGCCCTCATTTACGCAACCTATAAATCCAAATGCAGTTGGATATCATAGTGACCATTCTTTTGGAATGGAAAGAGTTGAAGTAATCTGCAATTGCTGCGAAGCCCATCTTGGTCACATTTTTCCTGATGGGCCTGAACCATCGGGCCTAAGATATTGCATAAATGCTGTATCTCTCAGAAGAATTATTGGATAATCTACCATTGGATAAATAAATCCTACCAACTGTTCATTTGTTTTGGTAGGAAAATGCGTGGCTTATTACCATTGTCTCATTAAACTATTGAGACATGATTACAGCAACAAAATTACCTAGCCAATCATTTTGGCCCAAACCTCCTGAATTTGATTTAGATCCGGAGTTTTATTTTGGTCCGAGCACAAAAAAATCCAGTGCGACAATCCGAAGGATAAAAACTCCGAATCCGGAAGTTTATTTTCCAGCCTTAGATTTCAGAATTTCCTCAGAGAAAAAGGAAATCAATCTGGACTCATCTTTTGCCTTTTTTCCGGTAGGGACAAACTCAAAGTCGGGATATTCCTTTCTCAATTTTTCCGGGCATTGGGTGATGCCTTGACTAATCACCGAAATTCAATCTTAGACAAGAGATTTTTTCTTCAAGCTGGTTCAAATAATAAAGAATCATCTGCCGAGGCAATTACTCAAAACTGATTTCTTGAATCAGTTCGAGTTTCGCTGAACCTACATCCTGCCAATAAAGTCCGACTTGATTGGCAAGGTAGAATTCAAACCCAATTCAAATCTGCCATTTCATCTGATACCGGGAAACTTGTACTACTCCCGGCTTTGGGTAAATCCTCTTAAGCCAACTCAACAAGCGCTTTAAACTTCATGCAATTTTCATCTTAATAATTCTAAACTATCATGTTAAAAAAGTCAGTTATGCAGCTCCTTTGCTGGGGCAGCCTGAGCGTTTTCGCTCAAAATTCAAAGGAAATGTCCAGCTTCAAAGCTGAGGCAGATGTGGTTCTGAAAGGAATCAACCAGTATCCAGTTACAACCGGCATACTGTACAACCGGGTTTTTCCGGTCTCGGGTTTAGGCCAAAACACAGAAGACATTCCGGATAAATGGAATGCAGGCAGATTTACACAGGCTGTCCATGAGCTTGAAGAGGCAATGTTGATCAAACTTTCCAATCCGATTGCAAAGTCGCTTTCCTCCGATTACCGAAAAGCAAGTCTTTCCGGCGACATGCACATCTTAAGTTTCAATACGATTGTGGAGGAACTGGATACCACCAAAATAAAGGACAGCACCATTTTTGTTGGAAACCGCATTATTACCTTCGATCCAAAACCAGGTTCTTCAAGTCCTTTTATAAAACAAGGGCTGAGTGCGGCGGCAATTATGAATTATGAGGCACTTACAATCGGAAAACAATATCGATTTTTCTACCCCAAAAACATTCCACTTGGGTTCGAATCGAAAAATCCGATTAAGGCCAGAATTCGGTTCGGTTTAGGCGAATGGGAAAACCTCCAACCAAACACTCCCCTACTAAAAACATTTGTTTCAAAAGGAGAGCTAAGCATTCAGATTGAGATTGGATGGGAAGGCGGAGAAACCACAACCTTTGATAACCAGCTGGAAATTACCTCTACGGAACCATGCTCCAACTCTGATGCTTTTTTTAGACCAGATGAGTGCCCAGATTGGTATTCCAATCCTAAATATGCCCCAAGTTGGCCAAGCAATGCCATTCAGGCAGGAATTGCTTTCAACGGCATCAACGGAAAAGGCGAGGTATATCATTATATGAGAAACGGTAACACTTCCACAAGCCAAAATCCTGTCTATAAAAACCCCATCATTTTTGTGGATGGAATTGATTTTGGAGACACCAGAAAGGGACAAGTTATTTATGGAAAATACCTTAGTTATCTACCAGAAATTGGTGCCCCAGCCAGTGTTAATCTTGGGTCTAATTTGAGATATGAAGGCATGGATATTCTGATTTTAAATTTCCCAGATGGTACAATTCCAGCAAATGTAGCGGCAGGAAAAGCAAATCAAGGAATTGATGGCGGCAGCGATTACATCGAACGCAATGCCATGGTCTTGGTAAAGCTCATTCAGCAGATAAATCAAAATCTTCAACCGGGCAGTTCCAAAATAACCATTGTCGGACCCAGCATGGGTGGCCTTATAGCAAAATATGCGCTGGCCTACATGGAAAAGAATGCAGCGAGCACCGGAAACCACAACTGCGGACTATTTATATCGCAGGATTCCCCGCACATGGGTGCAAATATTCCTATTGGATTGCAGCAACTATTAAAAAATTTGGCAGGAATCAATATTCAAGAGGCAGAGATAATTTGGGACAACCTCAATACACCTGCTGCTTGTGAACTTTTAATTGATCATGAAAACCGATCTGAATTGAATATTGCACATGAAATTCGAAATTCCTATTTACAGAATACGATCTCAAACAGCTTACCAGGAAGTTTCGGTTGGCCTATACAACCGGGATTAAGAAAGGTGGCCCTTTCCAATGGCAACCTAAATGGCATTGGTGTATTGGGAAAATTAAACCCGAATGTGCCCATTTTGGGAGGTGCAGAAATGGTAAATTTCAGGCTATCGGTTAGAAAGACCGGCACAATAGTTTTGGCAATGGCTGTTTTTGGAGGTGGTTTTTTATTGCCGCCTGCACTCCTTATTAAAAGTTTAAATTTAACATGGAAAGGATATTATGCACCTCAGGCAAATGCTACATCCAAAACTATGGAGGTCAAACTCGGGTTTACTGCATTAAATGAGGATATTGATATTTTTTCTAATACCAAGGACCGCCGAGCATTTGATAGTGGAGTTTCACTAGATGGAGCGCCTGGAGGGGTTTCTAATAGCACTCAGCAGTTCACTGATGTATTGTATAAAGGAATGAATGTTCCTGGAGATTGGGTTCGACTGGATGTTTTTTATGGTGATAAATTCCATTCATTTATTCCAGTGAAAAGTGCCCTAGCCTTCCACTGGAACACAAATGGGATAACAAATCTTGGAGAAGATTTATCCAACAGAAATCTTGTTTGTACTGGGGAAATTCCATTCGACGCTTTTTATAGCAGCCCTTACAACGATGCGCATATTCACCTTACTGAGGCGGCGGTGCAATTCATATACAGCCAATTAAATTACACACCGCCTCCCGGAGGAACCTCGTATCCGGCAACGATTGTTGGCCCAAAAGCTGTTGCCGCTGGCTCTGTCACCAAATTCTCTGCAGAATATCAAGGTAATTTACAGTTCCGCACCACATGGAATATTTCTCAGTCTTCCGGAGTCATTACCCAACTAACAAACCCATTCAGTCAATCCTGCAATGTATTGGTGAGCTCTGGAACTGGCCAGGATTATGGATTCTATGTTGTAACAGTAACAACCGAGGTTCGCGCCCTTACTGGTGAATGGATTTGTGCAGGCAAGAAATCTCAGAAAGTGAATGTACGAAAAATCGCATTTATGGGAATGATTTACTCCCACTGCCTCGGAAACCTAAAGCAAGGTTGTAGTTATTTTGTATACTCAGGAACGCCTGTTTACAGTAATTTAACAAATGGAGTAAGCCATAAAGGCTATGAATGGCAAATTTCAAAATATTCAAATTCTGATTTTTCTAGTTCCTGCTGGCAAGGTAATCTTACAATTGCCAATGTTTCGCACTGGGATCCAACAGTGCAGAAAGCAATGATTTCCCTCGTTGTTAATGCCATGTCTGGCAATGTCTATATTTATTATGTAAGGGTGCGAAACATAATGACGATTCCTAATCCAGATTATGGCCAACCAGGAGAACCTGAAACACTTATAATTGAAGGTGTTTGGAAAATGGTCCAGCTCGAAACAGAAGTAATCAATGGCCCTGATTGTCCACCATGCAATGGAATTATTGCTGTGGAACCTCCGATAGCCAGATTTGGAATAGATGATGCGGTGAGCATTACACCACCATCTGGGTTTCAGCTACCAGCAAGGCTTAAATTATATGATGAAAAAGACTTGCTTGTCAGTGACATTAAGGTCATAAGCCAACCGATGAACATCGAACTTAAAAGCCTGGAAATTGGACATTATAAAATCGTTTTGGAGTCTGGAGATGAAATTTATAAATCCGGATTCTGGCTTACCAGCAATATGGACCAAATGATTCTAACCTCCCCACAGATCCTAAAAATAGACCAAGACAAGGAAGAAAGGATTCGAATTGTAGATTCAAAATTTCTGGAGAACGGAATGGGTTGTTATGAAGCCACAATGAATAATTTATCGACCAATGAATCCAGCAATTGGACAGGCTACCTTGAAGAGTTTTCGATTCCAGCCAATGAGCTAAATGAAGGCGAATACGAAATTTTGCTAAAAAATTCGGCTGATGAATTGCTTACAGGACGATTTGTTGTGCTATCTAAAGGTCAGGACCCTGTAAGTCTGAAACCAAATCCAGCAGGAGATCTGGTTGAAGTGCATATTCCCGGATTAAATCCATGGGCCAATGGAACTAGGTTAAAGGTCAGAGATCTTTTTGGTCAGGTTTTAATTGACCAGGAAATTCAAGGTGAAACCGTTTCCCTTGACTTAAGTGAACTAAAACCCAACCTTTACCTGCTTCAAGTAAATGATGGAAATGGAATCCAGAATGTCTGGTTCCGAAAAGAATAATCTTGTAAATATTTACTTAAAAGGCTACCCAAATTTTGGGTAGCCTTTTTCTTTTTGAAGAAAGCAGTTTATAGAATCGGTCCAAGGTGCCATATTTGCCCATGCACCAAACCATGATGACAACCAACCTTTTTGGGAATGGCAATGTCGACCTAAAAATCCTGCGTGAAAGGGCTTATAATCTTCGCTGGGCATCTGTGCCTGAAGGCGTGATTCCATTAACCGCAGCAGATCCTGATTTTCCATGTGCCGAGCCCATTCGGAATGCCATCCAAAAATTTACATCCAGTGGGTATTTTTGTTATTCCCCACCCGAAGGATATGGCTTTTTCAAAGAGTCAATTTCCCGTTTTTTTAAAAATAACAGGAATCTCAATTACGACCCGGCTAGCATTCTGCCGGTAGACTCTGCGGCAGCCGGAATTTTCATGACATGCAAAGCCTTTCTAAAACCGGGAGATGAAGCCATCGTTTTCGACCCAATTGATTTTCTTTTCCGGCATTCAATTGAAGCCCTTGGTGCCAAGGCAATTCCATTTGCAGTTCCATTAAGCCCTGACGGCATAATGAATTTTCAACAGCTCGAATTGCTGGTTGGGCCCGCAACAAAAATGATTTGCGTCTGCAATCCACTGAATCCTACTGGAAAAGTCCTGACTAAAGCTGAGCTACAGGAACTTGCAAAGTTTGCCCAAAAACATAATCTGATAATCTTATCGGATGAAATCTGGAGTGACATCGTATTCAATCCTGCAGAATTTACTTCCATCGCAGCAATTGGCGAAGACGCTTTTAACCGGACCATCACCATCACTGGATATAGCAAATCATATGGGCTTGCCGGACTTCGAGTAGGTGCAGTAATGGCTCCAGACCCGGAAAAATTCAAAATGATTTTAACAAGCTCGGGGCACGAATCAACTGTTCACGGATGCAATAGTCTTGGTCAGGTTGCTGCTACTGCTGCGCTCGACGAATGCAGCGGGTGGTTGTCATCCTTTAAAGAGCATCTTTTTGCCATGCGAAATATCACGGTGAATGAAATCAACCAAATTCCAGGAATTACTTGTCCAAGCCCCGATGGATGTTATCTTGTTTTTCCAGACATCCGCAAAACAGGATTTACGCCTGTTGAATTGCAGGAAAAACTCCTGAAAGAAGCCAAAGTTGCCATTGTTCCGGGTCTTCCAAGATGGTTTGGAGATATGGCCGATGGACACATTAGAATTTGTTTTTCCACTTCAGAAGAAATCTTATCTGAAGCATTGTTCAGGATAAAAGCTTGCTTAAGTTAATTATATGAAGATCGTAATAATTGGAGGTGGAATTGCTGGTCTGGCGCTCGCCAACCTTTTGCTCAGAAAAGGTCTGGAAGTTAGCCTTCACGAGAGAGAGTCTGGAAATCTGGCGAAAGGACATGCATTCCTTATGCATCCTGCAGGAATTTCAATTTTGGAGGAACTGGGCAACTGCAAATCAGAAGTTCCAATACCCGGACAGAAAATTAAGGATGTAATCATCAGCCGGCCCGATTTATCAGAGGAGAGAAAAACTGAACTGGGAAATTGGCTCTGCCTCAGCAGGTCAGAAACTGTACAATACCTAAACTACCTTCTACCTGCAGGAATAGTAAAATTCGGACACAGTTTTTCCCATTTTGAATATGAAGATGGCAAAGCAACTAAAGTGGTTTTCGAAAATGGCGAATCAGAAAAAGGTGATTTATTCATCGCCTCAGATGGGGCAAGATCGGCAGTTCGACAATCCCTCTTCGGACAAACTGAATTCTCACCGGTAGAAGTAAAAGAAATTGTGGGGGTGGTAAAACTTCCCCGCCTGATTGAAAGTGCGCCCAATACCTTTCGAAAATTCGTTAGCCACAACAAAGGTTTGGCACTTGGCTATGTCCCTTGTGGACACGATAAGCTGGTTTGGTTTATGCAATTTGATGTTCGTTTTCAGGCGAATCCAGAAGAATCTCCCCAAAATCTAGAGGCCCTTTGCAGAGAACTTTTACAAGAATTTCCTGAAGTAGTTACCGGAATCCTTGATGCAAATGACTTTTCGAATGTGTATGTCTGGAATTCTACCGATTTCGAATTGCTTCCAGAATTTCACAAATCGAATGTAATCCTGATTGGTGATGCAGCCCATGTGGCATTGCCATTTACCAGTGCAGGCACAACCAATGCACTGCAAGATGCATCTACACTTGCTGGCCTAATTGAAATTGGGATGGATGTTGAGAATGCTGCAAAAAAGTTCTATTCAGTGAGAGCCCCGCTTGTGGGAGAGCATATTGAATTTGGAAGATCCATAAAAAATGAATTTCTAAATCCCTCAGAAGATTCAAATGGACCGATTATTCCCCTGATTCAAAATTTGAAAAAGGTATAAAAAAAATAAGCCTCCCCGCAAGGCGGGGAGGCTTATTTGATAATAAATTGGGTAAATTAAGAAAGCTGTTTTTTTCGGTTTTTTCAAGATGGCTTGAATTCTTGTAGACCTTCAAGCTATCAGAATCCAAATGTGTTCCTTCAAGCCTTCTAAAAAAAAACCAAGTGGCCTTCAAGTGGAATATTTTGAGCCTATTTTTTTATACCAATTTGATTTAAAACACATTAATACAAAAATCTAAACCCTAAAAAGTGGATGCTTGTTGCAAATAAGTGGTGATATTTATTGGCTTTTTTTCGATTGACTGCCAATTAGGAGCACAATTTTTTCAAACTGCTCCCGGTCTATGATGGCCCTGTTTTTAATCTGAGCACGGTAATTATAAATGGTATTGGGCGAATACCTGAGAAACATTGCAATCTTGTGGCTGTCGTTTATTCCAAGCCTGATGAGTGCAAAAATCCGAAGTTCTGTATTCAGCATTTCTCCTTTTTTAAGAATTACCGGAACTTCAGGATCCAGCAACTTGTTGAATTCAACAACAAATTCTGGAAAAAGACTTAGAAATGCTTTATCAAAATTCCGATAGAATTCCAACAATTCCAATTTTACTAGATCGCTTGACTCAGCCAATTTTTGGAGTTCGTTAAACTGCTTTGCCAAGAGCAATTTGTACACGCGTTTCTGGAAACCTTCAAGCTTATCTATGTAAAGCGAGCATTGATTCAGGAACTGGCCTATGTATTCTTCTTTGATAATATTGGCCTCCCGAAGCTTTTCACCCTGGCTGCTGATATTGTCATTTACTTCTTTCAGATTTTTATTGAGCTCATGCAGATATTCACGGGCCTTCGCTAGTTTTCTTTTTTGCATAAGCACCAAAAAAGTAGCAAAAGCCAACAAAACAGAAATGGAAGAAACGATCCAAAAAAAGGTCTTCAATCTACTTTCCTGCCTTTTAGATTCAATTTGATACGCTCTTGTGATGATTGGATAAATCTTGGCAATTTCAATTTTCCTTTGCCTGGCATTATAGAAATTGGCATCCGCCATCGCATAGGCGATAAACGCATTCGCCCTTTCTATTTCACCTTCTTCGTATAGACTCACTGCAAGGTCTGTGAGACTTTTATTTTCTTTCACAACTGCCTGAATGTCTGCAATTGCAGAGTAAATCCGATACCGGCGTTCCTCAATTGCATTGCCTTTCATTCTATATAAATCGGCAATCACAGCGGTAACACCCGCATATGGAGCGGTTCCAGGGATTAAATCCTTTCTAAAAATATCAAGCAACAGTTTCTCCGCACCATCCAATTTACCCTCTCCCATCAACTGAATGGCTTTTTCAACCCGATATTCAACAGATGTAGGTGGCAAAATAGAAAGCAATGAGTCTTGGTATTCCCTTGCTTTCAAAGCATAAGATGGGGCATATTTAAAATCCTGCGCATAATCCCGAAGTGCCTCAAAGGAGAGCTTTCTGTCGTGATAATATGTGTTTAAAAGCTCCGGAGATAATCTTGAAGGATTTATTGATTCCAACTGCGAAAAAGCCTCCAGATACATGCCTGCAGAAATCAAAACTTCAGAAAGCTGAAGTGCCGAAGCCGCCAACCAATCCGAATTTCGGGAATTACGGGCTATTTCAGTTCTGGAGTTTACATACTTCAAAGCAGAATCAAAGCGGTATTGCCGATACGCATCAAGAAGTTCCGATTGGAATCTGAACCGAACATCTGCTGAAATTCCAGTTGAACTGGATTGCCGCTTCAAGGCCTGAATGGTATTCTCCTTTTGTTGAATATATCCTGGCGACTTCTCAATCGTAGCTTCCAGACTATCCAATAATTTATCCAAATCATCCTGCCCGAAAATTGATTGGGTCGAGGCAATTATCAACAGCAGAAAAAGCACATATTTCTTTCTAGGAAAAATGAATGCTAAGCCCATTATTGTTGAAATTAAAAATTGGACAGGTTGTTAAAATCCCGTCATGATAAAGTCACTAGCTCATCCAATTGGTTTTGCCTTCTGGATTCCACTTGATCGATGTTTTTTTCAAATTGGTCCAAAGGTCTATCGAGCTTTTTCCGGTGATGTCGTTTACTCCGAACTTGCTGTCGTTCCAGCCACCGAAGGAAAATGGTTCTCTTGGAACAGGAACTCCAATATTCACCCCAATCATTCCTGCGGAAGCGTTTTCCATAAACTTCCGTGCCATTCCGCCGCTTTGGGTAAATATTGAGGCCGCATTCCCGTATTCAGATGAATTCTCAATTTGAATTGCAGAGTCCAGATCTTGCGTCCGGATAATGGCAAGGACAGGTCCAAAGACTTCTTCTTTTGCAATGGCCATTTCTGGTTTCACAAAATCGATAACCGTTGGTCCAACATAATAACCAGATTCAAAACCTTCAACTTTCCAGTTGCGGCCATCAACAAGCACTTTCGCACCTGCAGCTTCGGCTTCATTAATGTACTTTTCAATGCGTTCTTTCGCCGCTTCTGAAATCACAGAACCAAGATTTTCGCCAGGAATAATCTTACGGGCTTCATCACAGATTCCAGACACGATATGATCCACATTGCCCACTGCCACCATCGCGGAAGCCGCCATGCAACGCTGCCCTGCACAACCAGACATTGAAGCGGTTACATTGCTCGCAGTCATCGCTGGATGTGCATCCGGCATAACAACCAAGTGGTTTTTTGCACCACCCAATGCAGTACAACGCTTTAAATTTCCAGTAGCGCGCTGGTACACAATTTTGGCAACCTTGGTTGAACCCACAAAAGAAACCGCACTAATATCTGGATGATCACAAATTGCTTCAACAATTTCCCGGTCACCATTTACGATATTCAGAACACCGTCTGGCAGACCTGCTTCTTTGAGCATCGATGCTATTTTCTGTGCAGAAATTGGAACAAGTTCTGATGGCTTAAGAATCATGCAGTTTCCAAGTGCCAGGGCATTCGGAATGGTCCAATGCGGCACCATATGTGGAAAATTGAATGGCGCAATTGAAGCCACAATACCCAAAGGCTTGCGTTCAACACGACATTCCACTCCGCGACTCACTTCCAGAATTTCTCCATAAACCAACTGAGGCATCGAACAGGCAAATTCTGTGAGTTCAATGCTTTTCTCAACTTCGGCACGGGCTTCATCAAATGTTTTACCATTCTCATCCATAACAAGTTCAGAAAGCTCCTGAAGATGCTTTTCTAGCAAAGTTTTATAACGAAAAAATACCTGAACCCGCTCCTTCACTGGCAGACCAGACCAGGCGGGAAATGCTGCTTTTGCCGCTTCAACTGCCATATCAAGTGCCCCTTTCCCGGACAAGGGCATGCTGGAAATTACTTTTCCATGTCTCGGATTATACACATCCAGCCTCTTTCCAGAATCTGAAACAAACTGACCTGCGATAAAATTATGGACTTCAGGATATGATCTCATTTTGGCTGTTTAAAATTTTGGTGTGCAATAATTTATTTGCCTATGTCCTCATTCCAGAGTTCTGGCTTATTGCGAATGAATTCATCCATCATGGAGATGCATTCCGGATTGCTTAAGTCGATGACTTCTACGCCATGCGAACGCATAAATTCCGGCGCTCCTGGAAAAGTTTTTGACTCCCCTACGATTACCCTTTTAATTCCAAATTGAACCACAGTGCCAGCGCACATGTAACAAGGCATCAATGTAGAGTAGAGTGTTGTTCCGGCATACGAACCAATGCGACCGGCATTACGAAGGCAATCAGTTTCTGCATGGGTCATGGGGTCATCCTTTTGAACCCTTTGGTTGTGACCACGACCAATAATTTTTCCATCTTTTACTAGAACAGATCCGATGGGAATTCCGCCTTCAGAAAGGCCCTTCTGGGCTTCTTCAATGGCGGCTGATAAAAATTCGTCAGTCATGGTTTTAATAATTTTTATTCGTCTTCGTATCCGCCCTGATCTTCACCTTGTTGGGCGAATCTCACATAATTTTCAAAGTCCGTCTTATACTTCTCAGCGAGTGCCTTATTGCCTGATTCTCTATAGGCCATATAAAGCTGCTGCAGAATATACACATTGGTCTGAATATCAAAAGAAGAAACAAGCTTCGGATTCTTGGTTTCATATTCAAGGTCATCTACTGCCCGCTTATGCATAACAGTAGCAATTTCATCAGCGAGTTTCTGATTGCCAACTTCCTGCAGCAATGGAATAAACTGAGGCGTGTAAACATCATATCTGGTGGCCTTATCAGGCATGATTTTGAAACAATAATTCAAAACATCCTTGGCCATATCCAACCTAGATTTACCGCCCTTGGTTGGATCAAGAAGTCCCTGCATAGCAGGATTTCCTTCCATCTTCGATTCGTTTATCAATTGAGATGCCAACATGTAAAATGACTTTCTGGAATTTAATGGAAAGCGTTTGTAGTTCTCATCATAGTACACCTCTGGATTATCAAGATTGCGCCAGAACATTTTGTTCATCATGTTGTCGTACATCACGGGTGTATTCACAACGCCATCCGATGCCCCCGGATTGTAAATAGGCGTCAAACGATAAGCAAGTCCTTCCAGCTGAAGGAAGGGCTTAAGATTAAGGTAAGAGGAAGTGGAAAGGGTCGTTGAAAAATATACCGGCCTGCTCCAGTCCATATTGCTGATGATGTTCAAAACCACAAAATCATTTTTGTAGAGCGCTGTTTTTCCGATTGTCCACGACATCCTTTTTCCAATCCTACTTTTGTCTCTACCCGGAACCCAAGTCATTGCGGCAACTTTCGCTGAGTCCACATCTAGGTAAAAGGTTTTTGTTGGGAATGTTGCAACGGCTTTTCCACCTTGCGTTGGCACCATCAGTGCAGGATTCTCTTCCTGAATCAATGACATCAATTGCTTCAGACTTACTCCAGCCTTTACACCCGCTTTTTCAACATATGGGATATAGTCATTTTTGCCCTGGATGTAATCATCTGTTTCAAGTGTAATTGGCAAAGGCGCTGATTCGTAAGCCTGCCGTTTCATCTGGCTAATGTACCAGTCTGTGCCAAGCAAGCTCAGGTTACAAACCCGAACATCCGTTCTAAATCCTTCTACTTCCTGGGCATACCAAAGGGGGAAAGTATCGTTGTCACCACCCGTAAACAAGATGGCATTTTTCGCACATGAATTCAAGAGGTTTTTGGCAGAATCAACTGAATGGTAACGATTTGCCCTGTTGTGATCGTCCCATGCGCCTTTCACCATTACCACAGGTACAAGCATTGCCAATCCTGTAGAAACCAATGCATTTAAAGATGTGTCATTAAAGAATTTCAGAAAAATGGAACGGAGGAACAAAACACCCAGTCCAATCCAAATACAGAATGCATAATAAGAACCGGCAAAGGTATAATCCCTTTCGCGGGGCTCAACAGGAGGTTGATTGAGGTAAATTACGATGGCAATTCCAGTAAAGAAAAACAGCAGTCCAACGATGATGGCAGACTGGCGATTTCTTTTCCAATGAAAAAATAAACCCGCAATGCCCAAAAGAAAAGGAAGTGCAAAATACCTGTTTCTACCCCTGTTTTCTTTTAGTGACTCAGGCAAGCCTTTGTCAGAAAATGGAAACATCAATACACCAGCATCCTGAATGTCAGAAGCCCGGCCAATGAAATTCCAGCCGAAATAACGGAAATACATGTGCCCAATCTGGTACTTGAAAAGAAACCCGATGTTCTCAGAAAAAGAAGGCTTTTTGTATACGGTTCGGCCCTCTTCCTGGGAAGCTGCTTCATCAGTTCTAAGTCTCAAACCCCAGTTCTGGTAGGCCTGAATGTGATTGCCTTGAGGACTGTAAATACGCGGTAAAAGTGTCTTATCCTTGGACGCATATTCCTGAATCGTCTTTTTATCAACCTCTACATATTTGTCTGTGCCACGCACATATACAGGCGCACCGTCTACAGTATTTACAGGCGATGCATTAAACTGAGGACCATAAACCAGAGGTCTGTCGCCATATTGTTCACGCTTCAGGTAACTAACAAATGAGATTGCATTTTCAGGATCGTTCTCATCAATTGGTGGATTGAAATTAGAGCGAATAAGGATAATCCCGTAAGACGCATAACCAATCAATACAAATGCAAAACAGACCAAAGCTAGGTTAGAAAGGCGTTTTCCTGTTTTCTGGGTGTGCATAATACCAAAAACCAAACTACCCAAAAACATAATTACGAAAAAGAAAATACCTGAGTTAAACGGCAAGCCCAGACTATTCACAAAGAAAATCTCAAATGAATTGGCAAGTCCGGGAAGGCCGGTAATTACACCCACTTGAATAACTCCAAGAATGACAAGGCTTACCAAAAAAGTAATTACAACCCCCTTTACTGAATACGAATGCCTGCGGAAGAAATAGACATACGCCATGGCAGGAATTGTAACCAAGTTCAATAAGTGAACCCCGATGGAAAGGCCCATCATGTATGCAATGAAAACAATCCAGCGATCAGCCAATGGTTCATCTGCAACAGCATCCCATTTCAAAATGGCCCAGAAAACAATGGCTGTAAAAAAGCTTGACATCGCATAAACCTCGGCTTCAACAGCTGAAAACCAGGCAGAATCACTGAAAGTATAGGCAAGTCCACCAACCAATCCAGCACCAAGAATGGATAAAGATTGACCAGAAGTCATTTCTGAACCTTTTTCAACAACGAGTTTACGGGCAAGGAGCGTTATGGACCAAAAAAGAAAAAGAGATGAGAACGCCGAACAAAGTACAGAAACCATGTTGACCCAAAAGGCGACCTGGGTTACATCCGAACCAGCCAGCAAAGAAAACATCCGGCCCACCAAAAGGAAAAACGGTGCACCAGGAGGATGGGGAACCATCAATTTGTAACTTACTGCGATAAACTCACCGCAATCCCAAAAACTACCGGTCGGTTCGACGGTTGAGGTGTAGGTATAAGTTGCAATGACGAAAACAATCCAGCCGAGGAGGTTGTTGATTTTTTTGAAGGAAGACATCTTCTAAATTGAATCTAAAATTTCTGAAGCAAAGCCAATCGTCCAGAGATTTCTGGATTTGGAGAGGCAAAACTATGGAAAAACAGGGCTTGACCAAGTTTTCATATCCAATATGAAATTCGGGTTTGTGAATTAGACGCGCAATTGCGAATATGCGAGCGTTATGAACAGGAAAGAATCAAGCTTTCTCCCAGCCAAAACCCTAAAATGGTTTTTCCATTGCTTCCTCATTATGTTGGTTTTGATTTCCTGTTCCGGCCTTGAATCTGATCAAAAGCAAGCAGCAAATTCTCCGAATCCTCCAGTAAAGACCGGATTTAAAGAAATCCCTGCCTGGACTGGCACCTTTCAAGATACATTGCCTTGCGATGGTTGCACCGGCCAACTTACCTGGCTCACAATTGAAAAGTCAGGAGAATATTCAAAATCCACAACAAGACTTGGGTATGATGATGTTTTCTCCAATACCTCCTCGAGTAAAGGAAAGTGGACATTCAACCCTGAAAAACAAATAATTGCTTTAGACTCGGCCGTTGAAAAAACCTGGATTGGTTTTCAACCCTCTGGAGATTCAATACTGGTTCTTTGCGATCGAAACGGAAGTCCAATAGAAAACGGGCGTTGGTTTTTGCACCGAAGAGGTGGTGGTGATAGTTTGGGTAATCCCTAAGAATTACTCGAAGGAAAAAATCAGTCCTTTCCGAATTTCTTTACCGGCAATCTGCTGTACTCACCTCGCTCATGGGCCCTTGATGCGAAGTAGTTAAAAATCAATCCGATAAAAATAAATGAGAAAATAACCTGCCCAAGAACAAGAATTCTGGCCAAGGGATGAACAGGTGTAATATCTCCATAACCCACCGTTGCGGAAGTAATGAAACTAAAAAAAACGGCATGAAGGCCCGATTCGAATTTCTTTGAAAAAAAGCTGGGAAAATGTTGGTCACCGGCAAGGTAAACCACCGCAAAACCAATGCTTATCTCCATAAAATTGATAAAGAGCGTAATCAGTGAGCGCCGGAATGAAATGGTGGGAGAAAATTCGAATGCCAGAAATATGAGCGAAGTCAGATACAGCATGGTTTCCAGCATCAGGTAGGAAACCAGGAATACAAAAAACAGATTGGCATTATCATCAGAACATAAAATCAGCAAGGGAAGAAATAATTTAAATAAAATATACAATTCGGTTGTGAGACGCCTACCCATAAAACCACCTATTTTTCCACCGAAGTGCCTGATGTACAATCCTGGAAAAACAAACTGAACCGAAACCAGAAACAAACGAATAAGCCTTTCCAGGCCAAAATCCCGATATCCCTTGTTCCTCCAAACCCGATAAACATTGATTATCTGGAGCTTGATTTCCGGATGAACCCTTTCATTGGACCTAACAAATTCATTGCCCATAAAAAGGGTTTTAAGAAAATTAAGGTTCATCAGTGGAATCATTTTTTGATTTCAAATGTCAATGGCTTTTCGAGAAAATTTCTCTTTGCAAATCCAAGAAGTTCTTGGGGAATTAAAAAGGTTTAGAATCAATCCCATCTATGCGGTATAATTGTGCATCCTTATAGAAATACCATTGGAGACCTTGCGCAAACTACTTTTCTACATCATCGGCATCGCCTTTCTGGGTTCCTGTTCTGGCAACGACATCCTTACACACATACCGGAAGATGCCGGCGGCGTAATTGTGGTGGATTTTAAAAAGCTGGCCATGCAGTCATTTGACCCGGCGACTTTGTTTTCTGCGGAAACGAAAGAAAATAATCCCGCCAAAAATTATCTGGAAGAATCCGGAATCAATTTTTTTTCAAAAGCGGCTGTTTTTTTCAAAAAAGAAGAAGAATTGCAGAGCCGATTCTATTTTGTTTTGCCAGTAACAGACCAAAGTAAATTCAGAAACTTCTGCAAGAAGAACGCCGCATTTTCTGAGGACAAAGACAAAGGTGAAAACTGGATTTTCAATTCAAATTCCAGGATTATGATTGGCGAGAAGTTTGCAATTGGCGTTTATGAATCCAATGGACTTGATGGCGGTCCGGCCGCAGAACAAATAGAATTGCTCCTTGATCTGTCAGAAGAAAATTGTCTGAAAACCAAAAATCCCAGATTTAAGGAATTGCTGAGCGCCGGAAATGGAATTGGCTATTGGCTTAATTTGAATTTCACCGAATCAGAATCCAATCAATTTCTTCCTGAAGGTATTTTAAAAGGAGAACTCACAGGGAAATTAGAATTTAAAAAAGACCAAGTTGCCATTGAAGGAACGATTTTCAGTTCCGATACTGCAAAAGCCCTCCCTTTCTTGGGTGGCAACCTGAAACCCGAATTTATTGCAAACATCAACCAGATTCCGAATTGCATAGCGGCAAGTGCGGTAAGCTTTGAAGTGAATTCCGTTTTGAGAACCCTTTCCGAAAGCAGTTATATGATTCTGGGAAATGCCATACTCGCTGGCGTTGGAATTTCGCAAAACGAAATTGTTGAAACCTTATCTGGAGAAGTTGCCATCAGCCTTCACGAAGGATCCGGATTGCAAGACAATCTTCCGGAAATGAAAATTCTGATTGCCTTAAAAAACCCGGCAAATGAACTTCTGGCTAAAATAAGCCAAATGAGAATCATTAGTTCGATTGGGAACGATTCTTATTCCATCATTTCAATGCCCGGATACAAAATCACCTGCAAGCCAAGCCATTTAGAAATCGGCGTTGAATCGTCGGAAAATACCAGCAAGAATGGCCAAGAAATGGGCGGTATTTTACCAGTAAATCAATCACAGATAGCAGCTTGCATTAACTTTTCTAAACTGGGCCGAACAATTCCATCCGGTGAAACAAGCGAAAGAGCGATTGCACTTTCAACACTTTGGAAAAGTTGCAGCTTCAACATCTCTGAATCAAAAAATGGCACTAATGATTTTTCAGTTCGATTTCAAACAACTGGAAAGGACCAGAACGCTTTACCAGCCATTATGAAAACAATCGACATCCTTTCGAAGCCAACTTTGAACAGGGCAAAAACATCAGACGACTTGCCTGTGTTTTGATTTTATCAAGAAAGTCCCGAAAATTGGATTCTATTTTTCGCTAAATGAGGACGAGGCCCCGCTGTCGCTGGGTGGATTATCTTCCGGAATTCCGGATTAAGAAAGCAGCTGATATGGCTGCTTTCTTTGTTGGTTTTCAGTACGCTTGAAATTTATCAAGCAGCTAATTTTAGATTAATCAATATCATTGTTTAAAAGTCAATCTCAACAGAAATTGAACCCATGCATCCTGCCATTTTCGAAATACTTCCAGAAAATCAAATTCCAGCAATCGCTTTTGAAAACTCGCGGGAATTGAAAGCCGCTCTGGAATTTCAGATTGCCCACATGCTGGTTTACGAGACCGAAAAGCTCTGGCAGGTTTTATACAGGCTTGATGTTTCCGAGAAGAAGTTGAGGGAATTACTTCAGAAAAATCCGGAAACGGTATGGCCTCAGGGAATCACCGAATTGATTTTGGAAAGGGAAGAAGAAAGACAGAAATGGAGGGAAGTTTATAAGGCAGACTCAGGCTCAAAGCCTGCCGTTGAAAATCAACCAAAATAACGGCGCCAGCATCAGCATTAACATAAACATCCCAGAAATTAACATAGGCTTTACCAAAGCAGCCCGCACTTCTTCAGGGTAATAAAAGAGGATCCTTATTTTGACCGTTTTCAGTTTAATCGTCAAAAGTCCCATGGCAGCCATCAGCAGATAAAAAATCATTTCATTAAAATTAATAAGCGGCAAAAACAATAGAAGGACTGAATAAGGCAGCATCGCAATAGAAGTGTTATATAGATTCGCTACCACATGGTCATAAAAACTCAACTTTAAATTTCTTGTTAATAAAGCCAAAAGTGAACAGGTAGCCACGATGTAAACCGAAATAATAAAAGGCAGGTTAGACCAAACCAAAGGAACCAGACCCGCAATTTTGGGGATACCTATTGCCTTTGAAAATCGTTCAGCCTTGTTAAAAATTAAACCATCAACCCCAACCTGGTTAGCAACAAAAAAGAATATACCAAAAACCAGCACAATCAGACTGAAAGGCGTG
This sequence comes from Spirosoma fluviale, assembly GCA_945902135.1. Lineage (GTDB taxonomy): Bacteria > Bacteroidota > Bacteroidia > Cytophagales > Flexibacteraceae > CAMDMI01. The sequence continues at coordinate 27,337 of CAMDMI010000006.1, forward strand.
CAAACACGGGGATCCTTCGCTTTATAGGCCTCCATTACTTCTAGTGGATCAAAAAGCAGTTTTTTAAAGGTAAAGAAAACACCCCTTTCTAATCCGATAAAATCTGCAAGGAAATCGCGCCCGATTTCAACAATACCCTTTTCCATTTTCTATTGCTTTTGTGGGTTTGGTGCAGGAAGAATAACAACCTGAGGTTCAAAGGTGAACTTTTTTTTTGGCCTTCAAAATCAACTGTGCGATTTTTTTCTACCTTTGCGGTCCAATTTTTATAACTTAATTCATAACAAAGTGAGTATTACTAGCTTCAAGACTCCTCATATCAGTCACAAAGAGACTGAAAAGGGATGGGTCGTTGTTGACGCAGAAGCTCTGGTGCTTGGAAGGCTGGCCAGTCAAGTGGCTATGATCATCAGAGGAAAACACAAGCCGACCTACTCTCCGCATGTTGACAACGGAGACTATGTCATCGTCATCAACGCCGAGAAATTTCGCCTTACCGGCAAGAAAATGACCGATCGCGAATATGTTTCGCACACCGGTTATCCAGGAGGACAGCGGTTTAAAACCCCTGCAGACCTTATGCGCACCAACCCATCCCGTATTATTGAGATGGCTGTTAAAGGGATGCTTCCCAAGAATCGTATTGGTCGTCGTTTGTTCACTCACCTGTTTGTTTATACAGGCAGCGAGCATCCACATGGCGCTCAGTCACCGAAATCCATCGAGATTAAAACTAAGTAAGCACCATGCAGCAGATCAGCAATATCGGAAGAAGGAAAACTGCAGTAGCCAGGGTTTATCTTCGTCCTGGTAATGGAAACATTATCGTTAATAAGAAAGATGTTAAAGTCTATTTCCCTTCAGATGTTCTTCAGATCATCGTGAATCAGCCACTTGAGCTGATAGGTGAAATGGGCAAGCACGATTTTTTCATCAATGTAAAAGGTGGTGGAGTATCAGGACAGGCCCAGGCAATACGCATGGGAATTTCCCGCTCTCTCGTTGAAATGAATCCGGAAAATCGCCCTGCCATCAAAAAGGAAGGTTACCTTACCAGGGACTCCCGTATGGTGGAAAGGAAGAAGTTCGGACGCAGGAAAGCAAGAAGAGGCTTCCAGTTCTCCAAACGTTAATTTTTACACCCCCATTATTTTACATTTATGTCAGTAAAAGTAGATTACAAAGTTTTGCTTGATGCGGGTGTTCACTTTGGTCACCTTACCCGCAAGTGGAATCCAAAAATGTCCTCCTATATTTTTATGGAGCGCAACGGAATTCACATCATTGACCTGAACAAAACAGTAGTAGCCCTCGAAAACGCAGCGGCTGCCATGAAAAACATAGCCAAATCCGGCAAGAAAATCATGTTCGTGGCCACGAAAAAGCAGGCCAAGGAACTGGTTGCCGAAGAGGCTCGTAGGCTGAAGATGCCGTTTGTTACTGAGCGTTGGCTTGGTGGCATGCTTACCAACTTCACCACAGTGAGGAAATCCCTGAAGAAGATGCAAACGATTGAGCGTCAAATCAAGGATGAGGCACTTTCTATCAACAAGAAAGAAAAACTCATGCTTTCTCGCGATAAGGAGAAAATGGAAAGAGTGTTGGGCGGTATTACCGACTTAACCCGTCTTCCATCAGCACTCTTTATCGTAGATGTTGGCAAGGAGCACATCGCAGTGAAAGAAGCAAAACGTCTCGGGATTCCAGTATTCGCTATGGTGGATACCAATTCTGATCCAGATTCAGCTGATTTCCCGATTCCAGCAAACGATGACGCATTTAAGTCAATTGCAGTGGTTACCCATATTATCGGGCAGGCCATTGAAGAGGGACTTATGGAGCGCAAGCGTGAGCGCGATGAAGAGAAAGTTGAAGGTGAAATGGAGTACAAAGCATCTGAAGCGTACATGAACGAAGAAGGTCCTGCTGCTGCTGAAGTCGCTGCTCCAGTTGCTGAAGTTGCTGAAGTCGCTCCAGTTGCCGAAGTCGCTCCAGTTGCCGAAGTCGCTCCAGTTGCCGAAGTTGCTGAAATCGCTCCAGTTGCTGAAATCGCTCCAGTTGCTGAAACATCTGAGCCAGAAGCAGAAGCTGCCGGAGAAGAAGCCTCAGCTGCTGCAACAGAAGAATAATTTTATTCCTGAATAAATAGAAGAACCCGGTCAATTGGCCGGGTTTTTTTATGCGTTCAAGCAGCTTTTCTTTCGCCTTGCAAACGAAGCATCTCAGCCAAAACCTCCATTTCTTCTATTGGCTTGGGGTAAAAAGCATCAAAGCCAGCCTCAAGAAAAATAGATTCATCCTTGCCACTTCCCATTCCGGTTGTGGCAAAAACATAAGACTCGGGCTGCTGAATTTTCACTTCGTGCAGCAATCGAAATCCAGCCTGGCTCTCATGACCAAGCCGAATGTCCATCATCACAAATGAAAACTGCTCCCTTCTGAGCCAATACAAAGCCTCATCCACTGTAGCCGCATGGCGCACTTCAAAATGAGGTTTAATCGCATTCGCTAAAGACCAGGCGTTCATGTACTCATCTTCCACTATGAGTACGCGAACAAAATTGTTGTTCGTGTTCATGGGCATATGGCAAAAGGTTCGTTAACGAAACAACAGCTGACTTGTGCTGCGGGTCCGTTGAACCAAGATAGCCGGTTTTTCACCCAGAATGAAATCTTCGGATGCCTTACTCGGATTTTGAATGGTAATTAAGGTAAGGTCTTTGTTAAATAACAAAGAATACCGCGGGTTAAGTGATTCGAAAGCACGCTCGAGTTTCTGCTGTTCTGCATCGGTTACGATGGAAATACTCGTTGCAGAAACCTGAAGCATTTGCATTTTCAAACCAGTTTCAGAAAATGCGTGAAGTACTTCCGTAATATTTTCCTCTTCCAGAAATGAAAAATCCCTTGAACTCAGAGAAACCAAAACTTGGTTGGTCTTTCGAATAAATGCTGGTTGATCCCATTTTTCTCCTTCAGGTCCTACAACAGTTCCTGGTTCTCCGGGATTGAGGAAGGAGCGAACATGTAGCGGAATTTTCTTCCAGGCAAGCGGCCGAATCGTTTTGGGATGGATTACGGTTGCACCATAATAAGTTAACTCCGCAGCATCCTGATAACTTAAGCGCGGGAGCAGCACCGTATTTTCCATCCACTTGGGATCAGCATTCAAAACGCCCGGCACATCTTTCCAGATGGTTACCGATTCGGCATCCATGAAATAGGCAAAAAGTGCCGCGGTATAATCTGAACCTTCTCTGCCAAGTGTTGTCTTTTTTCCAGATTCAGTTCCGCCAATAAATCCCTGGGTAACAACGATGCCACTTTGTAAAAGCGGACTTACAAACTGAATCGCTGCAGCTGAACTTTTTTCAATTTGCACCTCTCCTTCCCGCCAGGTTTCATTGGTTTGAATAATATCTGCGGCATCCACAAGGAACATAGACAAACCAATGTTTTGAAGGTGTGAATACAAAAGGAATGAAGAAAGGTATTCGCCCATACAAACCACTTGGTCGTAGGTGAAATCGCGGTCTGTTTCACCGGCCTGGATTAGTCTTTCGTTCAGACTGGTAAATCGTTCTTCTAAACCCGACCTTACCACTTCAAAGGCAGAAATATCCGGAAATAATTTTTCGGCTACAGAAAAATGATAGTCCCGTAAAGCCTCAAGTTTTGAAGAATAATCTGAATTGCCAATTGCTAAATCGAGAAGTTCCTCCATGGCATTTGTAGTTTTACCCATGGCAGACACAACCACAACCAAGTTGCTGGAATTCCCAAAGTCGCGAATAATTCGAGCCGCATTTCGGATGCCATCTGCATCGCGCACGGAAGCTCCACCAAATTTAAAAACCCTTGCCTTCATAAATTTCCTTCTGCAAATAAACCCTGAGAAAGGGAATGTCGGAAAGCCTGATGAATAAATATTAAGGCAAGACTATTGAAATCCAATTTTCTACAATCAGGCCTTACCGAATCGCCACCAATTCGATTTTCATATATGGATAGTATGGCAGGAAGGAAATTTGATTGTGCAAATCTTCCTCATCATTTGCTACCATTACCATGAAGATTCCTGACATATCCTGTTTGATGAAACTGTGCAAAAGAACTCCTTTTTCCTCCAGCACTTTTACACCTTCCTGTTCAGCTGGCAACAACTTCATTCTGGTATCCATGTCCAATCCCTCCAACCGAATGTTGGCCATAAATCTGTTCATTTTTATCCTTGTTATTTAAGTTCAAAATAATACAAAAATCCGCGAAATCCATTCATCCGATTAATCCGTGATGCGGACAAAAAAGGGCCGCCTTCGTTGGTGTTTTCCACCAAAAACACATGACCTCCACCTTCTGCCTGAACAAAAAAACCTATGAGGTTTGCTTGGACGGGTATAACGAAACCTCATAGGTTTAACCCATTGATCCAAAAAATCCGCTCAATCCTTTCATCCGATGAATCTGTGATGCAGAAGAAAAATTCAGAAAGGCAGATGAATCGGGTTACACAGATTACGCGGATTTTCAATTCAATTTATCGCCACCCATCGGCAGACGAAGCCTTGGCAATTGGAGATGTCATCCCCCCCGAGGAATGGAGTCTTTCAGATTTTTCGAGTTGTCCTTTGGTAGGACTCAGCAAAGATTGGGTTCAATCTCTTTAAGAAAACCTTATTTCAAGTCGAAATTAAGAACAATTCCCTTCATTGTTTTGAAGGCAAGCAATCTGGACAGTATTCTGCAATTTATATCAGAAATTTCATTGTTATGCAATTGTAAATTTACCAACAAGATACCGTTGTCATTTGGTAATTGACTAGGTGCGACCAACAGAAACAGTTTCATTTGGAAGGTTCCAAAAGTGCTTTTTTAGAAATAATCAATTCCGTTTCAATTTCTTCCTTCAACCTAACTGCTTTCCTAATTTCATTCATGCCCCGATGGATGACACCCTTTCCCAAATTCTAGCTGATTATGTCGGTAACAGTAAGTTCCGCTAAATCATCTGGTGAAAACAGCAGGATAAACCTCAGAAAGTACTTTCGGAACGTTATTTATAAAATGTCTACTGCTTCAGATTTAGAAATCGTTCACAAATCCTATCTTAAAAAAGCATGAAAAATGTTAACAAGGTTCTCAAAAGATTCCCTGAAACAGCTACCCTCGTATGGGTATTTGCTGTTTTTTTTAGCCTGAACGCATCGCAGAGTTGGGGGCAACAAAGCATTCTTACCGCCGGTTCAGCTGTTACTCAAAACTTTACCATCGGTACTTCAGCAACAGCTACTTTACCATCAGGGTTTAAAATTGGAACAAATTGGAGCACAGGAACAACAGCAACCACTGTTGCAGCTGGTACATCAGGAACCGGCATTCTCAACGGTACCAGTACCGGCGGGGCATATAATTTTGCAAATGGCATTACTGCTTCCTCAACTGATAGGGCACTTGGCTTTTTAAGCTC
>CAMDMI010000007.1 GCA_945902135.1 Spirosoma fluviale
GGAATTCGCCAGGCTTGCAAAGATTATCAGGTTGACCTAGCAGGTGGTGATACAACTTCTTCCAGGGCCGGACTTGTCCTTTCGATTACCGCCATTGGCAGCCAAAAACCTGAAAAAGTGGTAAGTCGCGCAGGCGCAAAAGTTGGGGACCTGATTTGTGTGAGTGGAGATCTGGGCGCGGCTTATATGGGTTTACAATTGCTTGAAAGAGAAAAGAAAGTATTTCAGGTTAACCCTGATATGCAACCAGAATTACCTGAAGAACAGGCTTATCTCATTCAAAGGCAATTGAAGGCAGAAGCCCGAACCGATATTGTACATGAACTTGCTGAAAAAGGAGTTTTGCCCAGTTCGATGATCGACATTTCAGATGGGCTTGCTTCCGAACTTTTTCACATTTGCAGGCAAAGCCATTGTGGCGTGCATGTGTTTGAGGACAAGTTACCGATTGAGAATCTTACGCGACTAGCTGCGTCTGATTTTGGTCTTTCCCCGCTAACCTGCGCCATGAATGGAGGCGAAGATTATGAACTCCTGTTTACTGTAGCCCAATCTGATTATGAGAAAGTGAATCAGATGGAAGATGTCAGCATTATTGGCGTAATCAGGGAAGAGACTCAGGGCAAAAGCCTGATTCTAAAAAGTGGTCAGGTCGTGGAAATTGAAGCCCAGGGCTGGACGCATTTCAAATCATAAAGAGTTTCTATTTGAAACCCGGAGGAGTGTCGTCGCCGAGTTCCTTTTCGAGGTTATAATTCTTGGCGAAGAAAACTGCATATCCAGCCAGGTCTTTTGACTTGTAAAGAAGCTGCATATTCTCCTGGGTGGCTAGTAAAAATACTGGCTTGAACTGCTTGAATTCTTTTTTGAATGGGCCCGCTTCCTGCACCTTTTTCAAATAATACAAGGCGCGAATTTTGGAAGGAAGTTCCTGGATTTTAATCATCACATGCTTTTTATCCCCAAATGGAAGCGAGGTAACCTGAAGTCCTTCTCCCGGATAAAACTTGGTGTTAAAATCAGAAAATGCTGCCTGAATTGCAGACTCAGGAACATCCAAACTTGGAATCAATGCCATAAAATAATGCTTCTTCTTCAGCTCTTCGCTAAACTGAGGCTTTTTAGCTTGAGCCAAGGCCGAATCAGAAGATTGCGGTGGTCCGCTTCCCTTCTCAGCATTTTGGATGCAAAGACTTGCAAATTCCTGCAAAGGAGATTTAGGGTAATCCGCTTTGAAAGCTTTTAACTCTTTGATATAAGTGGGAATATCAACGGTACGGGCCGTAATCAATGCACTCAGGATAGTCAACTTGTCTTCATAATCTGATTTCGGATACGAGTTCCTGATGGAAGCAATTCCATTACTGGCCTCAATGAACATGTTGCCACGGTATTGTTCATAAGCTACTCGGTACAAATCGCCGATAATTTCGTTCTTCTGTTTATTCTCCTGCAGGTAATTGGGGTTCACAATCAGTTTTGCAAAGACAGATTCTCCATGACTTGCAAGTAGAATCCCTTTACATCTTTCAAAATCTGCATTCAGCTGCTTCTTTCGATAAAGGAGGCAAAGGTTGTACAAAGCCTCCGGCGTTTTTTCATAAGTTGGATAATCCTTTACTTCTCTTTCGAGCGAGGCAATGGCCAAGTCCGGCTCCTCTAGTTTCTGGTCATATATTTTTCCGATTTCAAAAAGCGCTTCCTGTAGCCGCTTATGGGATTCTGCGAGTTGAGAAGAAGACAACGGAATGTCCTTCATAAAACCCTGCCTAATTTGATTTGGATCTGGTTTTTTATCCTTTTCAGCAGCACTTTCTTTTTCATCTTTTCCGCCTTTCGCAGAAACCTGAGGTGTATCCTTATCCTTGGCTGTCGTATCTGGATCATCCGAATCGGCGAATTCACTTTGCTTATTGCTTCGCCTCCAGTTGTCTTCAAGTTTTCGATCACCCCATTTTTTCTTGAAATCACTTCGGCCATTGGCTACTGCAACAGGATTGGAAAAATACCATTCTCCAGTTCCCTGCGATGGCCCTCCAGATTGACCCGAGGCGCCTCCACTTAGGTTTCCAAATGCAGAATTATCGACAAGATCAACGCCGGCATCGGCCTGTTGTTTGGCAAGTTTTTTTGCTTCTCTCGCCTGCTCTTCAGCCTTTTCCTGTTCACCTTTTACTTTCTTATCGATCAATGCACGAAGCTGAACTGTATCCATTTTCGCCAATTTCTGCAAACTGTCTTCCTTTTGAATGGTGAGATAATGTTTCACAAACTCACCCAAAACCTTCTGACGCTTTACAATTGCTCTATAATTATCCTCTGTGGTGTCAAGACCCAGCACTGTGCTGTCGTAATAGTTTTTGGCCCAGACATAACTACGAAGTGGATTGTAATGAAGCTCAGCCAGTTTGAGAAAAGTATATGGTTTCTGTTTACTTCCGGGCTTTCCCTTTTTCAAAGCAGTCCGCAGATAAACAATGCCTTTATTCATATCGTTCTGCTTGATTTCAAACAGGCCCATTTGATGATAAATCTTATCCAAGTAATCCTCATACTTGAGGTCCTTGGTCATCCTGGCAAATCGCTTTCTAATTTTCCGAAGCTGCTTTTCATCAGAAATTGAAACAACCTGGGAAAGATTCATCCTTGCATTAAATTCAAGATCAAAACTTGGCCAACACCGAAGCGATTTGCGGTAAGCGGTGGCGGCTTCTTCATCCCGGTTAAACTTTTGATTTAACTGACCGAGTGCATATGCCAAGCGACCTTTTTCCTTGCTTCGCGGACTTAGCTCCACTGCCATGCCAAGATAATCCACCATTTTAGCATAGTCCTTTTTCTTCTGATAATACCAGGCAAAAGCAAGCGCTCCTTCTCGGAGGTTGTTTTTACTGAGTGTTTCTTTTTTCAAATATGCAATCACAGACTTTGCATTCGAAACATCACCCATCCGGATGTAAGTGATGAGAAGCCAGATCACAGCGTTGTGCTTTACATCAACATCGGTAAATTTTGTATTGATAAACTTGAAAGTCTGAATGGCATTTTCCCAGTCTTCCTTATAAAACCTTGCCTTTCCAATCAAAAGATAACTGTCGTCAACCCATTTTGAATTCTTATGCCTTTGAACCGGAATGGATGCTTTTTTAATGACTTCCTCCATGGAAGCATTGGCGCCCGCCGCAGAACCAAGAGGCAGAAAAGGATAAATTTCCAGAACACGGTTATAATTATCCTTAAAGGCTGTGAGTTGATCAGCCTCATATTCCTTCATTTTTTCTCTGGCAAGAAAATATCCATTGTAATGGGCAAGTGTGTTATGCCAAGCCAGGGAAGACCAAGTTTTTTTTTCCTGAGAACAAGAACCAAAAAGGCCAACTACAATACCTAAAACTAAAATCTGAATAATACCTTTCTTCAACCAAACTATTACGCCAGGCAGTAAACCGGATGTCGGGTCAATTAAGCCAGACCAAATTTTATTTATTGCAGATTTCAATGGCCCCAAAAATACGGCGATTTTGCAGGGTTCAAAGAAAGTGAATTCAACAATTGAAGATGATTTTTCATTTTTCGATATCCCACAGAAAAAGTAGAAATTTACACCGTAAAGTTCTATGGGAGCAAAACGACTTTTTTTTATTTTGATTTTAGGAATCGCAGAAATTCTGCAAGCCTATGGCGATGGCTTTGGCACGATTTCCAAAACCAATTCACGCATAAAGGAAGGAGCAAAAGCAATGAAGTCAAAGGACTTCCAAGCCGCAGCAATTCAATATGAAGAAGCTTTGAAGGAGGATCAGAATTTACCTGTCCAGGTTAGAATGAACCTTGCACATTCATATTACCAGCTGAATAAGAATAGCAATGCGCAAAAAAACTATCTGATTGCGCTTTCCCAACTAAACACGCCAAAACTAAAATCAGTGGCTTGCCAGCAAATCGGGAATATTTACTCAAGAGAAAAAAATTACAAATCTGCACTCGAGTGGTACCAAAAAAGTCTTCTTCACCTTCCAGAAAATAATAGTGCCCGTTTAAATTATGAACTGGCTTACAAGCTAAACAAGAAAAAAGAGGAAGAAGAAAAAAAGCAAAACCCAGAAAAAAATCAGTCGAAACAATCTCAAAACAACCAGCAACAGCAGAAACCTGAACAAAAAAACGAGAATCAAAAAAATCAGCAACAACAAAACCAAAAAAATCAAGGAAACGCTGGAAAGGATAAGAAGGATTCACAAAACGAAAAAGGAGGCGAGAAGAAAGATTCAGGAGCTGGTCCGAAAAAAGGGGACAAACAAGGCCAAACCCAGACAGATCAAAAGGAAAACAAATCAGATTCCAAGCAAGAAGGCGGTAAACAAGAAACACCTGACGAAAACGGAAAGGATTCTAAGGAGAAAACCAAGGACAGCAATATGGAAGATCCTGAAGCTTATAGAATGGACAGGAAAAAACTTCAGGAAGCTGGTTTGTCTGAGGAGCAGGCCAAAAACATGCTTCAGGCGATGAGACAGAACGAGGTAAAATACCTCCAACAAAAGCGCTTTAAAAGCAAATCAGCCGGAAACAACAAAAGTGGTCCGCGCTGGTAAAATCCGTCTAATGAAAAACGGATAAAAAGAAGAAAAGGTAAATCCAAAGAACATCCAGAAAATGCCAGTAAGTGGCACACAGTTCAATGCCAAGTAAATTCTTGGAATGGACTTTATCAAATTGCGTTCTCCAAGTAGTTATGAGGACAAAAATCACAGCCGATACCACATGCAACATGTGTAAACCTGTTAAAACATATAAAAAGGATCCTGCCACATTATTGCCTGAAAAATACACATTGATATTCACCAAATAAACCCATGAATACCATTGCGTTACAAGAAAAGAAACCCCAAGTAATGCGGTAATCAACATCCAACCCTTCACTTGGGCTAGATTGTCTTTCTTGGCATTTACAAAAGCGAGGTGGTGGGTAAAAGAACTAACAATCAGAATGCCAGTAGTAAGCCAGAAAATTGGCGGTAATTCAAAATCAACCCAATTCCCTTCTGCCTTTCTAACAATATATCCAGAGGTGAGTGAAGCAAAAATCATTACAACACTCAGGAGAAAAAGCCACATGCTGAACTTTTTAGGATTCATTGAAAGAGTTGGCTGGGCATCATCAGTTGCCTGATTCCAAATTGGTAATTTTTTGTCGTTCATATTTTATCAATTGCAAGCAGCAACTGGATTAGAGGCAAATAAAAAAAGGTATAAAACATGACCCCGCGGGCAGTCGCAGTGGTCATAAAACGGAGATGTCGAATTGCCATCCAAAGAAAGCCAATTCCACCCACCGCAGCGGTTCCTGTATACCAATCACCCGTCAGTTGAAGGAAGGAAGGACAGAAGCTTATAAGAACTGTGGCAACGGTGTAAATAAAAATATAATAGGCAGCGGTAGAATCTTTTTCTCTTCCAAATGGAAGCAAACGAAAACCAGCTCTCTGATAATCCTCATCCAGCACCCAGGCAATAGACCAAAAATGCGGGAATTGCCAAAAAAACTGAATCCCAAAAAGTATAAAATAATCCGGGTAGAAATGATTTCCAGCGGCAATACAACCAACCAGAACCGGAAGAGCGCCGGGGAAAGCTCCTACAAGAACAGAAAGTGGAGTCTTAGGCTTTAAGGGTGTATAAATGAAGGCATAAAGACAGTAAGAAATCAGAGCCAACAGCGCTGCATTCAAATTGAAATAGAAATAGAGCGCAAGCTCCCCAAGTACCAATAAACAAAGCGAATAAATGAAAGCACTTGAATTGGAAATAGCTCCCGTGGGCATTGGCCTATTTCTAGTACGATGCATAAGTGCATCCAAACGAATTTCAATAATTTGGTTGCTCGCATTGGCTGCACCAGTTATAAAGAAACCAGCAAGACCCAAAATCACCCAATATTGCAAACCGGGATTAACATCCAAGGCATACGCGTAAGACAAAAGGGTAGAAAGGACAACCAGGAAGCTAAGTCTGGGCTTAAGCAGTTTCCAATACGCCAACATAAAGGCAAAGTTGTCCATTTCTATAGAATCAGGCAGAGATTTTGCTTAAGCTTTTGAGAAATTTCAGATGAAGAAAGAGCCAGAATTGACTACAGACAATCGAGAAACCAAGCAACAAATGAATTGGCTGCAAAAACGCAGGGAAACCTAAAGAAATAAGGAAGTAGCCGGAAATCATAAGTACAACAGCCAACAACAATGGGAAAAATGAAATCCAAGAGTTTTCAACTGGCAATTCCTTCACAAAAAGGATGGATTGAAGAATCATAAACAACAGGGCAATGGTTGAGAACGATCTGTGAAAAAGAAATTTCCAATCCAATCTTTCAACATAAAGTAATCGCGAACCAAAATCAAATTCCCGAAAGAGAGAATCAACCTGAGAGCGAACTTCAGTTCCAAATACAAATTGAATCATTATTACCAAACCTGTACAATACAAAACCAAATTGGAATAAGGATGTTTGGGAAAAGCTGAAATAGATGCTCGCCCTTTAAAAGAAAAGAACAAAGCCGATAAAATACACAATGCAATAATCAAAGCCACCAGCAAATGAATGCTTATAATAAGTGGTTTTAAGTCTGAAGAAACAACTCTAGAACCAAGCCAACCCTGAAATAAAACAAGGATCAAAGAAAAAAGACTAAAAAATACCGACAACTTCTTGTCTCTCTGAAAAAGAGAAGCCACAGCCTGAACCAAAATGGAAAATCCAATTAGAACACCCAATAATCTGTTTAAATATTCTGTCCAAGTTTTAACAGGGTTAAAAATCACTTTCCCATTTTCTGAAGACAATGGGTGATTCCAAAACTCAGCAGGGATCTCAGAAATAGAAACCGGAGGAATCCAAAGACCAAAACAACGAGGCCAATCAGGACAACCCATGCCAGCCCCTGTACTCCTAACTACACCGCCAATAAGAACCAGAAAAAGAACTAAAAAGAAGGAGGTCCTAAGGGACCTCCTGTAAAACTTTTCTCTCCTGTTAGAATCAGGCATGTACTTTGCTTGAACTCTCCTCCTCGACAGGATCTACCTCACCCTCAAGGTTGGAAGAAGTAGTTTCACTGTATGGAACAGTTTGCATGATAAAATCTTCTTCAGCACCAGGCTTGCTGTAATCATAAGGCCAACGGAATACATGAGGAATTTCACCGACCCAGTTACCATGACCAGGATGAATAGGAGTTGTCCACTCAAGGGTATTTGAACGCCAAGGATTAAGTGGCGCCCTCCGTCCGCGGAAAATGCTATAGAAAAAGTTAAATACCAGTAAGAATTGAGCAAAAAAAGTAATGATTGCAGCTGTACTGATAAAGGCATTCAAGTCGCCGAAGGTCTTAAAAGTATCATAGGTGGTGAAGGAATAATATCTCCGAGGGAAACCTGCAATTCCGGTGTAGTGCATCGGGAAGAAAATACAATAGATTCCAACAAAAGTCATCCAGAAATGTAGATAGCCCAGTTTTTCGTTCATCATCCTACCAAACATCTTCGGGAACCAATGGTATACACCTGCCACCATTCCAAAGAAAGCAGCGGAACCCATTACAAGGTGAAAGTGGGCAACAACGAAGTATGTATCGTGAAGCTGAATATCAATTGCTGAGTTTCCAAGCGCCACACCCGTTAGTCCTCCTGAAATAAAGAAGGATACCAAACCGATAGAGAAAAGCATGGCCGGGGTAAAAACGATATTACCTCTCCAAAGTGTAGTAATGTAATTGAACGCCTTTACCGCAGATGGAATCGCGATAATCAGGGTAAGGAACATAAAAATAGATCCAAGGAACGGATTCATACCCGTCACGAACATGTGGTGGGCCCATACAATAAATGAAAGTAGCGTAATGGCCATAATGGATCCAATCATCGCCTTGTAACCAAAGATTGGCTTCCTCGAATTCACAGCTATAATTTCAGAAGTAATTCCCAAAGCTGGAAGAATAACGATATAAACCTCCGGGTGTCCAAGAAACCAGAACAAGTGTTGAAAAAGGATTGGACTACCTCCCATGTTAGGAAGAGCTTCGCCATTGATGTAAATCTCAGATAGATAAAAACTAGTACCAAGACTACGGTCAAAAATCAGAAGAAGCGCTGCTGAGAATAAAACTGGAAAAGATAGAATACCGATAATGGCAGTAAAGAAGAATGCCCAAATCGTAAGCGGCAGACGAGAAAAAGTCATGCCTTTGGTACGCATGTTGATTACTGTAGAAACATAGTTTATACTTCCAAGTAGAGATGAGACGATGAACAAAGCCATTGAAAACAGCCACATGGTCATACCAGTTCCAGAACCAGGTGAAGCCTGAGGCAATGCACTCAATGGTGGATAAATAACCCAACCGCCAGAAGCTGGTCCAGTTTCAATAAACATAGACCACATCATTAAGACAGAGCTGGCGAAGAAAAACCAATATGAAAGCATATTAAGAAATCCAGAAGCCATATCCCTTGCACCAATTTGAAGTGGAATAAGGAAGTTGGAGAAAGTACCACTCAATCCTGCGGTTAAAACAAAGAAAACCATTATGGTACCGTGCATCGTAACCATTGCGAGGTAAAACTCAGGATTCAATTTGCCATCCTCGATCCAACCTCCCAAAATAGGCTTAAGGATAGACATATCCATATCAGGAAAACCTAACTGAAGCCTGAAAAGAGAAGATAGTGTACCACCAAGAATGGCCCAAATCATACCAGAAATAAGGAATTGCTTTGCAATTACCTTATGGTCCTGACTAAAAATATATTTGGTTAAAAAAGTACCCTCTTCATGCTCGTGGTCATCATGATGATCATGACCATGTGTATCAACAGAGCGAGCAGGGTTATGAAGTTCAATACTAGCCATAAGTCTAAAAAATTAGTTTGTTTTCGCTACAGATTTAGAAAGTGTTTTTAAAACCGCAAGACCAGTTATTTTGCGATTTTCAACAATGGATTGCTCAGCCGGCTTCCTCAAATTATCAGGAACAGATTTAAGATAATCAGGATTTTTTGCCAGAAAAGATTGTTGACTCTTATTCCAAGCATCAAATTCATCTTCATCATCCACAACCAATTTCAAACGCATTCCAAAATGTCCTGGTCCACAAACCTCAGTACAGGCAATCTCGTAGGTAAACTCAGGATTACCTGTTATTGTTTTCATGTCTGAAGTTGTTTTGGTAGGAATAAACCAAAACTTAGTGGGCATGCCTGGAACTGCATCCATTTTTAAACGGAAATGAGGAGCAAAAACAGAGTGAAGAACATCACGAGCGCGTATTTTGAAAAGAACAGGTTTGTTCACTGGGATATGTACTTCACCAGCCATATAATCGTCGAAAGAGTTTCTGTCCGTAAAATCAATACCCACAGTATTCAACTCATCTGTTTTAAGATAATTGTGCTTACCAAGTTTACTATCCTTACCTGGATAGCGAACGAGCCAGTTAAATTGTTTTCCAACCAGTTCAACTACAACTGCATTTTCAGGCGCCTCTTTGGTAATTGCGGACCAAACTTTCCAACCATTGAATACAAGTAAAGAGAGAACGATAGCGGGAATAACGGTCCAGATAAATTCTAACCTATGGTTAACGGGATAAAATAAGGCTTTCCGATTTTCCTTGAATTGATAAATGTAGGGAAATGTAAAAAGAAGAATGTGTGTTACAACAAAAACAACAGACAAAATTGACATGGTAACCCAAAACTGATTGTCAGTCCAAACTCCATGAACTGAGGCTGAATCAGGCAGATAGTATTTTCTAGCCCAAATGGAAATCCAAACGAATCCACCCATTATAAAAACCAGAAAAACAACAAATAAAAAGCCATTGATCTGATTGCTCAAACCAGCACGCTTTGAAGAGCTTTTCGTGAAAATATCAATTAGAACCTGAGCTCTAACCAGAAGCCCCGCTACAACAAGCAGTAAGATTAGGGCCGTAATAATGAGGTAAAACATGGTATTATTTCTTACGAATTAAATGTCATGATGAAGTGATTCCTGCAACATCGGGTGATTCTTCGCCAAAAGTCCAGCCTTGGAAATCTGGTTGCTGATCACATAAATAAATGCAGAAGCAAAAGTTGTAAGTGTTCCAAACTCAAGGAATCCAAATCCGCTTGTTCCTTTGGTTACACCTGGCATAATCATCAGATAAAAATCTAACCAATGACCCATTAACAAACCGATAGCAGCGATTTTCAACAAGATTGTATGCCTTTTTGCGTCCCTCGTCATTAAAAACAAAAATGGGAACAAGAAGTTTATAATTACATTGAAAAAAAACAAGAGGCGGTAGTGACCATCAAACAGGTGCATTCTCTCTTTAAAATAAATGATCTCCTCGGGGATGTTTGCATAATAAATAAGCAAAAACTGGGCAGTCCAAAGGTATGTCCAGAACACAGAGAACGCGAACATGAACTTGCCCAAATCATGAAGGTGATTTTGATTCACAAATTGAAGATGGCCTTTATCCTTTAACAAAAGCACAGTTAGCGTAACCGTAGCAAGTCCAGAAACCCACCAGCTTGCAAAATGATACCAACCAAACAAGGTAGAATACCAATGTGGATTAATTGACATCGTCCAATCCCAGGCAACCATTGAAGTTGAAACACCGAAAATGATTAGGAATACAGCCGAAAGATTGATTGACTTATTATAATAAAGCATTCCACCTTCTTGATCTTCCTTCAAAGAAAAACCACGCATGGTTCTCCAAATTATATACCAAAGTCCGAAGAACAGGACCATTCTTACCAGAAAAAACGGCGTGTTAAGAAAACCGCTTTTTCCTTTCAAAATCTCATCATGGGAAACAACATCTGTATGCGTCCAGTGAAAGATATCGTGACCACCTAAAAGGAAGGTTACAATCATCACAACGAAAGTAACAGGCAAAAAAGAACCAAAAGCTTCGGGAATCCTTTTAATAGTGACTGACCAACCAGCCCAAGCCACATACTGAACCGCAATAAAAAAGACTCCAACCAAGGAAATACCTGTGAAGAAAATTGCATTCTGCCAAAGAACCGCATAAAGCCTAGCCTGCCAGCCAGGAGCATGAGCACCATGCCCTTCGCCATGTCCAGCAGCTGCATGGGCATCATGGTGAGAACCTGAATCCATCATAAGCCAAACCAGACCTACGGCAAACATTGCCAGTCCAATAAAAAGCCAAGTAATAACTCGCTTCTTAGCCTCGGGCGTAAATTCGTAGCGCTCGTCGAGGTTGTAATTTGTATTGCTGTGCGAACCCATCGTTTTATTGTGGTGTGGTGCCGAGTGTTTTTACATAATGAACTATTTTCCAGCGCTCATCAGGATTTACCAATGAACCATGAGGCCACATACGACCTTTTCCATGGGTAATCACATGGTAAATATGGCCTTCAGAAACAACTTTGGCCTTCGCAACAAGATTGGCAACGCCTTTGTACTGATCGGCTACTTTTCCATCTCCAAGTCCACCTTCACCATGACAAGCCTTACAAAAACGCTCATATAATGCTTTGCCTTCTTCAAGCACGGCCGGAGAAAGTGCAATTGGGTTGGTTAAAGTCTTTGCAGCATACTCAAGACTATCTGCAGGAATACCATATTGATAAATTTCCTTGGCAAGTTCACCCTTCTTCATTCCTGAATATTGCTTCCTAGCAATGGTGCCTGAAGCAGGCTTCCGCATGTTCTGACCTCCGGTGTTTACCTTAATGGTATTATAAAACTCGGAACTAGTATCTGCAACTTGTGAAAATGGTTCAAACGCAATGGCATGATACATTTGTGGGGCATATTCAAGACCTGGATCATTAGGATCTTTTCCGCAGCCAGCCAAAATGGCCAAACTTCCGGTTGCCAATAGAATTCTGGAAAGATTCATTTTAGTGCTTTTCAACAATGTCTTTGATATTAACCTCAGAGGCACCAGCTGACTTGAGCATACTGGTAATTTCCTCCAGAGAAAACTTATCATTTTTAGCCGGATCAAATACAAGAATAAACTTATCATCCGAGCTCCTTGGATCAAATACAGTTTTCTGTGATCCTGGTCCAAGACCAGAAGCAAGGAGAAATGTTCCTACCATTCCAAGGGCGGCAAATAAAACGGTGAGTTCAAATGAGACAGGAATAAAAGCAGGAAATGCCAAATGAGGTTTTCCACCTATATTCATTGGCCAATCGAAACCAAGGGTAGAAATCTGTAAAGTAAGACCACAAGTTAAACCTGTAGCACCAAACATAAAGGCAGCCTGAGGAAGCCTGCTTCTCTTTAATCCCAATGCCCCATCAATTCCGTGAATAGGAAAAGGAGTAAATGCTTCAACGATTTTCAAACCTTGCTCACGAAGGGATTTGATGGCATTCAACAGAACATCATCATCATCAAAAACTCCAACTAAATAACTTTTTACTTCAGACATGATTCTTACGAGTGATGTGTAACCGACTCTTTATCAGACACCGCGGAACCAGTTTTTCCGTGACCTGTCTGAACATCACCGGATGACTTTAGAATGGCTTTCACTTCTGCCATATTGATAACAGGCAAAAACTTTGAGAACAAAAGGAACAATGTAAAGAACAAACCAAAGGAGTTTGCATAATCCCCAATATCGAACCAGGTTGGTGAAAAGTAAGCCCAACTTGAAGGAATGTAATCCCTGTGAAGAGAAGTAACAATAATCACAAAACGCTCAAACCACATTCCCACATTCACAACAATGGAAAGAACAAAGGTGGCTAAAATGCTTCTGCGGACGGATCTAAACCAAAACAATTGTGGAGAAATCACATTACAAGCCATCATAGCCCAATATGACCACCAATACGGTCCAGTAGCACGGTTTATAAACGCGTAACCTTCATACTCAACACCACTGTACCAAGCGATAAAGAACTCTGTAATATAAGCTACACCAACAATTGAACCTGTAAGGGTAATTACCTTGTTCATAGACTCAATGTGGGCAAGCGTAATGTAATCCTCCATGTTGAAAACCTTGCGGGTAATCAACATTAGTGTGAGTACCATGGCGAATCCAGAGAAGATAGCGCCTGCTACGAAATATGGAGGGAAGATGGTTGTATGCCAACCCGGAATAACTGAAGTGGCGAAGTCCATACTTACAATTGTGTGTACAGAAAGTACCAGTGGTGTAGAAAGTCCTGCCAACACAAGTGAAACTGCCTCGAAACGAGACCAATCCTTGGCAGAACCATTCCAACCAAAAGACATAATGCCATAAATCAAACGAGAGATTTTGTTTGTAGCTCTATCGCGAATTGTAGCCAGGTCAGGGATGAGTCCGATATACCAGAAAACAACAGAAACCGTTAGGTATGTCGAAATGGCGAATACATCCCAAACGAGTGGAGAGTTGAAGTTAACCCAAAGGGAACCATAGGTATTGCCCAATGGAAGTGCCCAGTGGCCAAGCCAAGGACGACCCATGTGAAGGAGGATAAACGAAGCAGCACATAGTACAGCAAAGATGGTCATCGCTTCAGCCGCCCTGTTGATGGATGTTCTCCATTTCTGACGGAACAAAAGCAAAATCGCTGAAATCAAGGTACCAGCGTGACCTATACCAACCCACCAAACGAAGTTGGTAATATCCCAGGCCCAACCTACAGTCTTATTTAGACCCCAAACTCCTATCCCCACAAACCAAGTGTACATGACACAGCATACGCCTACACCTAAAAGGAGAACAGAAATTGTAAAAGCTATTATCCAGCTTTTGGATGGCTT
This sequence comes from Spirosoma fluviale, assembly GCA_945902135.1. Classification (GTDB taxonomy): domain Bacteria; phylum Bacteroidota; class Bacteroidia; order Cytophagales; family Flexibacteraceae; genus CAMDMI01. The sequence continues at coordinate 13,806 of CAMDMI010000007.1, forward strand.
GCCTTCAACCTGACGGCAGATATCATTTGTAATGTCCGCCCAGGTCTTTCCACCATTTATCAGCGGCTCTCTTACTGAAGAAGTTACATTCATAGGACTAGTCCTTTGTTAGGCTTTATTTCGTACTTTGGTGAGATATACAATCGAAGGATTGGTGTTGATTTCTTCTAGTAAGGTATATGCCCTACCATCTTTATGTTCAGAAAGCAACTTGAAAATATTACTTTCCTTATTAGACATATCTCCGAATGTGATTGCTTCAGAAGGACAAGCCTGTGCGCATGCTGTAATGATTTCACCATCAACAGGCCTACGGCTTTCTTTCTTTGCATAAAGTTTACCTTCCTGAATCCTCTGAACGCACATTGAGCATTTTTCCATTACGCCCCGGGCACGAACGGTAACATCCGGATTAAGAACCATTTTCCCGAGGTTGTTGTTCACATTGTAATCGAACTCAGAGTTCTCAGGATAACTGAACCAATTGAATCTTCTAACTTTATAAGGACAGTTGTTGGCACAATATCTTGTTCCAATGCAACGGTTGTAAGTCATCTGGTTTAAACCCTCTGAACTGTGGGTTGTGGCAAGTACAGGACATACAGTTTCACAAGGTGCATTGTTGCAATGCTGGCACATCAATGGCTGGAATACAACTTCAGGATCATCAGAAGGCACTTCCATTTGTCCATACATGTCAATCGTACCAACACCGGATTCCTCCGCTTTGGCCTTGCTCATATCAGACTTGTAATAGCGGTCAATCCGGATCCAATGCATTTCGCGACGGTTCAGGACTTCTTCTTTTCCAACTACAGGAACATTGTTCTCTGCAGTACAAGCCATTACGCAAGCCCCGCAGCCGAAACATGTATTTAAATCGACAACCATGCTCCACATGTGGTTAGGACGCTTATTTGGTCCTTTTGCCATTTCATTTGGAGCCCTTTCTACCTCATCACTAAACCAAAGAGAAAAATTCTTTGCAGGCTCTTCTCCATTTGGTGTGGTAATTTTTGGAAAGTAACGGCCATCTTTTTCATCCTTGGCATAACGAGCAAGTGTCGTTTCCTGAATAACTGGCCGACCCATCACAGTGTGGTGGGTCTGAACGTGTGCTACGCGATGTTCATCAGTTGATTTTTCAACCGTGGCATTGGCAATTGAATAATTGAGCACACCACCTTCAAGCTTGATAAGCGGGTAAACATTTGCACCAACACCTTTTCCGGTCTTTCCAGTTTCGGTACGACCAAAACCAATTGCGATACCGAGGGTATTGCTTTGCTGACCTGGCTGAACCAAAGCAGGAACCTGTACAGACTTCCCTCCTACTTTCAAAGTAACTTTGGTGGTAGTTCCTTCGGTCACTTTGATGCCAAGTTCTTTGGCTAAGGACATCGGAATCACCAGATAGTTTTCCCAGCAAGCGCGGGTAACAGGATCAGGAAACTCCTGAAGCCAAGGATTGTTTGCTTGAGCACCAGATCCCATGCCAACCTTTTCATAAACAACTAAATCAAATCCTGCTGCACCACCTTTATAAGAATCAGTGATTTGTGCATCAAGACCTGAGAGAGAAAGACTGAAATTTGGCTCGGGGAGTGAAGAGGTTGCAACAACTGGAACTGAAACAATAGCAGTTGTGTCACCAGCAGAAACAGTATTTTGTACTGCCCTTGGATTTACACCGTTAACTTCAAAAACTCCATCGTGAAGAGAATAATTCCAAAAATCTTTAAAGTTGGAATAACCCAATTTCTGCTTTGGATAGAGGTTCGTTTTCCAATATCCTTTTACAAAATCAAAATATGAACCAGAAATTCCAGCCCAAGTCATCAAAGATTCCTCTGCCTGGCGGGTTTTATATATTGGAGAAATGGCAGGTTGAACCAAAGAGAAACAATCTTTTCTTGGTTCGGCATCACCCCAAGCCTCAAGAAAATAATGGTTTGGAGCCACTAATTTACATGAAGCTGATGTCTCATCTGGTGCATAAGCGAAAGAAAGCGAAAGTGCTGTCTTTCCAATTGAGGCTTTAATTTCAGCGCCACGCGGATGGTCATATATTGGATTACAATCCATGAACATAACCGCTGCGGCAGATCCGGAAGCAAGTGCATCAACAAATCCACCCATTGCTGCATCATCTCCCTTTTTGATGTAGGAAGGAGCGGCGAAAGAAACGGTACTTCCCAAATTACCCAGCATCTGGTTAATTTGAAGTGCAAGTTTCTGAAGGTTCTTATCGTTTGAACCATCGACAACCAAACCTGAGCCACGGTGGGCAATCAAATCCTGGGCTGCCTGTTTAATCCATTTATTATTTTTGGGGGCGGGGCTGTTGAGTCTGGCAGCACCCGTTGCACTTGCTATTTCATTGTAAAGTGCCGCCATTACCAAACCTTTTTCAGAAGGTCGGATGGAAGAACGATAATCTGCATTTGCACCCGTCTGAGACATCAGAGATTCAAAAGCATAAAGCTTTGACATCTCCTTATTTTTAGGTCCAACACGGCGGGTTTTGGCAAACTGCCTACTGTATTCGGTTGAAGAAAGCCAAGTACCTAAGAAATCTGCACCGAAACTCACAACAACCTTTGATTTTGAAAAATCATAGCTTGGTAAAGCTCGCAGACCGGTTGCCTCTTTGCATGCCTCTAAAAGACCATGCGCTGAATAAGCATCATACTGAACATGCTTTACATTGCCAAAAGCTGCAATAAATGAAGCAATGGCTGCATTTGAGGCAGGGCTAATATTTGTACCCGAAACCAAGTAAATTGTCTGGCCGGAAGCTTTTGCAGCATCAAGGGCCACTTTTACTTCAGCATCCAAAGCTGACCATTCAATGTCAGCATTTCCCTTGCGGGGGTTTTTGAATCGATTGTTGTCGTACAAACCCAGAACAGATGCCTGAGTTTTTACACTTGTACCTCCACCAGTAACCGATGAAAGTTTATTTCCTTCAATTTTAATTGGACGGCCCTCCCTGGTCTTAACAAGGATGGAGCAATAATCACCGCCGTCAAAGAAGGAGGAAGCATAGTAGTTGGCTATGCTCGGATCATATTCCTCTGGCTTATTGAGAAATGGAATTGCATGCTTTACAGGTGCTTCGCAGGCGGCCAGAGAAACGGCAGCCACACTAAAGCCCATTACCTTAAGAAAATCCCTCCTATCTGGGGCAGCATTCTTTTCCTCTTCGGAGGGCATGTTGAATTCCTTCTCGGAATTCTTGACAAACTCGAGGTCATTACTGAGCTCTTCGTAACCCCTCCAGTAAATTGTATTGTTTTCCTTGCTCATCGCAATTTAGTGTTGCCTTTTCTGAATGGTATTAATAGTGACACTTAGAGCACTCAAGTCCTCCAATATCTTCTACTTTCATTTTTCCTGTTCCGTATTTGGTTTGATGGATTTCCACCATCTTATCATAATAGGCATTGCCTCCTGATTTTACCACGGTTTCCCTATGGCAATTGATACACCAACCCATCGTGAGAGGTGAGAACTGTTGAACCACTTCCATCTCCTGAACCGGTCCGTGACATTTTTGACATTCGATCCCGCCTACTTTAACGTGCTGGGCATGGTTAAAATATGCCAAATCTGGTAGATTGTGAATCCTGACCCATTTAATAGGTTGATTCTTTTCAACAGCACGCCAGATTTTCTTAATCTCAGGAGACTCTGTCTTAATTACATTATGGCAATTGAGGCAAGTATTGGCTGCAGGAATTGTAGCCGATTTACCTCTGTTTACTCCAGTATGACAATAATTACAATCAATCTCGTACATACCAGCATGGAGCTTGTGTGAAAAAGCAATTGGTTGATCTGGCGCATATCCCTGCTGAATTCCAACCGCATAAACCTGATCAAAAACAGTTTTGCCAATGATTACAACGAACACGAAAGCGACAACTCCCTTGAAAAGTGGATGGTTGAATAAAACCGACCAATCGATTTTTCCTTCTATCTGATCGAGGTCATCCTCGTTCAGTTCCTCTTGCTTGTTTCCAAGAATTTTTGAAACGAGGTTGATTACAACAACAAGTAGAATAATTACAACCACCAGGGTCATGAGCAAAATACCGATAACCGGTGCCAAAAGCCCTGATGAATCATCTTCGGAAGTTGAACTTCCAGCTACCGCCGCATTTGCACCTGCAACAGGCGCTGCTGCTGTTGGATTTTCACTTTCCCTAACAATGTAAGCAATGACATTATCAATATCCGCTGGCTGCAGGAAATCGTGGTTTGGCATATACTGCTTGTATTTGTCATACAAACCTTTTGCATAAGCATTGCCACCATCAATTGTTTTTTGAGGGTACTTAATAAAGTTTGCCATAGCAGCCTTACTTGGCCAGCGCTTGTGGGCATCCTTAAGTGCCGGTCCTATAACCTGCTCTCCGATGGCATGACAGCTTTTGCAATTTGCCTTGAAAATGCCCTCTCCAGCTGCAGGATCACCGCTCCCGGCAGCAGGCGCTGCTGCTGTTGAAGCTGCCGGAGCAGCAGAAACAGCCTTAGAACTTGTATCAGCCTGGCCAAAACCAGAAGCTGAAAGCCCCAACGAAAAGAGGAGCGAGAAGGAAAATCTTACGAATTGACTTGTAAGTCGTTGATTCATATCGCTTTGAATTCTATAAACAGAAACACTGTTTCCAACGCAAAACTAAAGGCAGAGTATTAAGGAACAAACCTAAATTTAAAAAAAATCAGGTTTTGTTAAAGATATTTCAGGACCTGCAGATTTGAGTCCTTTGGTCTAAAGGCCTTTCAGAAAAATTAAACATGAATTTAAAGTCTAGCATTCAGAACAATTCCAAACAAAAATCAGGCTTGGCTTGAAGATAGTTTTTAAAACAATGGGGATTTTATTCCTTTGCCCTAATCCGAAAAAACGACAAAAACTTTAGACCTGAATGAACAGCAGGAAGAACAAAAAGGCGGCATTTCTGAACTCGGGTGAAAAACTGGCAATCTCGGTTTTGGCTGTTTTTCATTTGACAGGATTTATACTCTTAAACTTTTCAAGTGGCTTGATTTATTCAATTGCCCTAGACTTTGTTCCAATCAACATCATTTTTAGTACTTTGTTGGTAGTAAAATTTCAAACAGAATTTAATGTACGCTTTTTCGGGTTTATAGCTTTTACATTTTTAACCGGACTTGCGGCAGAAATCATAGGTGTCAACACCGGGTGGATTTTTGGCAACTATAGTTATGGTGAGGTTCTGGGCCTAAAGATTTTTAACACCCCACTGCTTATCGGCTTAAACTGGTTTTTGGTTGCCTACTGCACAATTTGCCTCATTGATTATATGCCAGCAAACGCCTGGATTAAATACCTAGCAGGAATTTTTCTGCTGGTTGCTCTCGATTATTTCATTGAACCAGCTGCCATCAGGCTTGGTTTTTGGAATTGGGAAAACGGCAATATTCCTCTCGGAAATTATTATGGCTGGGCTGCGATCTCCGGACTTATCCTTGCACAAGGATTTTTGTTGCCTTTTAGCCGGAAGAACAAAGTTGCTGCCATTACATTCTTGTTGCAACTAACTTTTTTCATGCTTCAATCGATTTTTTAATCTTGTTTAAAAAAGAAATCAAACTTTTTTAAAACCAATTCACCTTTAAATTGTTTGCAAGATACAAGTTCAATTTTGGGGCTTTGGTTTTAAATCGGACATGAATGTCACCTTCACCATTCGTGACTTAGGTCAGCTTACCCGGATCAAACCGCACACTCTTCGCATTTGGGAGCAGCGTTATGGACTTTTAAAGCCACAAAGGACTGATACCAACATCAGACTTTACAGCCAAGAAGAGTTGAAGTACTTGTTAAATGTGGCAATTTTATATGAAAACGGCTTTAAAATAAGCCGCATTGCCCTTCTCCAACAAGAAGAATTGAGCGCTGAGGTGAAAAAATTAACCCAGACCAAAATTCAATATTTTTCGCACATCCAAGGACTTGTACTTTCCATGCTGGAACTTGATGAAGAAAGTTTTAACCAGCAAATAGACTCCAACAAGATGGTATTTGGTATGGAGGAAACCATAACCAAAATAATCTTTCCGTTTCTTCAACACATTGGAATCCTTTGGCAAACTAATTCGATAAATCCGGCTCAGGAACATTTTATCACTTACCTAATCCGTCAAAAGCTTTGCGTTGCCATTGATGAAATCAGTTCCGAAAATTTAAGGCCTGACTATAAAAAAGTAATACTGTTTTTACCTGAGGGTGAATTGCATGAACTAAGTCTCCTGTTTACTTACTATCTGATTAAGAAGATGGGGCACAAGTGTTTTTATCTTGGACAAAGTCTTCCATTGCATGATTTGGCGGAAGTACAGAAAATCCACAAGGCCGATGTGATTTTTACAATTATCACCTCCACACCCTGTATGGAAGATGTCCAGCCCTACATCAACAAGCTTTACGCGGTAAGACAAAATGCCAGTATTATCCTCACCGGTTACCAGATAACTTCTCAAAATTTAGAGATTCCGGATGGAATCACCACGATGAAATTGCCGGAAGAAATCAATGCATATTTCTCTTAACATCACCTCATTGTTAAATTATTGAATTATTCAAGGTTTTTGGCAATTCAAGTGGAATATTCAATTGGTTCAGGTTGGTATTCTCAGGGATTAATCTGAATTTTGCGGCCAATACACCTCAATTAATATGCATCAGGATAAATCCTCATTAACAATGGATTTCACACAAGGAGAAAATGTTCAAATGGTGGCTGAAGCCGCCAGAAATTTTGCCAGAAAGGAAATTCTCCCATTCGTAATGGAATGGGACGAACAACAATGGTTTCCGTTTGAACTTTTTCAAAAAATGGGAGACATTGGTTTAATGGGAATGATCATTCCTGAAGAATATGGCGGATCCGGACTTGGCTACGAAGAATATGTTGCCGCAATTGTGGAACTCACCAAGGTTGATCCATCCGTGGGATTGTCGATGGCTGCACACAATTCTTTGTGCACCAACCACATTTACACATTTGGAAATGAAGAGCAGAGAAAAAAATACCTACCCAAGCTTACAAGCGGAGAATGGGCTGGTGCATGGGGCCTGACGGAGCCAAACACAGGCTCTGATGCCGGTAACATGCGCACCACTGCTGTAAAAGATGGCGAATATTGGATAATCAATGGCGCTAAGAATTTTATCACCAACGGAAAATCAGGCCAAGTTGCCACGGTCATCGTTCGCACTGGAGAAGTTGGCGACTCTCATGCAATGACTGCTTTTGTGATTGAAAAGGGCACCCCGGGATTTGCATCAGGAAAAAAAGAAAATAAGATGGGCATGCGTGCTTCTGAAACGGCAGAGTTAATTTTCAACGACTGCAGGGTTCACGAATCACAAATTCTAGGGAAAGTTGGGGATGGCTTTGTTCAGTCCTTGAAAATTCTTGATGGTGGAAGAATATCCATTGCAGCCCTCAGTTTAGGAATTGCAATTGGCGCATATGAAGCGGCACTTGCTTACAGCAAAGAAAGACATCAATTCAATCAGCCGATTTCGAACTTCCAGGCAATTTCTTTTAAATTGGCTGATATGGCAACCGAAATCGAAGCTGCAAGACTTTTAATTGACCGTGCTTCCTTCCTTAAAAATAACGGAAAACCCGTAAACCGCGAATCTGCAATGGCTAAATTGTATGCCTCTGAGATTGCAGTTCATGTCGCAAATGAAGCAGTTCAAATTTTTGGCGGATATGGCTTAATCAAAGATTTCCCAGTTGAAAAGTATTACCGTGATGTAAAGCTTTGCACCATCGGTGAAGGAACCTCAGAAATTCAGAAATTGGTGATTGCCAGAAGCATTCTAAAATAATTTCAGAAAGATTTTTTAAGGCCGGAATTCCGGCCTTTTTTTATGCCCATGGCTGAAGAAATAACAGAAGACTGGCTCAAAGCGCATAGTTCACCTACATCAGGAATTTTATCAGAATTAGAAGCAGAAACAGCCATTAAATTCCCAAATGCCAGCAGAATGCTCACCGGCTATTCTCAGGGAAGACTTTTGTCTTTGTTTTCACATCTCCTCAAACCGGAAAGAATCCTTGAAATCGGAACCTTCACAGGTTATGGCAGTCTTTGCCTTGCTGAAGGCTTATCTCCTACCGGCACACTCATTACACTTGAAAACAAAGAAGAACAAGCAGAAATTGCTTCGGCCTTTTTTCATAAAAGTCGATATGCCAGCCGAATTAAAATCATCGTAGGCGATGCCCTCAATTCACTTGAACAACTCGAGGAAACCTGGGACCTAGTTTACATCGATGCGAATAAGTCTTCAAACAAAATTTATCTCGAAAAAATCTGGCCTGCATTACGCTGTGGCGGCATTGCAATGGTGGACAATGTATTCGCAAGAGGAGCAGTTCTAAAACCTTCATCAGAACAAAGAGGATTCGAAAAATCCGTAACTGCTTTCAACAAAGAACTTCCTAGTCTTTTTCCAGATGCAGAATTAATTGTTTTACCGATTCGGGATGGACTCAGCATTTTGAGAAAAACCTGACAAAGATTCCGTTTTTCTGAAAAATCAAGACAGATCCATCGACTTTGCATTATTATTGAAACTCAAATAGAAAATTCAATACAATCATGGGAAAGGCAATAGAAATAACAGACAGCAACTTTGATGAAATCCTCGCATCCGGAAAACCAGTTTTGGTAGATTTCTGGGCAGAATGGTGTGGACCATGTAAAATGATTGGGCCAGTTGTGGAGGAATTGGCTGGCGATTACGAGGGCAAAGCCATCATCGGCAAACTCAATGTAGACTTCAATCCAAATGTGGCTTCACGCTTTGGAATTCGCTCTATTCCGACCCTTCTTTATTTCAACAATGGAGAATTGGTTGACAAGCAAGTGGGTGTGGTAGGAAAGGCAGATCTCGCCAAAAAACTTCAACCACATCTAATTTAATTCAGGAATCAGACTCAAATCAGATTTCATTTTTAGGGCGATTATTCGCCCTTCTTTATAATATTTCCTTTTAAGGATTCGTTATCGAAAAAATAAACACGATTGCTATGACCATTAAATCCATCCTATTTGGACTTTTAGTCCTAAGCCTCATTTCTTGCAAAAAGGAAACTGAAGCTCCACAACCCGATCAACAAAGTCTAAGCCAGGTTGAAGACAACAGCGATCTAAAAAGCGAAGGAGACCAAGCAAACACGGATGTTACCGATGCATTGGATAACTTTAAAAGCATTAATGGCAGAATAGCCAGAAAGGTAATTTGCGGTTGTGAAATTGATTCTGTCGGAGAAAAAACCATCAGACTCCGATACGATGGGGTAACTCCTTGCGGATCTCCATCCAGAACACGCGCCGGAACAATTACATTTGAACTTATTGAAAAAGAACGCTGGGCTATGCAAGGCGCCGTTATCCGGATTACCCTCGCAAATTATAAAGTAACCAAACTATCCAACAGCAAATCCTGGACATTCAACGGAACCAAATACCTGACAAATGTTAAGGGTTATGGCGCCTATTTACAGTACCTGGCTGGCACCGATTCTCTTATATTCCGCGAAAGAGCCAGAGACATGAATGTGGTTGTGAATGATGGTAGCCAAATAACCTACAACATCGCAAGAACAAGCAGCTGGAAAAATATCTTTTATCCAAACCGCAGTGTTACCCAATTTGCAAGCGAAGGAGATACCACCATAAATGGCCTTGAAAAAACAGACACATGGGGCATTAACAGGTTTGGAAATAATTTTACGAGCCAGTATTTAAGCCGTTTTACCAGCGATTCTTATTGTAAATTCTATGCACCAAGATCAGGCACAATCCAACACAAAAGCAATGGAAATGTTCTCACCATTTACATGGGTGTCAACGAAACAGGACAAGCTGACACCCGTGATTGTGCTTATGGGTGGAAAATCAACTGGAACCTTTCAAGCGGCGCCAGCGGGGAAAAGATATTCAGCTATTGATTGACAGAGATTCTGAATTAATTTTTGGACTTGATTAATTCCGGCTTCACCGAGTGGCTGGAATAATCATATCCATACATTTCAGTAATCTTCTCCTTCTTCATCGGCACAAGCTTCATCCACATGCGGATGTTGTTGTTCGGCCTATCCATGGCGCCTTTGGGCTGAACCGCAATATTTTGAATCACATCTATGCCTTTGATGGTTTGACCAAAAACCGAATAATTCCGATCAAGGAAATGGGTTCCACCTGGGTTTTCAACCAAATAAAACTGGCAGCCGCTTGACCTTTTTTCTGGATTTTCTGTGCGGGCCGCTGCCAATGCACCCTGAATATGGGTTAAAGATGGAACAAATTCTGCAGGCAAAGTATAACCCGTATTTCCAGCGCCATCGTTATTCGGATTGTCATCTTTGCTGTTCGGATCTCCGCCCTGAATCATGAAATCCTTAATAATCCGATGGAAGGAAGTGGAATCAAAAAATTGCTCTGAAGCCAGCTTGAAAAAATTACTTCTGTGGATTGGCGTTTCCGGAAAAAGAACAACGGTAATTTCACCAAACCTGGTGCCAATGACCACCAAAGTGTCTTTATCGTCTTTACCGGATATTTCAGCCTGAGTCCCAAAAGCGAGCAATGCTGAGAAAGCAATGGAGAATGCAAATTTCTTTTTCATTTTTCTATCTTTAGTTTTTCTGTAATCAGTCGCAATTTGATTTAATTTTTTGAAGTATGGAACTGCCTCCTGATGCTAGAACACTTGTTCCTAATCGTTCTCCAAGATTGATGGCCAATTCTCTTTGGGCTTCAGGCAGAATTTCAACAGAATCCTCCAATCGAATTTCATCTACACCATCCAGCGAAACCACACCGCCCATAATGTTCAGAATTGAACCTTTCCATTGGGCAAGCACAAAAACAGGCACACTGCATCCGCCTTCCATTTTGCGGAGAAAAGCGCGTTCAGCGAGCAAAGCAAGTTCACTTGAAGGATGATTGATGGCTGCGCGAATTCCTTCACGGATTTCAGAAGGAAGAGACTCTGAAACCTCAATTGCAAGACTCCCCTGCCCTGCTGCAGGTGTAAAAACAGATGTTGAAAGTTTCTCGGTAACCAAATGTGAAAAGCCCATTCGGTGCACCCCGGCCCAGGCCAAAAGCATGGCATCACATTGGCCCTCCTCCATTTTCCTGAATCTGGTTTGAAGATTCCCACGAATTGTGATTGGTATGGCTTCGGGATAATAACGCTTAAGCATCGAAACCCGCCTGGTTGATGAAGTTCCAATTCTGATTCCAGGGTCAGATATCCTTAAATTTGGATTCATCGAAACCAGCACATCGCAGGGATTTTCTCTTTCCGAAAAAGCGATTAAGTCAAGACCCTCCGGAAGTGAACTCGGCATATCCTTGGCCGAATGAACTGCAAGATGGGCTTCGCCTGAAAGCAGAAGGTCCTCAAGTTCCTGGGTAAAAAGTCCTTTCTCCCCAATTTTAGAAAGACTCACATCCAGCTTTTTGTCGCCTTGGGTTTCCAATGAACAGAGTTGGGTTGAAAACCCGGCCTTTTCCAATAAGAAAGCCACTTCCTTCGCTTGCCACATGGCAAGTGGACTGGACCTGGTGGCGATGGTGAGACTATGCATGCGACAAAGAAAAAGGAACTGGCCCTTACTGAAAAACCAAAGAATGAAATTTCATGGATTAAGAAAGGACTCCAAACCCAATCCGGAAAACTCAGGCTGGTTTTTTAAACGGACAGAATCCTTGAAACCAAGCTGAGCAGCCAATTTTATGGATTCAATACATCCCAACTTATTCCCTTTTCTGGCTTCAAGAACAGCCAAAAGATAAGCATGCTCGGAATTCAATGGATCCACCAATTTGTAGAATGCAAGAAATTTAGCCGGAAGATTAGGGTCATTGGAAGCAAGTGCCTGGTTCGAAGCTGAATAGGCCAAGAGTGATAGATAACCCAAAAGGCGATCCTGAAGCCAGGCATCCTGAAACCGAGCATGAGCACGCAATAATTGAATTTCGGGTTCCCACCATTCCAAGTCCTTCTCTAAAAAGGCTTTCCTGTATGAGTCCTTTAAAACAAGTTCATCTTGAATGGCAATGTCTCTTTTTGATTTGGCCCTGATAAATTCAGGAGAAAGTTGCAGCTGCTCGAGTTCAGTTTTGAATTTGTCCGGCTTCCCCATGCTTGATGAAAGAAAAGAAGCCAAATGAAGTGCGGATAACTTATCAAGTGGAGAAGTAATAGAATCAGCAAATGCCTTTTTCTTTAGGATGATTCTGTCAATGATGCCCGAACCAGGACGAAGTTTTCCGGCAATCCAATCGAATCCAATTTTCATGGACAAAGCCTTAGGCCATTCATGTTTTCCAGACCAAACAATTAAATGATGCGGCAATTGATCCGGAAGAGCAGCATCAAAGGCCAGAAGATCAGCGAAATTGAGGTCTCCTTTTCCTGCGAAACCTAAAACCGGACAAACAGGTTGGGAAATTCCTGGCGCACCTGCGTATACAACACCTTCAATTCCGGGAATCCGGTTGGCGGCATTCAAAGCCACCTTTGCGCCACCAGAGAAACCAAAAAAGTAAGGGTGTAAAACCAACTTCGGAAAGCGAATTTGAATGCTGTCAAGAAGAGCAGATGCGATTCGGGAGGATGATTCAAAATCTAAACCATTCCGGGAAAGGTTTGAACCGACGAAAATGCCAGGTACTGAGAAACTAGCTTTCGAATACATTTCGATCGGCTTCTTTCCTTCGCCTTGTGGATCAAAAAAAAGAAGAAGTGCACAATCACCAGATTCGGGAACTTCTGGTGAAACCCAAATACAATAATCTTTCTTACAGATTAAGGTATCCTTGGGTACAATAGAAAGTTGTTGAAATTTTTCTTGCTCCCTCTTTAAAGTTTGACTTCCAACAGGTCTTTCCTTGCAAGAAAAAACCGAGAGAAATCCGAGAACAGATAAAAAGGAAATCAAACCCGAATATCTACGGGAAGCCTTATTTTCTATTCTCAGATAGAATCGCAGCGGCATCACTCAGGAAACGAACTTCTTCCTTCCCTTTTTCAGCAGATGAGGGATAACCCTGAGAACCTAAAGGATTAAGATTTGTCTTTCCGGACTTTTCCTTACTAGCCATAAAATACCAGACAGTTGGAAAACCTGTCACTTTAAATTGCTTGGCAAGCTCATTATTTTGCTGACTTAATTGAGCAGGAAGTTCTTTATTCCTAGGAAAATCCAACTCAAGAAGAATTACATTCTTTTTTGCCCAATCGATGAATGCTGGTTTGGCCATCACATCCCGCTGAAGTTTATGACACCAACCGCACCAGTCGGAACCGGTAAAAAATCCGAAAATGGGTTTCTTTGAAGAATTCGAAGCATCAATGGCCTTGTTTAAATCTGTAAACCAAACAAGAGAACCAGCTTCTGTCTGCGCATTCGAAGAGGCAGGACGAAGAAGCAAAAACAAGAAAGGCAGGATGACAAACAATCGATTCATAATGCAATTAGGTATTTTTTCGGGACCTTTAAAAGTGATTCAATATTAGTCCAGAGAAGCATTTCAAAAAACAAAAAGAAAGGGTCAAAAAAAACCCCGCTAAAAGCGGGGTTGAGTTTTTTAGGCTTCCTCGGAAGAATTGCCTTCCGCTTTGCTCTTACGGGCATCGCGAACTTTCTTCACTCCGTAGGCTGCTCCAGTGGCAAGCAGAATTGAAATTCCACCATCAACCGGAATTGGTGAAGGATCACCAGGGTTGAACGGAGGAGGATCATCGCTTAGACCTACCATGGCAATTCCCAGCAGGAAGAAAACTGATAAAAATGCTTTTTTCATGAGAACTAGGTTTTTCAGAATGCGAAGGTAAACAACCAAAACATTACTTCAAAAATATATTCAAAAACTTTTCCCCTTTTTTTTGTGCTGTGGTCTTGAAAGTCAAAAGTATATTAATATCAGCATTAGAAAATAGTCAAAATAAAAAAGGGGCTGTTATGCCCCTTTTTTATTTTGACTGAATCCAGGATTAACGAATCACCATTTTTTTCAGGGGTACTTACTGTTTTTGTGATTTTAACCAAGTTATGAACGTAACTTATTGAATCTACAAAAGTCAGACATCAAAACAGATTCCTATTTAGAAATCTGAAATCTAATTATGCCCGAATTACCTTCCTTGTTTTTGGAAGAAACAAAATAGAATCCATTAGATAATCCATCAAACGAAAACTCCTTTTTCCCAACAGGGGCTACACCTGAAAACTGAATTTGGCCAAGTACATTTTGCACTGTAAATTCATAAGATGACCCTGAGTTGTTGACCAAAGTGAAGTTACCACTTGAAACAGTTGGGAAAAACATAAACTTTCGTGTTCCAATTAACTCTTCAATTGAAGTCACTACAGTAACATTCCAGCTTGGCCAGACCTGCAAAACATCATCCTGGGTCCAGTTTGCGGGATTGTTGATAGCAGCCAATATTTCAGCAGGACTACCAAATGGATTGGTTAAATTAAAATATGCATTCTTCTTAATTGTTGGAAAACCGATTGCATTTACTCCATTAACAAGGGGAGAAGGCAGGCAGGTTTTGTTGTTGTTTGCTCCACCACATGCTGACCCACATGTAGTCTCCCAACCAGTATTGCTAACACCAGCCAACATTAACGTATCAGCTCCTGAAGTTTGATAAGCTAAAATCTGGTCTCCACTCTGGCTAAATGACAAGCCACCATTAACACTACCACCTGAAGTAATGGAGTCTTCAGAAATACTCACAATCGTTCCAGCAGTCATGGCACTTGTAGATGTCCATCTGGAAGTACCTTCATTTATGCAAAATTTTACCGGTTGAGGATTAATGACTGCATTGTCTGTAAAATTGATTTGGGTATTTGCATTGATATCCTTTAAAAGAATAAACGCAAATCTATCTTTTGAAATTTGACCTGTTTCTCCACTTTGCATGGCCACAAAAGCAATATCTCCAGCCTGCAAAGTAGTCTGGGCAAAGGAAGTAAGCGCTGTACTAGCCAGCACCAAAAAAGAAAGTATTGTATTTTTCATGTTTGTTATTTGATTTTATTTTTAACGCAAGAGCATTTGCCAACCCACTCTTAGTTGGTCATCGAATCGCTGAATAAGTGGATTTTTTCTGTCTATCAGTCGATAAGAGTATTGGGCTTTTATCATTGAATTGAAGCCTCGTATTTGATATGCACATGCAAACGTAAGGGATTCTTCGGTATTTTTTTGAACTAAATCGTTGGGATTTAGCTGATCATATCGAAAAGAAAAAATAGATTTTAAAGGTTTTGAAGCATAGCTGAGTGTTGCTAAAATGCCTCCCGCCCTGAAAAAACCAGTGGGATTAGCTCCAATTTTTGTATTCGCAGTACCTCTGCTCTCTCTATATCGCAAACCAGATGGATCAATTTCGTTGGTCGGTTTCACATTGATCAGATGCCATTCAATCTGGGTAGAAAATCCTTTCCATTGGGCTGAGAAATCAGCTGTAAAACAATCCTTCTGCCCAGAAATTATCCTTAAATAATAATCATCTCCTGGCAAAAAAGAGCTGTACTTCCTTCTGACTGTTCTAGCTGCAGCACCTAACTGAAACATTGGAATTGGACTTGAATTGATATCATAATCCCGATATCGGTATCTGGCTGGAAAAGCAATGTCAACCCTTCCGACATATTCAAATTCACCAGATGGGTCATTGTCGCCTCCATTGGCTGATAAGATTTGCTCGCCCATTCCAGTAAACATTCCGCCATAAACATTTATTTTTTGGTCCCAAAAAGATTCAGAAAGCATAATTCCAATATCACGCCTTGAAAAAATTTCACCTCTGGCAATTTCGGCCCTTTGCCAATAAGGTGAAAAAGTAAAAGGAACCAAAGAATTGCGGGAATAGGGAATCTTTTGATATCCCACCGTGGCATTCACAAATTTCAATCCTTTATAGGTGAAATTGGCATCCATAATTCCTGGATTTTCACCAACATCAGATTGATTGACCAAGTCGGCAAAGTCCACCTGAAACTCATATTCAAAATCGTGACCAATCCGGCCTTCCAGCTGCAACTGCATGTCTCTGAGGCCAAACCGATCCTTATCCTTGTTAATTGGATTGGCCAGATTGTCATCAATTCTGTTTTCAGGATTTTGATTGTAGTAAAACCGTTGGTTATAGAAGCTGGAAATGGAACCAGAAATTTCCAGATTGTGCTCGCCATTGCTTAGGCTAATTTGAGCAAATGAAAAAGGGGAAAGAGATAAGGCTAAAGGAATCAGAAAGAAAGTTGAAAGTTTTAACTTAGAATTCAAAAGCAGATATACACTAGCCAGGAGACGGGAGCCTGGATTTGAAAACTGGTTAACAAGAATATTCAACTTCCAAATCACGCTGTTGACTATTTTCTGAACGGAAAATGAATTCATTTTTTAATTAAATAATGTACTTGAATCAAACCGGTACAATACACCCATATCATCACTGACAACATACAAACTGCCATCTGGTCCAAAACTAAGACCTTCTGGATTGATAATGCTGAGCTTAAATTTTTTCTCCAAATCATAAGTTTCAGGATTGTACCTGAAAATGGCATGGTCCTCATCGCTCAACAA
>CAMDMI010000008.1 GCA_945902135.1 Spirosoma fluviale
CGAATGAAATATTGACCAGGAGACAAATTCGAAGGAAGTTGAATTCCCTGAAGTCCGGCATTTTCAAGGGCCTGACTCAAAACCTGACGCCCATCCTGGGAAACAATCCGAACCATTCCAGAACTTAAATTCACTGGAATTCCACTCACGAATATTTCTTTCTCAGCCTGAAATGGGAAAACCTTCAGCGATGCAGCGGTTTGCAATTCCGGACTTGAAGTAATGATTTTCCTGCGGAAGGATTTCGCTTTGGTATATGTTCTCCGAACGCCTCCAACTGTTTCATTAACTGCTGCATAGAAACTCATAGAATCAGGCAAACCAGAACTTGGGGCTGTCCAGTTAAACGACCAAGAAAATGAATTTTTGTTGGTATGGGTTAGGTATGTGCGGCCATTTCCTAAAACAATTTTGCTGGTACTACCAATTTTGGCAAGTGTTCCAAAAGTTGTCATATCAGTACCCAAAGCAACCACTTGAAAACCAGCGGCAGAACCAGTATGATTGTTTACTGCTACCGTAACGGTGTAAACCGAATCTGCCAAAAAACCTGTGGGATTTCCGGCGATGCTTATAGATGCTGAATTTGGACCAGAATTGGCAACACCACTATGACAGGAAGTGCAGGTTTCCTCTTGTCCGCCAGAACCATCAGGGGCACCCGTACGAGATGCTACGGCACCACCTGAATTACTAGAAAGTTTGCTGTTAATGGATCCCAATCCAAAAACCAGGACTGCCAAAAATGAAATCGGTATAAGTGTTTTTTTCATCGTTTGTTTTGTTTTTACATGGCTCTAATCTAATTAAGATGGAAGTTCCATCCTTTGTTGTGATTGCAATTTTAGGCCAAATATTTCAATTAAGGAAGGTAAAATTCTTTCATAAATCAGAGCCTAATTAGGATTCAAATCTCAGCCTAACCTTTTCAAATTCAATAATTTCAATTCATGCTTTGGTATTGTATTTTACTAAATGATACAATTTGTTAAAAATTGACTCTAAACAAGAATAAGCTGTGATTTTGCCGTGAGATATTAAAATTGAAATCAAGGAAGCCTTGCATACAAAACACCAAATAGGTTCCATCAAAAGATCAAAATCAACAAAATATCAAGCCAACTGATGAACAATTAAAGAGACTTTTTCTGCTGTTTTCAAAAAATTGCAATCAAGTTGAACCCTTGGCTTTTCAATTTGAGAAGGTAATATTGCAGCGAGGGCAATTAAAACTTTGTCCGGCAATTACATGAGTGAATTCATTCTTTTTCGAAAATCTGAAGCCGTCGGACACATCACATTAAACCGCCCGGCCTCGTTCAATAGTTTCAATCGCCAGATGGCTTTTGATTTCCAAAATGTGCTTGATGAATGCGCAAAGGACCCCGAAATCCGGGCCATTGTAATTACCGGAGAGGGAAAAGCTTTTTGCGCCGGTCAAGACCTTGTGGAAGTAACCAATCCTGATCTGCATCCAGGTTTCAAAGCCATTTTGGATGAGCATTATGCCCCAATCATTCGTGCAATCCGCAATCTTGAAAAACCTGTAATCGCTGCGGTAAATGGTGTAGCAGCCGGCGCTGGGGCCAACATTGCACTCGCATGCGACATCGTTTTGGCGAAGGAAAGCGCGTCCTTTATTCAAGCATTCAGCGGCATTGGCTTAATTCCTGATTCAGGTGGGACCTTTTTCCTTCCAAGACTTGTTGGTTTTCAAAAAGCCCTTGCTTTGGCGATGCTTGGAGATCGGGTTTTCGCAAAAGATGCAGAGCAAATGGGCATGATTTACAAATCAGTGGCTGATGCAGAATTCGAAAATACAGTTTCAGCCATTGCTGAAAAATTGGCAAGCATGCCTACATACGGCCTCGCTCTCACAAAAAAAGCCTTTAACGAAGGCACCATGCAAAGTCTGGAAGACCAATTAAAAACCGAAACTCAACTTCAAATTCTTGCCAGTGAATCAGAAGATTACCATGAAGGTGTGACCGCATTTATCGAAAAAAGAAAACCAAAATTCAAAGGAAAATGAAACAAGCAGGCGTAATTGGTGCTGGCACCATGGGAAGTGGAATTGTCCAGGTGGCTGCTGCCGCAGGTTGGAAAGTTGTATTGTTCGATCAGCAGTCCGGCATGGTGGAAAAAGCTTTGGCCAGCATTACCAAATCACTTGCTTCTCAGGTAAGCAAAGGCCGGATTACCCAATCGGAAGCAGACGACATTTCCCACAGAGTTACCCCCGGTTCTTCTCTTCAAGACCTTGCCCATTGCGATTTAATCATAGAAGCAATTGTGGAGCGCATGGATGTCAAAGCTGCAGTCTTCCGGGAATTAGAAACCATCGTTTCTGAAAATTGCATTCTGGCTTCCAACACATCTTCGCTGTCAATAGCATCTCTGGCAGCTTCGTGTAAAAACCCGGCGCGATTTATTGGAATTCATTTTTTCAATCCTGCCCCAATCATGAAGCTGGTTGAAATTATTCCTGCAGTTCAAACTTCTGAGGCAACCCGCGATCTTGCCAACGACATTATCAAAAGCTGGGGCAAGACAACTGTTCTGGCAAAAGACACGCCCGGTTTTATTGTGAACCGTGTTGCACGCCCATTTTACGGAGAGGCTTTGCGCATTCACGACGAAGGAATTGCCGATATAGCTACGATTGACTTTGCCATGAAATCAATCGGTGGTTTCCCAATGGGGCCATTTGAGTTGATGGACTTTATTGGTCATGATGTCAATTACACTGTAACCGAAACCGTGTTTCACGCATTCTTCTGTGATCCGCGTTACATGCCATCGTTTACCCAAAAAAGGCTCATGGAAGCAGGATTTCTGGGAAGGAAATCAGGACGCGGGTTTTATGATTATTCGGAAGGCGCTGTAAAACCGCCTCACCGCGAAGAACACTTCCTCTTGAAACTCATTTTCGACCGCATTCTTGCCATGCTTATCAACGAAGCGGCAGAGGCTTTGCATTATGGAATTGCAGGCAAAGAAGACATCGATATCGCCATGACAAAAGGTGTAAATTACCCGAAGGGTTTATTTGAATGGGCTGACCAAATCGGGGCACCAAAAATTGTGGACATTCTCGATGAACTTTTTGCCCGATACCACGATCCAAGATACCGTTGTTCTGCAAGGCTTCGCCTCATGGCGGAAAAATTCTAAATTGCATTTAGAGGCCGTAAAACCGGTCTTCCAATTGCCTTTGATGAAATTCATTTGCACCTTTGCGCAAACAAGCATGGAAAGAAGACCTTATACCCAATCACGAACCCAACAGGTTCCACATAGTTTCAAGTATTCCAACGAGTTGGAGAATGTTTCCTTCCGCGAATATGGACGGAACATTCAAAATATGGCGCGCCACCTGTTGACAATTGAAGACAGGGAAAGAAGAACCAAGATGGCCATTACACTTGTGGAGTTGATGAAACAACTCAACCCCGTAACAGGTGAACCAAACGATTATTATCAAAAACTTTGGGACCATCTTCATGTGATTACAGGCATGAAACTCGATGTGGATAGTCCTTTTCCAAAGCCAGACAGCGAGGTATTGGTAAAAAAACCAAAGCCCGTTCCATACCTTACTGGAGAAGCGAAGTTTCGCCATTATGGCCGAAATATTGAAGAGCTTGTTCGTCAGGCCATCGAGATAAAAGACGAAGAAGAAAAAGAACAGGCTTCGATTTACCTCTGCCGCTTGATGAAATTATTCGTCCTCACCAACAGCAAGGACATGGTAGAAGACAATGTAGTTCTGGAAAGCCTGAGGAAATTATCCGACGGCCTTTTAAAACTTGACCCTGAGAAGGTTGCAGCATTTAATCTATTAAGCCTCAACCCCAAAGAAATTACTCAGGCAGTCCCAAGCAATCAGCAAAGGAGCGGCGGAAAGAACCGCAACCAGCGCAATTTTCAGCAAAAGCGTAGAAGATAATTCATGACCACCTTCCGGATTAATGGGGGCACCCAACTTTCGGGTAGCATAGAACCCCAAGGAGCGAAGAACGAGGCATTGCAAATTATTTGCTGTGTACTCCTGACAGCAGATCCCGTTACCATCACAAACATCCCAGATATACGGGATGTCAATAAGTTGATTGAGCTCATTAATTCAATGGGCGTAAAAGTTACCCGAAATGGACCCGGATCTGTCACTTTTCAGGCAGATGAGGTAAATCTTGAATACCTGGAAACAACAGAATTTCAAGATAAGGCTTCATCGCTTCGTGGTTCGGTGATGATTGTTGGACCATTACTGGCGCGTTTTGGTACTGCAAGAATTCCAAAACCAGGTGGCGATAAAATTGGACGCCGCCGACTCGACACCCATTTTGTGGGATTGGAGAAACTGGGAGCAACTTTTGATTACGACCCCAATACTCAGTTTTATCAGGTTCGAGGAAAACATTTAAAAGGATGTTACCACTTGCTTGATGAAGCATCTGTTACCGGAACGGCCAACATTCTGATGGCTGCAGTTCTGGCAGAAGGAACAACAACATTATACAACGCTGCTTGCGAGCCATACCTACAGCAACTTTCAGCCATGTTGATTCGCATGGGTGCAAAAATTGATGGGCATGGATCAAACCTGCTTCGAATTACAGGAGTAAAAGAACTTCATGGAACGGAGCATCGGATGCTTCCGGACATGATTGAGATTGGTTCTTTCATTGGAATGGCAGCCATTACCAACTCCGATATTACCATCACCAATTGCCGTGTAGATATGCTGGGACAAATCCCGGATGTCTTCGCAAAGCTTGGAATTCAGATGGAAATCATCGGCGACGACATTCGTGTTTTCGGTAATGAACGATACGAAATTTCATCCTTCATCGATGGCTCTACGCTCACAGTTTCGGATGCACCCTGGCCTGGATTTACTCCAGATTTATTGAGCATTATCCTGGTAACGGCCACACAGGCAAAAGGAACTGTTTTGGTTCACCAAAAGATGTTTGAAAGCCGACTGTTTTTCGTGGATAAACTAATTGACATGGGTGCCCAAATCATTCTTTGTGATCCACATAGAGCCACTGTAATCGGTCTTGATCGCCAGATTCCTTTAAAAGGAATCAGAATGACAAGTCCGGATATCCGTGCTGGAGTTTCCCTTTTATTGGCTGCAATGAGTGCTGAAGGAACAAGCATCATCGACAATGTAGAGCAAATTGACCGGGGCTACCAACACATTGACAAGCGCCTGAATGCTTTGGGCGCCAAAATAGAGCGCTTATAATTCCAATTAAAAATTCAAAGAAGTGATACAAAAAAGGATGAAACCATATAAGCTGGAAATCAAAATCCTGATTTTCTATGTATCGGCTTTGGTCATCTTCATTTTTACAGGTGCCCTATTATTTTTTGGAGTAAAAGATCAAACCAAACTCATCGATCTGGCAAGAGATTACAGTTCAATCATTTTCCCCATTACCTTTATTTGGGTTTTATTGGAAAACAGAATTTGGCGCATGCATCTCATGCAGAATTATAAATCATTTCTAAACATCCCACCTGATTTTCGGGGAAGGTGGGAAGGTGAAATTGAAAGTTCTCTGGAGCCTGAAAAAAAACGCAAATTCGTAATCGAGGTACAGCAGACTCTGACCAAACTTCAAATCACTTCATTTTCAGAATTCGGAAATTCCAGAAGTATCTTGGCTGAAATTGGTTCTGATGAAGATGAATCTATTTTTTCTTTATGCTTTCTATGGCAAGGGGAAATTTCCAGAAGTTCAGAAATAGGACAAGTACTTCAAAGGTTCAACGGATATACAATGTTGAATTGGGACAAGTCTAGAAAGAATAAAAAATTTACAGGCACCTATTTTACGGACCTGCTTCCTTCGCAAACTCATGGCAAGATTGAACTCAGCTGGGTTTCCTTTGAACTTCAGAACAAACTTTAGACAGTACTCTACCTGTTTATCAGGCGAATAAAGGCCGATTCATTTTTGGATTCCAGTTTGATAAAATACTGGCCTGGATTTATTCCCAACAAATCAAGCGAAATTGGATTTCCATCTGAGTGACAGGAAAACGCTTTTATCTGTCGGCCTAAAGCATCCATAACTGTCAAATTGATTTCTTCTCCATTCCGAATGCCAATCCATTCCAGCAGGTATTGGCCATTTCCCGGATTCGGATATACCAAAATTCCTTGTGGGTTTGAGATTGAATGAACGATGCCTGTAGTTGGCGAAAGCAACTCTCTAATTGCCCCCATTGCATTGACCTTTCCTTTGCCCCAAGTATTACTTCCATCTGCAGAAATTACCCCGGTGTAAGCATCT
Organism: Spirosoma fluviale; assembly: GCA_945902135.1. Classification (GTDB taxonomy): domain Bacteria; phylum Bacteroidota; class Bacteroidia; order Cytophagales; family Flexibacteraceae; genus CAMDMI01. Next base: position 6,312 of record CAMDMI010000008.1, read on the forward strand.
TTAATGGCTGTTTTGCTTAACAAGTCCTTGATTTCCTGCGGACTTAAAGCCGGATTTATCTGAAGCAGCATGGCTATAACTCCACTAGTAAGTGGCGAAGACATTGAAGTTCCAGCTGCCATACCAAATCCATAGGTTCTATTGTTAAGCGGAGAGACAAACTCTGCCACAATATTGTCATAACTCGAACCACCAAGAAGGTAATCAGGATCATAAGAACTAACCGAGGACGCAAGTGATAGGCCAGGGCCAGCAATGTCTGGCTTTACCCGATTGTCAGCCGTTGGTCCCACGCTGCTAAATGCGGCAATGCGACCACGAAGATACCCGGTATAGCTAAGTGCCTGACCGGAAATATTTGTGAAGCTCACTTTGGTATTATAGGCCGCCACCGCAATTCCCGAACGGGTAGAAACCAAATCTCCGGTTGTATAAAGCGCATCTCCATCTTTTGCCCATGTAAATGTATATTTTGAAAAGGCTCCATAATAACCTGATGTTTTCACCACCACACCCTGCCAGGCGTGGACAGTTCCATTGCTTGCCTTTACATTGATTCCAACCCGGTCCGGAACACGGTTAAGAAACTGAGCCAGAAAATGCGGCTTTCCGTTGAACTCGTTTGCAACTCCGGTTACGGTTACAAAAAGGGTATCGCCGTTGGTTCCAACAAGCGAGATAAGGCGGGTACTATCATCAAGGCCAATCCATTCGGTGCCAGCATAAAAAGACCCTCCATTGTATAAGGTAAACTGAACTTGAAAAGTTTTACCTGAATCCCCCCAAAAATCAACTTTGTTGATTTTTGGGGTTAAGGATGTGGAAAAAGTGGTGAAGGTACTCAGCACAGTATCCTGTGGAGTAAAGGTCTTGCTGATGTGAATTTTATTCTGACCATTATTTCCCCCGGACAAAACGAAAATCCGACCGGGTCCTGTTAGGTTGTCCATGGCCTGACTAAACAAGCCATTCCCATCTCTTGGACCAAGCGGACAACCCCAACTTAGGTTTGCCACTGCTGGTTTGCCCACAGATGCCGCATACTGAAATGTATAATTTACACCATCCAGCATGTCTGCCATTCCAGTGCTGAGCCAATATTCAGGGCTGGGATACATTCCAACAAAAACAAGGTCAGACTTGTATGCCACGCCTCGAAATTTTTTATGATTTCCGGTTGGTCCATTATAACCTGATCCTCCTGCAATTCCGCCAACATGGGTTCCGTGAATCGTTTCAGTAATGTCGTATTGCTTGGCTAAAATCGAAGCGGAATCCGCATATTCTGCGCCATAACCAAAAGCAGTTGGCGGTGTACCACTCCCCTTTTGCTCCCAAACCCGACGCACCCGATACTGGCTGAATGCGGTATCATAAAACGCTGGATGTGTATAATCAAAACCGGCATCCACAATTCCAACTACAACAGAATCTCCATTGAAAGCTTTGGGAAGACCTAGACCAAGATGAACGGAATCAATTCGGGTTCTTCTTCTTGCAGAATCCAGATCTGCAGCTGCAGGCTGATCCATGTCGATGGCAAGCAAACCTGGCAAGTCGGTGAGCGAAGAAACACGCGAAACCGGAATTCTGACAGTTCGGATATCACCTACTTTCGTACCAACAAGGCAACCGAGTGCCTTTAAACTTTCCTCCTGAAATCCGGGACCGATTTTAATAAATGCATTTACAAGAATTTCGCCCTGAACACTGCGGTTGTAAACAAACTGCGTTGGCAATCCATGTTCTTTGAATTTGCCATGGTTAAGTTCATAAATAAACTGCTTTGTTGAGGCAGAAATCGAAGGTTTTACCTGATTTACAAGCTGAGAAAAGCCTTGCTGAACGAGGCAAAGAAAAAAGAAGAAAGAAAAAATCCGCTGCATGTTTATTCCACTTAAAGAACAAACATAATAAAAAGCCGGTGGTCAATTTATTAAAACCTTCAATTGGGAATTGCTCGTATTTCCCGCCTGAGGAAGCCTCAGTATTTTTGAATGCTGTGGTCTATTTCATCCGCATAGGCCAAAATACCACCTTTAAGGTTGAAAAGGTTGCGAAATCCATACTTTTCCTCAAGGTTCATGATGGCAATTCTTGACCGTTGCCCACTGCGACAATGAACCACAACCGTTTTGTCTTTTGAAATACGGTCATGAAATTCCAGAATAGAACCCATCGGCATCAACTCTCCACCGAGGTTTGCTATGTCGTATTCATATTCCTCGCGAACATCAATCAGTTGAAAATCTTCCTGACTGTCTTTCATCTGCTTTAGTTCCTGAACCGTAACTTCCTTCATGGCTTCCTTTTTTGAAAAATCTTAGCGCAATATGTCCTTTTTAGTGAATTAATTATCAAATCAATCACATAGAACTTTAAAGTAAACTGGATAATGGTCTGAATAACCACCAATAAACTTTGGTCCAGCATAGGTTCGGTATGGAGCACCCTTGTGCCGGGAATATTTATCCTGCATCCAAATTGGATTGTAAATCGCAGTTGAGCTGCTCACTACCCGAATTCCTTTTTTTGTGTCAGCCATATTTCTAGAAACCACCAGATTATCGAGCATATTCCAAGCTTCCTTGTAAGAATGGCTTCCTTCTCCTTTTGCAGCAAGGGCCGCAGTAAGATTCAATAAATCTGATTTGCCATCCTGGCCTTCCGCTTTAAGTCCATTTAAAACTGAAGCGTCTGATGGTTGGTCATTTAAATCGCCCATCAAGATAATGTGGGCTTTAGAATCCAATTTTTGGATGGAATCAATGGCAGCTCTGGCAACCAAGGCAGCAGCCATTCGTTTGGCCTTGGATTCTTCTTCACCACCTCGCCTTGAAGGCCAGTGATTCACAAAAATACGAACAGGCTTTCCATTCAATTTTCCGTTTACCAGCAAAACATCGCGGGTTGGATAAGCAGAATCACCTGGAAGCTGAACTCGCAGACCTGTCGAACCATCCGGCTTAAAATCTGCCAATTTGTAAATCATGGCAACATCGATTCCTCTTTTATCCGGGGAATTGCGATGTACAATCCCATAACCCTTAGCCGCAAGCCTTGGATGACGGATCAGTTCTTCCAAAACATACTTGTTTTCAACTTCACAAAGGCCCAAAATTGACGGACCACCACCGAGTGAATCAATCACTTTGGCGAGGTTGTCTATTTTACGGGAAAAGCGCTCGCCATTCCATTTGTTTTTACCCTCAGGAAGAAATTCCTCATCATCAATTTCTGGCTCATTGATGGTGTCGTACAGGTTTTCAACATTGTAAAATGCAATGGTGAATTCCTTTTTCTGGGCCTGCAGAGTTGAAAAAAGCAGGCAAAAAGCTGGAATTAAAAGACGCTTAATTTGATTCATTGTGTTTCTCATGGGATAATATTTTCAGGCAAAGGGAAGTTCTTGGCCTTGAGTTCTGTTTCTAGATATTTTCGAAAAGCTTCCGCTTCTGCCTTTGAAGTGAGTATTTCAATTCTTGGGAGAGTTTGAAAAGCAAATTCAACCAAGCCGGATCTGATGGCTAAACCTGCAAACAACTTGAGGTATGCTGCATTATTGGGATCGAGCTGGCTTAGTTCAAGCGACTTCTGATATGCCTGATCTCTTTGGCCATATTTTTCAAGCGCTAAAACCGAATAAATGGCCTGTCGGTTATTCAGTGGTGCTTCTTGAAGTGTTGAATTAAAAAATTTAATCGCTTCAACACTGTCCTTTTTTGATTCTGCCAGCCTTCCTAAAACAAATTGTCCAAAGCCATCCTTGTTGGATTTTTCGAGCTCATCAAATTTGGAAGAAGCCTCTAACACAAGTGGTTTCGCCTTGCGAATCTGGTCTTGCCATTTTTTGTCTTTCCCGTGGAATCGAACTGCATATCTGTATAAATCCTGGAACCTAAAATTCCTATTTTCCCGGTAAGCCTTGTCGAAGCAATATTTCCATAGAAATCGCTGGGCTTCTTTGTCTCCGGTGAGGTGAATCAGGTCCTTCAATTGCTGATCACCGATTTTACTCCAATTGATTTTTATGAACGCACTTTTCTCCGGATCCGATCGCTGTGCGGCATTGTGAAACTGCCCGCTTCCAAGTCCATCGGCCAGAATAGTAACCCTGATTTTGTCGCTTTTGCTCAAATATGGCAAAGCTTCTCTGAAAGCCCAGGCCGCTTCCTGCTGGTTACCGGCATCCAGACAACTTACGGCATACCAATACCAGGCATTTTTCATTCCCTGCATCGCAGCTTTTCGAAAATAACCGGAAGCTGTGAGATATGCACCTTGCTCAAAATAAACCTGACCAAGAAGCAATCCAAGGTCTATTTTGTTTTTGGTCCCAACCTCATAAAGTCTGTTCAAATCATCCAGACCCTTGCGGACATTTCCGGTCCGATAATAAAGCATGGCTTTACCCATGTCTATTGCCTCAGAATAATACTTCCTTAAAGAATCACCCTCCAGCGCAATCAAAGATGACATTCCCATTGTGTCGCGGGAAATTGCCTTGTTCACCAGCGCATGGTACAAAACAAAAGCCTGCATTTCTTCGGGTATATCCTTAAATAAGCGCACTGCATCTGAAATACCAGCAGCTTTTTCACCAGCGAGATTCGCAAAAACAATGTCATTATTGAGACCAGCCCAATCCCCGTCGCCACTAGATCCAGGGTCTTTGCTGGGAAGTCCCTCTTTCTCTTTTCCCTGACTGAGATAATGAAATCCAAGGTTCACCTTTCCTTCCAATGCAGCATTGGGACTTTGAGAAGCCAGTGAAAAGTAATGCCGCGCAGAATCCGGATAAATGGTGTTGCTGAAAGCCACTCCGATGTTGTTGAGCAGGCGACCATCCTGAGGAAAATTCTTTACACCCTTTTGAAGGCAGAGCAATTCCTCGAGATTTTGACCTTTTTGCCGGTACACCTGCGCCATGGCAAGAACTGCCTCCGGACTTGGATTTTTTTCCAATGAAGTCTCAGCAGACCTGCGGGCCATTTCAAGATTTCCGGTTTCCAGGTAAAGGCCGGCCAGACTCAAATTGGCCCTTTGATTCCTTGATTCCATTCCTAAAGCCTGCTTATAATATTCTTCAGCCATGACCGATTTGCCACTTAATCTTTCATGGTCCCCGGCAAAAACAAACCTGGCTGCAAGTGTCTGATAAAGTGGAAAATAGCCACTGTTGAAAAGGAAAATTATCACACCAGCTATCCCAAAAACCGGAATGGCTGAAACGGGCATATATCTAGGTCTGAAAATAACCTGATGAACCCTGAGCCCATGGCCCATCAAATCAAAGAAATTTATGAGCACATAAAGGAAGAAACTCAGACCCATGCAAAAATGAATGAGGGTAATTCCATCCTCGAGTACTTCAATGATCAGGTCATTCGCAGATGCAAACCCAATCGCAGAAGTGAGTAAAAACAAAACCGCGAGACCAACATATAATCCTGAAATTCCTGTAATAAATCCCGGACTGCCTGGACCAAGCGGTGCCTTCCTTGGAAGCAACCAAAACCCGGCCACCAAAGAAAGGAGCTGAAGTAAGAATGGATTCGGATAGAAAATATCGAGGGCTAGTTGCCCGGTATTAAATAGGTAAATGAGAATATAATTTGCCAGATAAAAGACTGAGAATACAGTGAAATGAAGCCAGCTTTGGGTGTTATTTTCTTCTCGGGTAAGCAGTGTCAGAACCCCTAGTAGTATGTCAGTGGCATTTAAAATTATAAAAAGCAGTGATGCCAAAATGAGTGGATACCAAAGCGCAGCCAGAATTCCGGAAGTCGCCTGCACTGAAAAATCGCTGAATAAAAAAAGGATTCCCTGTAAGCCATAAACCACAATCAATACCCACCAGCGTCTTGCCAGATTCCAATCTGGTAACCAATTAGAAATTCCATAAACCGGTAAAACCACAAGCAAAACCAGCAATCCTGTAATCCACTGGCTTGTAATGCCAAACGGAGCAAAGGAGTCCGGTCCGAACAAAGCGACGCCTGTTGATACTGCCGCAAGACCACCATAGAGCCAGATTCCTGTAAAATAACTTAGGGAAGCTGCTAAAAGGCTAATGGCCAACAAGAAAACAATGACTGATGAAGGATAAAGCCAATCAGGTGGAATTACCTTACCAAGGGCGAAGTATTCGGCGAATGCATAATTGGGTAAGCCAATAGAAAACTCTACAAGGTCCGAAGGGATGGCAAAAGCCGGAATGGTTATTTCATTCGGAATATAATCGTGGACTATTCGGATTGTCCAACTACTGCCAGAAAACCAGGCCGCAACTGCAAAAGCAAGAACAAGAGCGAGCAGACTCAGGCTCAGGCGCCAGGCCCTGCGATCGGCACCTATCCAATTTTTGTTTTGAAGGGGTTCAAGCATTTTATAAACTTACCTTGTTATCGATTTGATTGAGGAAAAAATACAATGAATTAAAACAAGCTTTTACCTCCTTTTAAAAATTACCGATTAAAGTCCCGACAACTTAAAAGTGGATTGCAATTTCTTCCTTGAGTTCGGCCATTGCTTTTTGGATTGGGTCGGTTCCAATCGCCATCATGTGTTCAAAAATCCTTTTGGCAAGTTCAATGGAAGGCGTCTGCGGGTCAAGTCCCTGCGCAGATGTATTGGCTACCGAAACCATATCTTCCATGGCATTTCGAATTAAGGCCCAAACGCCCTGACCCATGTAAATTTGCTGACTTAGATTGTGGCTATATTCTTCCCTGATTTCCCGAATCAGAACCGCATGCAATTCACCGGCAGTCATTCCTGGCTGGTTGATTCGTATGATTAAATTTTGAGGACTAATCCTTTCCAGAAAAAGCGCCATTCTTTCATAAGCCTGAAGCCGAACCGGCATGATGGCTTCGGTATTTCGGGCCCTGAGTTCAAGCACTGTTTTTTCCATTTGTCTTCTCAGCATGGCCTCGATACTGAGGTAAATACCGAGCAAAACCAGCCCGCCGGGAAGGAGCATTTTGAGTAAATCACTTAAAATTTCCATGATTTTTTTATTGAATGAGGTTGCGAAGGTAATTTTGAGAACGATATTCTCCCACGCGATATTTAATCACCTAAATGAAACTGCTTCCAATCAGGCTTACAGACGCTGCAATTCAGGAGATTGCAGGAATAATCGACAGAAAAAAAATTCCGGAAGGGTTTGGTTTGCGCATTGGTGCCAAGGGAAGTTCGTGCTTTGGAACAAATTTTATCATTGGCTTTGATTCAGTCCATACGGAAGATGAAATTTTCAGCGTTGGCAGTTTCCAGGTTTTCATTGAGAAAAAGCATTTTCTCCATTTGATTGGAATGATGGTTGACTTTGTGGAAGGCGAAGCGGAGAGAGGATTTGTCTTTTCAAAAGATAACCTTTAAATGCTTTAAAAACTTTCATCAATTTTCAGTTTTCAGGGAAATTCGCCTGAATCTGCTTCTTTGAATTTTGTTTAACCAACAATCATATTTAACTCAAGTAATTATTAATCAAATAATTACAATAATTTTCCTATGGATTTATATCAACTAAAAAAATATTTTAGCCATTGTGTTTTTCTGAATAAACCATTTCTTTTGCGAAAGTATTTTTTCTCATTTTACCAATTAACATTTTAACATTATGATTCATTATTACAATTCTTACTTTGCTAGGATTGTGTTCTTAGCAATGCTTTTGCTCGGTACGGGCAATGCTTCATTTGCCCAGATTTATGCTCCGGAAGGCATCAACATGCCTGGTGACTGGAATGGCTGGACAAACCCTCCTGCAGCCGGTTCGGCATTTGGTAGCGAGTTTCAAGTTTCAGGTGGCGGCGTAAAGCGCATCGTGAACGGCACAACCCGTTGGTGGAAAACAACTTTTACCGGAACTACAGGAGGTCAGTTTCTATTCACAAGCGGTTCTTCCGGTAATCCTTGGGGCAACAAATGGGCAAATGTGAATGTTGCCATGAACACTTTTCAGAACTACACACATAATAGCGGTCCAAACAACACAATTACCTGCAACGCATCTAAATTCTATACATCAATTTGGGAAGAAAAGGATGTTGACAACGGTGGACCAAATGATTTTGATGGCTACACCAACACCAGGGCGATTTTCATGGAAACTTCGGCAACGCCAATTTCAGTTTCCGCAACTTCACAAAGTCCATTGGCAAGCAATGTAACTCCAAGTGATGTTGTCACTGTTTCGATTACTTTATCAGCAGCCAAATCTGGAGAAGAAATTGTTTACCTGCGTTACTCTACCAACAATTATGTAACCAGCAACATGGTTACAGCTACTGGTTCAGGTACATCGTACACTGCAGACATCCCAGCACAAGCTGATGGATCAACTGTTCAGTATTATGCCATGACTTCTACCGTATCCAGCATTTCTGCTGATTATGATCTTTATTCTTTGTCTAAGAGTGCCAATAGGAGTTACACTTCTACAGCCTTGCCACTTGTAGACATAAGCTTCCGCGTTGATATGCAGAATGAATTAGTATCTGGATCAGGTGTATTTGTTGCGGGAAGCTTCAATGGCTTTAATTCAACAGCAAATCCATTAACCTTGATTTCAGGTACTACTTACGGAACTACTATTTCCGTGGCCCAAGGCTCCACAATTGAATTCAAATTCATCAACGGCAGCAGCTGGGAAAACGGCTTAAGCGGTTCTTGCGTGAATGGTTCTGGAAACAGAGTTTATACTGTAGGAAGCTCTGATGCTACAATTGCTTCAACTTGTTTTGCAAAATGCAATGCCTGTGTAGCCAAGGTGGCTACTACTTTCCGTGTAAACATGAATGGATTGACAGTTAATCCCAGCGGAATGAGCATTGCCGGTGATTTCGGAAGCACCTACCCACAATGGGCACCAGGTTCGATTATTTTGTTCAATGAAGGAAATGGAATTTGGGCTACCACACTTCAATTGGTACCAGGACAAGTAGTTCCATTCAAATTCATCAACGGAAATGCTTGGGGTCAGGATGAAGGCGTACCAGGAGCATGTAGTGTAGGTGGAAACAGGTCTTATACCGTTCCTCCGGGCGTATCTTCAACTCCATTGGTTTGTTTTGGAACTTGCGGGACCTGTATCACTGTTACCTTACAAGTGGACATGACTGGCCAAACAGTTGGTGCAAATGGAGTCCATGTTGCAGGTGCTTTCCAAGGATGGAACCCAGCAACGACAGAGCTTACCAACATCGGTGGAAATATCTATGCAAGAACAGTTTTGGTAGACCCAAATCAGGTTTCAGATTATAAATTCGTAAACGGAAATTCTTGGGGTAATGACGAATCTGTAGCCAATGTTTGCTCTCCAGGGTCAAATGGAAACAGGAATTTTGTAATGGGCAATAGCAGCAAGACACTTCCTGTGGTTTGCTTCCGTCAGTGTTTGGGTTGCAACGATGCTAGCTCATGGAGAGGTGTCAATTCAAACTTTGCTGATGGCAATAACTGGACTTCTGGTGCAGCTCCTACAGCTGGTTGCCGTCCAGTAGTTATTGGCAATACTGCCAACAATCCTCAAATTTCAACTGGTGCTTTTTCAATTGGAAATCTGACCTTGACTGGAGGAACAGGAATTGGCGTTGCTTCTGGCGCAAGCTTGAATATTTGTGGCAACATTTCAGCCAACAATGGTACTTTTTCTGGTGATGGAAATATCACATTGAGTGGTTCATCTGCACAAACAATTTCTGGAATACTCAATACTAGTGGTTCAGGAAATTTTGTTATCGACAATTTTTCTGGTGTTAGCCTTTCAAGTGGCGCTATTGTAAAAATCAATAACGGTTTGAAATTGGGCGATGGTAATTTCAATGTAACAGCGGGAACATTGACAATTGGCTCAAGCGCAACAAGTCAGGGCCGAATTCTTAAAGCCGAAGCAGGTGGCTCTCTTACAGGACAAATTACTTACGAAAAATACCTTAATGGATTGGGTGCTTCAGCAACCGGATCTTGGTATTATGTAACCCCAACCACAAGCAATTTTGCACTCGGTTCATTTGATCAAGGTGGAAATAACTTGCACCCATCTACTTTCCTTCCAAGCAATCCAGATCCAGCATCTCTTTATTTCTATTCAAACAATGGCGGTGCTTTTGATGACTTTGGCTGGGCAAAAGGATCAAGTGCTTCTCAAACTGCCAATGCCGGTGAAGGTTTTCGCGTATGGGCAAGAAAGGCTACTTCCAACAGCCAGTTCAAATACTCTGGTTCACCAATTGGTGGGAATGTAAACTTCCCAATTTCTTATTGCGCTACAGGTTGCTCTTATTCAGCCAATGGCGCAACCAACGGATGGAACCTTCTTGGAAATTCCTACCCTTGCCCAATTGATTGGAATGCTGCCAGCGGTTGGACAAAATCCGGCATTAGCGGTAATGCAATTTACATCTGGAATGCCTCAACTGAATCATATTCCACATACAACGGAACCGTAGGTTTGAATGGCGGAAGCCGCTACATTGCTGGTGGACAAGCGTTCTTCGTAAATGCTGCATCCGGTGCTGCCTCTTTGAGTATGAATGAAGATGTGAAGTTTGACATCTATACTTCTGGACTTCGTGTAGCTTCTGAAGAAATCAGCGGATTGAAAATCACCGCCATTTCAGATAATCGTCAGGACGAAGCATTCCTTGATATGACTCCAGGAAATGAAACTTCTTCTGCTACAAAACTTGACAATCCAGGAATTACCCTAAGCCTTGGAACTCAAAATCGTTTCAGCATTGCCTCTCCTGCCATTGTAGAAGAAGCCAGCCTGATTCCTTTGAACCTTCGCAGAGCTGGAAATTCATTCAGCATCAATTTTGAGAAGTCCGGACCACAATCTGCTTTCCAAAATATTTATCTGAAGGACGAGACCAACGGACAACTTTTCCCAATTGGCGACAATACGAGTTCTTTTGATTTCATCAGCACCGGCAACGATGCAACTCGTTTTGGTTTGGTAATCAGTGATGCGGCAACTTCCGTAAGTGGCAAAATTTCTTCTGCCATCTCTGTTTATCCAAATCCTTCCAATGGAAAAATCACCCTTCGCAATTCCAATGCTACCAAAGGTGGTTTCAGCGTAAGCGATTTAAGTGGCAAGATTATCCTTAGCGGAGAACTTACTGGTGTTAACCAAATCATGGATGTTCAAACACTTCCTGCTGGTCAATTCCTTATCCGTTTTGAACAAAGCCCTGAAGTAATTCGCTTCTCTAAGCTTTAATTCAAAGTAGCTTTTAAAAAAAGGCCATCCGAAAGGGTGGCCTTTTTTTTGCTTATATCAGAAGGAATATCAAACCGCAGTTCTACCTTAGCCGAGAACCTTGCTGGTTTTTCAAGAAAAAAAACCCCCATGATTTTCAGCGGTATTAAAATGGTGCTGTTTCAGGAAAATTCGATGAAAGTCTTTTGTCGGACGATTCTGTGTGGCTGGTTTTACCTGTATTTTTCTCTACCCATTTTTGCACAGACAAACACAGACAGTCTTGAAATTAGTGGACTGAGAATTTTGGTGGTAAACAGCCCCAGACAAGATGAAGTATTTTTGGATTTAAGCCCTGGTCACGACACTGTGGCTGTTAGTAAACTGGATAATCCTGGCATTACAATAGCCTTGGGAACCAATCTGCACCGCTACGCAATCGCCGGTCTCAGCGTTGTAGAGGAGGCCGGAATTGTCCCTTTAAATATCAAAAGAGCAGGAAGCTTAAATCTGATGAAATTAAAAAAAACAGGCCCCGAAATGGGTTTTTACGCCATTTTTTTAAAGGATGATGCTCTGGGAGAAATTTATCCTTTAAGCAGTGATTCTACAGAAATTGAATTTTCCACTTTCGGAAATGATTCAGACCGATTTAGCCTGCTCATCCAAAGTAGCGCAACCAAAGCCCTCGACTTAACATCCAGCAATAAGCAAATATGTCCTCCTCCCCTTTCGAGTCAGATCAATATTGATCCGATGGACGCCGGAAGGCAAATGTATATTTATGATACTAAAGGAAGAAAAGTATATTCGGCCAAATCGGATTCAGGCATCTTAAATTTGCCAACTTTAGGACCGGGCCTTTACCAGCTTGTTTTGGAAGGAAGAGGAAAATCCTGCAAATTGGTTCGTTAAGATTTTCAAGCTAAAAATTAAAAAGGATGAACGAAGCAAATTCGCAGGAAGACCAAAAGACAAATTCCCAGATTCCTGAATGGCTAAAAAAATTACAGGAAAACTCTTGGGAACTTGAGCTCCTGATTTCCGGAGGTGCTGTATTCACCCTAGTTCAACTCCCAGATTTTTTTTGGGAATGGCTTACAAACATTCGAATTCAAACCTCACTCCCAGGTTTTCATATTTACCTTGTTTGCGGAATTCTGGGAATAAAAATCCTTACCAATGGATTTATTCTTCACCTCATTATGAGGGCATATTGGCTGGCAATGGTATGCCTTAATTTTGTTTACCCCGGCGGAATCAATCCCGATTCAAGCAAACATCGATTCCCGTTCAAAAACATCCACTTGAAGGGTGATTTGAGGGAACTCATCATGAGGGTGGATAAGATTTGCGGGTTGGTTATTTTTTCTTCCATTTCATCAAGCATCCTACTTTTCATTTTGCTGGTTGTAATTGGAAGTTTTATTCCGATACTCAACTTATTAGAATCCAATGAATTTGGAATAGCGAATGGTCTTGTAGAATTTACGAGCATCCTCATTTTGTCCAGCTTGGTGCTTTACATCTTAGATCTTTTAGGATTAGGCTTCCTCCGGAAAATAAAATTTGTGTCAATTCTGGTCTTTCCATTCTTCAGACTTTATGATATTCTGACTTTACGAAAGCTTTATGCCCGACCATTATTCTACTTTGGGAGCAATGTAAAAAAAGGCGATTTTTATCTGGGTGCGGGTTTGTTTGCCCTTGTCACAATTCTTACGGTTTATGCCGGTGTTTTTAGAAATTTAGGCTGGAAAAATCTGTTTGATCTCCGCGAATACAAATTCGCCATGTCGAGAGAATCTGTTGGTTTTGGATACCGAACTTATTCGGATGAATCAGAATGGCAGGAAAGGCACATTGTTTATATCCCTTCAAAAATCATTCGAGACAATGTTCTAACCGTGAATATTACCTACATCAACGGAATGGACCAAATGGTGGAGGCCAGCAATTCGGTTGATTCTCTACGCTTTTTGGAAAACATTCTGGAGGTGAGTATTGACGACAGCGTTTACCAAAGCACCCGCTGGTTTGCAAGGTGGGAAAAAGAAATCAGCAACATTGGACTTGTGGCATTGCTGCCTCTGGATCAGATTCCAAATGGATTTCACATATTAAAAGTAAAAAGCCCTGATTTGAATCCTAAATTCAAGAAAATAGTGCAAGAGCGTGGCAAGGAATTTACCATACCCTTTTGGAAGGATGTGCACTGATTCAGAACCCAAACCTTGACCAGAAGCCCTTTCCTTCTTTGGCTTCCTTGGGATGTTTTTTCAAAAACTCCTTTGCCGTTTTATTACACGCATGGTCGCGCGGGGCAAATTCCCTAATTTTTTTTGCGTACTCAACGGCGAGCACAATGTTCTTATCCTCCTCGGCCATTTGCATGAGATTCAACAAGGTATAGAAGTAGTAACCTGTCTCAAATGCCTGATTCTGATTGCAAAACTGTAAACACTGGTCGAAGTATTTCCGGGATTTTGCCTTATCCTTTTTATAGGAATATCGATAAATATACCCCAGATAATAGGATGCATATCGCCCGCTCGTGGCTTCATAACCCGGCATCTGCCTGTTGATTTTATCAATGATATCAAGCGAGACTTTTTCTACCTCCGCAGTCTTACCCTGACTATAGCAGATCCTTGCATAAAGTCTTTGGAAGTATGGGTTGTCAGGAAAAGTCGCTGCCAGATATTCACAAAGTGGAAATGCCTTTGCAGGCTGGTCTTCCTCATTGGCATAAATCCTGGCCAGATACAACTGCGCCTCCGTTCGGGTATAAAATGCATTAAAGGCCACTTCCTTCAACTGCTTGATTCCTTTCTCCTTATCCCCTTTTGGAAAAAGTGCCATCACCGGTCGAAGGAAACGGTAATTATCCGGAATCCAGACGGAGTAATAATTAAACAAGGCCACACCAAAAAGGAATTCCGGACTTAGAGTGTCGTTTTGCTTGGTAATCTGGAGGTTGGTTAATGCACTTTTGCCTTCAAAAGCTGCCTTGGTCCAAGATCCTCGCTCCGAAAAAAGCCTGCCCTTAAATCCATGTGAAGCTGCCAGAAAAAAAGCTGCTTCAATACTTTGCTTGTCTTTTCTCTGAATATTTTCTGCCAAGGCGATGCTGGTATCCATGTAGGCCAGGAATGGCTCATCAAAAGATTTGTTGTCGATGTTCGGCTGGATTTTCCACCATTCTTTCAAACCCAACAAAAATACCGGAAGCGGATGGGAAGGATAGCGATATCGCATCCATTGAAATTCCTTTTCGGCAACATCAAACTTAAAATTGTACATAGCATTTACCGCCTTCGTTGCATCTAATTGCAACTTTCTATCCATCAGCAAATATTTAAGCTGAGGATCATCAAACTGTCCCAATGCAGGAATGGACAGAAGGCAAAAAAGCAAGTTCATGAAGAACCTGTGCATAGTAGAATTTGAGTTGTTTAAAATGTGAACGAAGTGCTTTCCCTTTTATTTAAGTCAAGTAGAAATCATTTTAAGGACAAGCTCCTTAATTTCATTATCCAGTTTTTGTGATTCCTGAATAATCTTATCTGCCTGAATCCGAAAGCTTGAGGCTAGTTCTTTATCCTTCAAATCCTTCAGGTTGATTAGCACATTGAGATACGCGCCATAAACACCACAATGCAAGGCTGCTGCACCAACCCCGGCATCGGTTACCGAATTTGGATTGCCTTCCTTTACCATCGCAAGGGCGATTGGCAAACCCGAAGCCGCAATGCGCATAACTTGCAAAGGAATTTCAACTGCTCCTTTTTGCGCATGCTGAATTGCTGCGGAACGCGCTGATTTTTCTTCCTCAGTTCCTTTTGGCAAACCATAGGCCTCCATTACGCGATTAAAAGCCTCCGTATCGGCATCAACTGCAGAAACTAGTTTCCTGCGAATCTCTTCCGCCTTTTCGGCCCAATCGGAGAAATATTCCCAACGGTCGTCCCAACCGCGTTTATGAGAACTCAGGTTGGCCACCATTCCAGCCAGTGCTGTTCCACAAGCTGCAATGTAAGCAGCCACAGAACCACCGCCGGGAGCAGGTGACTCAGAAAGAACTTCCTCTGAGAACCGAACCAGATTCATTGAAACGAGGCGACCTGCGTTTTTATCGGCAAGTTTATATTCAATTACTTTTTGGGCAGGATCAAAAGAACTCAAATCATCGAGTCCCATTGATTTTATAGCAATTTTTATAAGCTCAGAATCTGGCAAGCCTACCGACCTCTGTTGTTTTTTCAGGAAGTACTTTCCGGCTTCCGTGAGCACCCGAAGAGGCACCATGCCAACAATTTCGGTTCCAGAAACCCTGATTCCCCGTGCGTGGGCAGAATCCTGAACAGCATCAAAAGCCAAATGCAAGCTGGTGGTTCCAATGTCGGTGAGGTTCATAGAAACCTGTGCAACCCCATATTCTTCGATAAACCAACCAATGGCTTTTGCCGCTTTTAAAGTTCCCGGAGTCCGAACTTCTTTTTCTTCACCACTTACAGGATCTTTTTCTTTAAGAAGGCGACCCGCTTCCCGAACATCAAAACTGATGGCATTTGCCCGTCGAACAGAAGTGGTATTTAGGTTGAAATTCACTGCCACCAGAAAATCTCTGGCTCCAATTGCGGTTGTACCGGTTTCGGCCACAAACTTGGCTGGACCAAAATCCGGCTGCCAATCAGGAAGTCTCAATTTGGCCTCCAAGCCTTCATATTCACCGGCACGAACATTGGCCAGATTTTTACGGTGTGGTGCAGATGCCGCGGATTCATAAAGAAAGACCGGGTAATTCAATTCTTCTCCTACCCTTTTGGCCAATTTCCGTGCCCATTCTGCGGTTTCTTCCATGCCAATTCCAGAGACCGGCACGAGTGGACAAACATCCGTAGCCCCGAATCTCGGATGTTCGCCTTTATGCTTTCGCATATCGATCAATTCCTTGGCCTTTTTCATGGCTTGAAAAGCCGCCTCAACTACTCTTTCCGGCTCGCCAACAAATGTCATTACTGTACGATTTGTGGCTTTTCCCGGATCTACATCTAAAAGTTCGACGCCCTCGCAATCGGTAATTGCCGCAGCGATCTGGTCAATTACATGTTTGTCCCTGCCTTCAGAAAAATTGGGGACACATTCAATAAGCTTTTGCATTTAATTTAGTGAATATCAAATATTTTCAAGGTCTTTCTTCAATTCAAGCAAGAATGTCCTGATCCTCAAAAGGCGCTCTGCAACATTATTCGTTTGAGTGAATTTACCAAGCTTCTCGGTTTTTTCGACAAGATGCCCTTGGGCTCCTTTTATGGTAAATCCCTTTTCTTTTATGAGTTCATAAATTCGGGCAACTTTTTCAATATCCGCTTTGTTATAACGCCTGTCTCCTTTTCCGTTTTTACGGGGCGTTATGTGCGGAAACTCATCTTCCCAATAACGAATTAAAGATGTGGAAACTCCAAAATGACGTGCAATTTCGCCAATCGAATAATAAATCTTGTCGGGCAATGGTTGTCTTTCTGCCATGGTATTAAGCGTTATAATACCAATTTTCTTTTCCCATTCCGGATTGCACGGCAGACCAGGACTCAACCTTGAATTCAAGACAAAGTGCCGAGGCTGTAGAAAACTGATAAGGATTGTCACTGGACAAAACTGTGGCAATCTGGCTAATGCCAGGATTGTGACCAACAAGTGCGATTGTATTCAGTTCCTGTCCAAAAGACTGAATGTGTTGAAGCAGTACCTGAAATCCCGCATTGTATAAGGCGGGTATTTCAATGGCTGATTGTTGAATGGAAAGAGTTTCTATGATAATTCCCGCTGTTTCGAAAGTCCGTTTAGCGGCGCTGCAAACAACTTTATCCGGCTGAATTTTATGCGAGGAAAGAAATGCCGCTAATTTTCTTGTCTCTGAAATGCCTGTTTCTGTAAGCCTCCGATCAAAATCATTGGAAGGAAATTGCTCAGATTCAGCACTGGCATGGCGGATAAGAATCAGGTTTTTCATGATTCGGAAAGCACGGAAAAATGTCTGTTTTTTGCAAATGCATTTGAAGAAAAATAAATTCAAATTCCCCTCATAGAATTGAAAGACAATAGAATAACCTGTTTTTTTACATTGAAGCTATTGCTATTTAGCATGATTGCTTGCGGACAGACAGGACCGCTTCGATTTATTAGCCCTTTCAAATGCGGAAACTGTCTGGATACTACGGATATCGTTACCAGCAATTCGATACCTGATTCCATGAAAGTTTCCCTGGCGAGATTGGAATTTTGCGAAACAGCCAAAACCTCAAATGGAAAAATCTGGCTTGCTCTGGGCAATTCCGGAGGCCTGCTCGCATTTTCAGATTCTTTACTGAATAAGCCAATCCTTCTTGAAAAAAGAATCGGAACTCCATTTTATAAACCAATGAGGAGCAGTGCCTATAAACTGGTGTATACTTCAAAAATTGGCCCTGATTCTTATTTCGCTTGTCACCTCGTCTCCGAATCCGGCGAATTCGTATTGGATGAGATTTTTCTTTGTATGCCAAACCAAAACACACAAATGAAATTCAAGAAAGCCTACAACTGGATTTCAGCAAAGTAAAGACATTTTGGCGCATTTCACCATTCGGCTTTTCGAAAATAATGACAATATGGCGCACTTTTCGATTTAAGCCTGTACGGAATGGAAATTGAATGAGGTAAAAAAAAGAAATCACCATGTACAACACCTTAATTTCTAAGCAATTCCCAGCCTTATTAGAAAATTTGCTGGACCCAAATTTACCGAGACCTGTAAGTTTACATGCCCCCACCAACATCGGGGAAAACTCAGTTCAGATAGACATCGAACTAGCCATCCCGGGATATTCGAAAGAATTACTGGATATCAACTTAGACGACATGAACATCCTAACAGTTGTTGGAAAATCACCTGAAGAGAAAAGGGATAAAAACCTTAGCTTCAGGCGAAAAGAAATAAATGTTAAGCCTTTCAAACGCTCGTTCAGACTTGGAAAAGAGATTGAGCGGACTGGAATTCAGGCAAGCTACAACGACGGAATTCTTCGAATCATGGTTCCGAAAATTGCCGAAGTCACCAGAAAAGAATCGCTGTCTATTTCAGTGAAATAAAAAAATCGATTCACCCTTAAAGTCCTCTGTTTTAACTGAGGACTTTTTTATATTCATTCCCTTCGTTTTATTTGTGGACTTCAATAAGATATGGAAAACCCAAGTCCCGGGGAACCTCCCGAACAGGTCTGGCTGAAAGCCAGAATAATCTCCCACTTTAACAGATTAAATCATGACTGAGCTATGGATACTTCTCCTGTCGCTCATTGTGCTGACAGCAATTATCAGTTTGGCAGAGGCTGCATTGTCTCATTCGAAAAGATCCAAACTTGAACATTCTATAAAAAAAGGTTCCAAAAATGCCCGATTCGTTTTAGAAAATCTTGGCCGGCAAAGCAAAATCCACAAAAGTCTTCAGCTTTTTAAACTGGTTTTTATTTTCATTTACGGAACTGCTTTCGTACCGCTTTTACGGGAGGTCATTATTTTCTGCAGCCAAACCCTTTTACTTTTTTCACATGACGCCATACCGGTTGGTTTTTTAATTTCATTATTGCCGCAGCTTTTTGCAATGCATTTGCTGGGATTTCTGATTCCCCAAAGAATTGCGGTTGTGCGACCAGAACCAATCGCCATTTTCATGGCACCGGCAATAAGGCTCATGCACAAAATTGCACTGCCTTTTACATGGGTAACAAGCAGCATTTCCAACCTCATTTTTAAAATCCTCGGTCTGCCGAAAATCAATGGAGATTCCCAGGTCACTGAAGAAGAAGTAATTGAAATGATTGCACAAGGCACCAGTTCCGGAACAATTGAAGAGGTAGAACAAGACATGCTGGAAAGAGTTCTTTTGCTTGGAGACCGAAGTGTTGCCTCACTCATGACAAACCGAATTGAGGTTGAATGGCTTGATGTGAATGACCCAGCTGAAAAAATCCTCAAAATGATCATTGAATCAAACCATAGTTTGTTTCCTGTTTGCGACGATGAAGTAGACAAGGTTGTTGGCATTCTAAACTCAAAGAAATTTCTGGTTGCAACGCAACAGCAAAAGACTCCAGCCATCAGATCTCTACTGGAAAAGGCAAGAATTATTCCTGAAAACATGAAGGCACTTACGGCCTTGGAAGAATTCAAGGCCAACAAAACTAAAATCGCCATTGTTGTGGATGAATATGGCGCAGTTCAAGGACTGATTACACAATCAGATCTATTTGATTCTATTGTAGCAGAACACCATCTGCCTGATGAGGAAAATGAAATTTCAATCATTCAGAGAAATGAAAATAGCTTTCTGGTTGATGCTCTGTTGCCTTTCGAAGAATTCCTTCAGTATTTTGAAGTGGATGATGTGGCTGCCGAAGACAGAACGGGCTTTCATTCCCTTGGCGGATTTATTCTTCATCTTTCAAAAGAGATCCCATCGACTGGAGATAGCTTTTTCTGGAAAAATTTCCAGCTGGAAGTCGTCGATATGGATGGCAACCGGATCGATAAAATTCTGATTACCATACTTCACAAAAAAGAAGACTAAAATGAGTGACAAGTTTCCTGTAATTCATGCGACCACCGTTTTGGGTATAATCCACAATGGTCAGGTTTGCCTCGGTGCCGATGGACAGGCGACATTAAACAACACTGTTGCCAAGAGCAATGTGAAAAAGGTTCGCAGGCTTTATAATGATACCGTGCTGGCAGGATTTGCTGGTGGCACCGCTGATGCATTTACGTTGATGGAAAGGTTCGAACAGAAACTTGAGCAATACCGCGGGCAACTCAAAAGGGCAGCAATTGAACTGGCAAAAGACTGGCGAACAGACCGCTACCTTCGTCGCCTTGAGGCCATGCTTATCTGCGCAGACAAAAACGAATTGCTGATAATTTCAGGCACCGGAGATGTACTCGAACCTGATTATTCCATTGCTTCAATTGGCTCTGGAAGTCTTTATGCCCAATCTGCGGCCATTGCAATAAAAAGACACGCGAGTCACATGAGTGCGGAAGAAATGGTGAGAGAAAGCCTTACAATCGCTGCAGATACCTGCATTTACACAAACCATAATTTCAGTATTGAAACTATTTCTCAATAGAGGATTTTTTGCAGATTTGTATTAGTTTCGAACCGATGAAAAAAGGCATAATATCCATACTAGCGAAAACAATTCTTTTTGTTGTCTTTGTTTTCGGACTGATGCTCACATTTTTCCCGGAAATTAAATCTGAGAAGAGACTTTCAAACGATTCTTTAGGAAAGGAAAAAGACAAACAAGAAATCGCTGGTAAAAAAGCTACGATACTTCCATTTATCGTAATCGGTGGTATTCAATTGTTCCGAAAAACCTTTTCGAAAAAATAAGGCTCAGTTTCCCAAATAAACCGATTCCGGATAAGCCACTTCCATCAAACAAAGTCCTTTCGCCGGAACACTTTCTCCGGCTTTCTTTCTGTCTTTTCCATTTAATAGCGCCTCAAATTCCTCGAGCGTTCGCCGCCCTTTCCCAACTTCCATCATGGTTCCAACCATGGCCCGAACCATTCCCCGCAAAAATCGATTGGCTTTTACCTCAAAAACCAGCCTGCCTTCCCCTTCATAAAACCACTCAGCCTTTTCTAGTTTACATTCGAAGGTCTTCACCTGGGTATGGATTTTACTAAATGCCTGAAAATCTTTGTGCCGAAGGACAATGTCACAGCAAGCCTTCATTGCCTCCAAATCAAGAGCCCCATACCAAAAGTGGGCAGTTTGAGCCCAAAATGGATTCTTACCTCTCAGGACAGAATACTGGTAAGTCCTTGAAATAGCATCAAATCGACAATGTGCATCCGGCTTTACCGGAATGAATTTTCGAACTGCAATGTCTGGCGGCAAGGCAGTATTAATTTTGAAAACGCATTGGTCCAAACTCAGCATCGGATCAAAATCGATCTGCGCAATCTGGCCAATGGCATGAACTCCGGCGTCTGTTCTGCTACTTCCTACCAAGCGAATTTCTTGCCTAAAAACCCTGCAGAGGGTTTTCTCCAGTGTTTCCTGAACAGATCCCGCATTGTTTTGAGACTGCCATCCGGCATAGGACTTGCCGTGGTAAGAAATCTGAAGAAAATATCGTCCCAAAAAAACTTCTGTTACTTTTGTCCAAACCCCTTTTTTGAAATTCGGAAATGCAAAATAGAATAACAGAAGCCGCATTGCCAATTTTCCTTTTCATCGTTTTGCTTGGCTTTTCAACCGAAAAAATCTCAGCACAACAAGAAACTGGTTTAATCCGGCAATCATCCCCTGTTGAGAAATCCGACAGCCTTTATAAACAAACAGCACTTGCCTGTGAGGATCCAATTGAAAGCCTGAAGCCTGAAACATGGCTAAAAAGAGCCAAGGTCATTGGCTCGATTTTGGACGAGCCTACATTGAGCATACGACATACCAATACCGACCTTCGCGTTGATTTGGCAAATACGCTTCTAAAACTTATTTCAACAGATTCAAAAAAGGAACACATCCTTTACTCGGAACCCAGTCTTGCAGGCATTTGCATCGACCTTACAAATTCGGGTTTACAGTCTCTAGAAAATGCCAGGGTTTACAAATCCGCGGAAGACGCAGGGATTGGCGCCGCACTGCTTGGAAAAAGCATGGAATGCTACATTCAAACAGGACATTCTCAATATGTTGTAGACAATGAGTGGATTAAAAATGGCCTTAGTTGGGAATGGATTAAGTTTTACCAAGGGGTTGGACTTCGAAAATCCGGAGAAACTGAAAAGGCTATGAAAATCTTTGCTTCGCTGATGGCCAGCAATTGGAGGGAGCCTAAGGTTTTTCTGGAAGCTGCGGATATTGCCAATCAATTGGAAAAATCAGACGAATCCATTAAAATTTTGACCAATGGATCTGCATCCCTTCCCAACAACACAGATATTACTTGTGCATTGATCCAAAATTACTTATTGGTAAACAAAACCAAAGAGGCCAAGTCTCTGCTAAGAAAACTCGAAAAAAATCCAGAGAATCAGCAAAACCTGGGTTTTATATTTACAGAAGGAGCCTATTACGAGAAAAAAGGAGATTACAAGCGTGCTGAAGGTTTTTTCAGGGCTTGGTATAATGCCGACAAAAACGAGGTAAGTGTCATTCAAATTTTTGCAGCATTTTTAATTCGCAAGACCGACCAATTGGAAACTTCAAATGCAGAGGACCTCGCAGCTGAAGCAATTAAAATGCTGAAGCATGCCTCCGAACTTTCTCCTGAAAATCAGGAAATCCCAAAGGCTCTGGAAGTTGTAAGAAAGAAATTTCCGAAGCTTGATAAAATCTAAATCGATGATTTAGATTTATTTATACACTCTTTTTAGTCGAATCTCCTTGGGAGGCGCAATCACCAAAGGAACCTTTTCGATCAGCACCGAACTGGTATCAAGTCCGAAGGCCTTGTCCTCGGGAAGGCTCAAGCCATCAAGCATAAAATACCCGTCCATCACTAGGTTTTCGTACACCGAAAGTTCGTTTTCATAGCTGAGGTGGCGTTTGATTACCACAAAACGGAAATCACCAGTGATGTTCTTTTCTGCTAAGGAAGCATAGCGGGAAGTAATGTCAATTTCGCCTGCTGCAACCAACTCTTCCACCACCTTCCGGAAATAGAGATTAATCTTTTGATCGATCCGGAATCCCAGCCTGAACTCAACTTTTATGACATCATTTTCGGCCAGGATATCAACCTTGTATTGCTGTGTATAGGGCTGGTCTTCTACATGAATATGCACAAACCAATAGATATCTGCCCGCTTTGGCTGTTTCTGTAGAATTGAATACATAATCTTGGATTCAATTTGGTCGCGGTTGTCGGCAGAAGTAAGATAGACAAGGTGGGTAGCAAACTTGGGAACAGATTTGTCTTTGCTTAATTGCTTGAGGACACCAATGTGCTCATTGATGTGGGTGAATGTGATGTAGCGATTTTTGATTTTCCGGCCTTTGTACCACACCCACATGACAGCCATAATGAGTGCGCTGATAACGATTGAAACCCAGCCACCGTGGGAGAATTTCACCAGATTTGCGATGAAAAACGAGACCTCAAGGGATAGGTAAACCACAAGTAATAAAATTATCCAGACTGACTTTACCCTTTTTACAATCAGATACTGGCTAAGCAAATAAGTGGTCATAAGCATGGCCAATGTAATTGCAAGGCCATAGGCGGCTTCCATTGCGCTGGATTTTTGGAAATAAAATACGATCACTAGACAGCCTGTAAGCAGAAGCCAGTTTGCGCTGGGTACATAAAGCTGTCCCTTCATTTCAGAAGGATATTTTATTTTCACCTTAGGCCAGATGTTCAATCTGATGGCCTCAGAAATCAAAGTAAAAGAACCTGAAATCAAAGCCTGACTGGCGATAATTGCTGCTAAGGATGCGATCACAATACCAATCGGAAGAAACCAGATAGGCATCATTTGATAGAAAGGATTTATTTCCTCAGGAAAAACAGTACCAGAATGTGTTTTTAAAACCCATGCACCTTGGCCCAAATAATTTAGAATCAGACAGATTTTTACAAAGGTCCAGCTAAAGCGAATGTTGTTTTTACCGCAATGGCCCAAATCTGAATACAAGGCCTCCGCCCCTGTTGTACAAAGAAATACTGCCCCTAAAAACCAGAATCCATTTTTAAAATTAACCAGCAAATTGTAGGCGTACCAGGGATTTAGCGACTTGATAATCATCGGGTTCTCGCGCATCCAAAACAC
>CAMDMI010000009.1 GCA_945902135.1 Spirosoma fluviale
GACCAAAGTCGAATTCTAAGTCCTTCAAGCAAATTCAGTATTCTGCATATTGGCATGCTTGGCAAACCAAGAAGCCATGAAATTTTCTGGACCGGTCTGGAACAATTAAGGAAAGAAATTCCTGGACTTGCGGAGGACCTTGAAGTTCAGATTTATGGAGTAACTGATCCTGTGGTTGTGGCCCAGACAGCGCATTTTGAAGACGCCAGCTGGATTCACTTCAAAAACTATATTCCGCATGACGAAATCATCCAGAAACAGCGAGAAGCATCGGTTTTGCTTTTAAGCGTGAATGATGTTCCAATGGCAAAAGCCATTATTCCCGGCAAATTATTCGAGTACTTGGCTGTAGGAAATCCAATTCTTTGCATTGGTCCGCCAGATGGCGATTCAGCGGCGATTGTCCTGGAAGCGCAAGCAGGTCCGGTGGTAGATTTCAGGGATCTCGAAGGATTTAAGGAAGCAATCCGCCAGTTATATCAGGACTGGAAATCGGGCAATGCCGGGAACCGACCTACCAACCATGAAAAGTATAGCCGAAAGGCGCTGTGCGGCGATATTGCGAGGATTCTCAATTCCATCAGCCAAAATTGAACTTGGCAATTTTCCTGGCTTTTTGATTTCGATTATCTGAGGATTTCTTAAAATCCCGAAGGGAATTTATCTCAAAACACTGGCTTTCGCTGAGTATTGGGATACAACATTACACATCTAGTGCAAAAATATACATTATTAAAACCACCAATTCATGCCCCGCAACAAAGGATTTAGAAAAATATCCAAAACTTTATTCGGGCTCTATTAGAAAAAACAAATTTTTCCGAAGGCCTTGCAATAAAATCAGAAACAGATTTTATACCTTTGGCGCAGTTTTAAGTGGTTGAGTAGTTTAAGTTGTATGGACGTCGCACTACATTAGTTCGATGTCCATTTTTTTTATCCAAACTTACATCGCAATTCAATCCTCTTTTCTACTCCAAAATCTCAGGCTGGATATCGGACATTTGTAAACACTTAGCCAATAGAACATTTCCATTGGCCGGAAACAAAACTTAACCCGAAATCACCATGAGAGCTGGATTGCTCGCCGAACTTATTCTTGGAGAAAACTCAGAACTCCGGGATCTGGTTAATCAGTACAATTTTATTATTATGAACCCAAAAGGGAAAATAACTGGTTTCAACCACAACCTGCTACAAAACTCTGGCTTGCCCGAAAGGGCCCTCATGAATCAAAATTTTTATGTTGTTTTTCAGCCTGAGGAAGGAAATGCGGACCTTTCAATTCGCCTGAAAGCAGTGCTTGCCGGAGAACCAGGTCCAGTTGAATTCAGCCTGCCTGAGAAAAATCTACTTTTCAAAGGAATTGCAATCCCAATTTATGACGACTCAAGCACGGCCAGCCATATTATTATTCTGGCCAAAGAGGAATATGTGGAGATTTTAGAAAACGATGGACTAGAACAATTCTGGTCATCCACGAAAGAATTCCTTAATGTTGAAGGAATTTGCACTGCACCGATTAACGAAACTGAAGATATGAAAAAACCACGCATACTGCTTGTAGAAGACCACAAAGGCCTTATTTCCAAAATATTCAGTAAATTATTAAAATCTTCAAAGGAAAATGTAATGCTGGCGCCATCCGCCGAAGCCGCAATATTGATGGCTTCAGAGTTTAAGCCTCATGCAGTAATTTCTACCTACGAGCCCATTGGCGAAATGTCCTCAGCCCTGATCCGCGAAAAAATGCTGGAACAAGTGGGCGCCGCCACAATTCTTGTAAGCACTGTCGGAGGTGACCTTAGAATTGAGGATGGCTGGCTCGACATCCATGTAAAAAACCAGTCCGAATCCGTCTCCCGTATTCTGGATTTGATAAACCAGATTTACCTGGATTAAAGCAGGCTTTTAAATTCATAAAATTCCGGTTGAGAAAGCAGGAATTCCGGCCCAAATTGCAGGCCCGGAAAACTGCGTTATATGAGCAAAACAGAAAGCCAGTACAGAGAAATAATTGCGGCATGCAAAAGTCTCTTTCTTCGTAAAAATCAAGATTATGGCAGTTCCTGGCGCATTATGCGTCTTCCATCAATAACTGACCAAATTTTCATCAAAGCCGCCCGGATTCGAAGCATCCAGGAGAAAGGTGTTCAGCAAGTTGCGGATTCAATCGATTCTGAATTTATCGGCATCATCAATTATTGCATCATCGCCCTGATTCAAGTGCAACTCAAGGACAACGATAAAGGAATGAATTTGGATTCCTCTGAGCTGGAGCCACTTTACGACAATGCCGTTGAGGAAAACCTGGCACTTTTGGGGCGAAAAAACCATGACTATTCCGAGGCCTGGCGCGACATGCGCATCTCCTCCATCACCGACATCATCCTGATGAAACTTCACCGATTAAAACAGATTGAAAACAATGAAGGTCAAACCATCGTTTCTGAAGGAGTGGAAGCCAACTATCAGGATATGCTGAATTACTCCGTTTTCGCACTCATTATCGGAAAAGAAACCGGAAACTTCTCTTGAAAAATCAATCACAAGCCTTGGAAAAACCTAAAATCAATACACTCGCAGAACTAAAAAGTTCAGGCTGGATTAGTCGCAGTGTTCATCAGGAATTAAGGGAAAACCTTATTGCCAGAATTAAAGCAAATGAAACCCGGTTCGAAGGAATCTGGGGATATGAAAGCACCGTTATTCCTGAGCTTGAAAGAGCCATTTTGAGCGGACATAACATTTGCCTGCTGGGCTTAAGAGGACAAGCAAAAACCAGACTCGCCAGAGGCATGGTGCAATTGCTTGATGAATGGATGCCAGTGGTTCAAGGATCCGACCTTAATGACGACCCAATCAATCCGATTTCTGGATTTTCCATTGAAAAAATAAAAGAGCATGGCGGCCTTACCCCAATTGACTGGGTTCACCGAGATGACCGCTTTACCGAAAAACTTGCCAGTCCGGATGTTTCTGTGGCTGACCTCATCGGCGATGTAGATCCCATTAAAGCTGCGAGCCTTGGTCTCCCCTATTCAGACGAACGCGTAATTCATTATGGTTTGATTCCCCGTGCCAACAGAGGAATTTTCGTTATCAATGAACTGCCCGATTTGCAAGCCAGAATTCAGGTAGCCCTTTTCAACATTTTACAGGAAGGTGACATCCAAATCAGGGGATTTCGCAAACGCGTTCCGCTTGACATCAGCTTTGTTTTTACCGCCAACCCGGAAGATTATACCAACAGGGGAAGCATTGTAACGCCACTGAAAGACAGAATAGGTAGCCAGATTCTCACGCACTACCCAGCTGACATAGAAACCGGCAAAAAGATTACCAGACAAGAGTCACGCAAAAGAACAGGAACTGAGATCAGGATTCCAGAACTTGCCCGCGATATGGTGGAACAAGTGGCCATTGAAGCCCGGAATTCTGAGTTTGTGGACAGCCGTTCCGGTGTGTCGGCAAGGCTTACGATTTCAGCCATGGAAAACCTACTCAGCACAGCAGAAAGGCGCATGCTTAGCAACCAAGATAGCGAATCTTGTCTGCGTTTTTCAGATATCTACGGCATAATCCCGGCCATCACAGGCAAAGTGGAACTTGTGTATGAAGGCGAGCAGGAAGGCGGTCGCATTGTGGCAATGAACCTGATTGGAAAGGCTTGTCGCAGTCTTTTCCTTCAGAACTTCCCCGACCCCGAAAAATCTCGAAAATCTGCCCGCGAAAATCCTTATGCCGAGGTAGCAAACTTTTTTGCGGATGGAAATAACATTCTGTTTCAGGAAGGCGAAAGCTTGGAGAACTACCATAAAAATTTGGCCTTGGTTCCCGGACTTGATGATCTGGTTTTCGATAGCAGTCTTTCTGTAACCGCAGATGAAATACATTTCTGGAAAGAGTTTATCTTATTCGGTTTGTCTGAATGCTCAGTAATCAGCAAGAAAATTCTAGGAAACGGAACTGGATTTTCTGACTTACTCGGAAGCATGATCGATCTAGATTCCTTTGATCCTGAGGAGGATTAGCTGTTTTAGGGAACACTGAATTCTTGAAATTTCCTGAAAAAATCACCCGAATGCTTTGGGTGCATAAGATTGTACTCTTTTGTCTGTCTTAAATAAGGACATTGGATTATCAAACCGGCCCAAACAAATCGCAAATTTCTGCCATTCGTTTGTGCCATAAACCGGAAGATTATGAGGGCATTCAAAACAACACTTGTCGCGATTTTCTTTCTCGCAGATTCACAGTCTATTTCTGCAATTGACAATTCATCTTCTTTTCAATTCTCTAGAAGAAGGGGCGATTTCCTTGGGCTTAATATGCCGCGAATGGGAAATAAATGGCCAAACCGCAAAGGCTCCGGATGGCTGAGCCTTCAAACCTCTGCAAAATACACGGCTTATCCGGTTTTTGGAAGAATCGAGGGAATAGTTCCACTTCAGGTTTCATTTGATTATAGTTTCGATAACCACTTTACAATTGGTGGATATGTGGGCAGATTCGAAGCAAACTATCTGGATACATATGGCACAGAACCATACAAATGCGCCATCTTATCCAACTCTGGCGGTCTTCGAATGTCGCTTCATTTTTCGGACTTGTTTAACAACATGTTTGGAGAAAGAGTCAATGTGAGAAAATGGGACTTATATGCAACTGGCCACATTGGCTGGCATACAATTTCCTGGAAAGTAGACCAGAAATACAGAGGAAGTAGGGATTTTTCAATTGGCACTTTTTCAAGCATCGGAATTATGGCAGGCATAAAATGGCTCC
The DNA here is from genome assembly GCA_945902135.1 of Spirosoma fluviale. Taxonomy (GTDB): domain Bacteria; phylum Bacteroidota; class Bacteroidia; order Cytophagales; family Flexibacteraceae; genus CAMDMI01. Next base: position 4,789 of record CAMDMI010000009.1, read on the forward strand.
CGACACCGCGCTTTGGTGTATTTGTTGAAGGTGGAAAAGGCCCGGTTTCAATCTTTGGTTTTGGCTTATCAGCCAAAATTCTAAAGTAAAAGGACACCAACAGAATCCTACCGTTATGACAAATTTCAAAGATTCAGAAACAATCTTTCGATTTCAGGTCTTTTTGAGATAGTTTCGCCCTTTACTAAGGAAAACAAATTCCTACTTTGCACCATGTCAACAGCACAACTGTTTTTTGAAGGAAAAACCATTGACTTGCCTATAATCATAGGCACTGAGAACGAAAAGGCCATAGACATCTCAAATCTAAGGGACCAGACTGGTTTGGTTACCCTTGATCTTGGATATAAGAACACTGGCGCCACGAAAAGTGCCGTTACCTTTTTGGATGGTGAATTAGGCATTCTACGATACAGGGGATATCCAATTGAGCAATTGGCTGAAAAGTCAAACTTTATGGAAGTCGCTTATTTGCTCATTTACGGCGACCTTCCAAACAAAGCCCAGTACGCGGCATTCACAGATGAAATCAAACTTCATACGCTCGTAAATGAGGATATCAAGAAGATTTTGGATGGCTTCCCTGCCACGGCCCACCCAATGGGCATTTTGTCTTCTCTGGTTTGTTCACTCACAGCCTTTTATCCAGAGTCTGTTGAGAACCCAACCGATAGCAACATCAACCTGAACATCTTCAGGCTTCTGGCCAAAATGCCAACTTTTGTAGGTTGGGCATATAAAAAATCACTGGGTCATCCGGTGAATTATCCCAGAAACTCGTACGACTACTGCCAGAATTTTCTACACATGATGTTTGCCCTTCCGGTAGAGGATTTTCATCCAGATCCGGTTGTGGTAGATGCGCTCAATAAACTTCTGATTCTTCATGCCGACCACGAGCAAAACTGCTCTGCAAGTACTGTGAGAATGGTAGGCTCTTCGAAAGCCAGTTTATATTCTTCCATTTCTGCCGGAATCAATGCCCTTTGGGGACCACTTCACGGAGGTGCCAACCAGGAGGTAATTGAAATGCTGGATGAAATCAGAATTTTGGGAATCAAACCAGTTGATTACCTGGAGAAAGTTAAAAAGAAGGAAGTAAGGCTTATGGGCTTTGGACACAGGGTTTACAAAAACTTCGATCCAAGGGCCAGAATTATCAAAAAAGCCTGCGATCAGGTACTTAGTCAACTAGGCGTCAAAGACCCAATTCTGGACATCGCCAAAGAACTTGAGGAAGCCGCGCTTACAGACGATTACTTCATCAGCCGCAAGCTTTATCCCAATGTAGATTTCTACAGCGGGATTATTTACAGAGCTTTAGGCATCCCAACCAATATGTTTACGGTGATGTTCGCGCTGGGAAGACTTCCCGGCTGGATTGCCCAATGGAAAGAGCTGAATGCTTCAAAGGAGCCAATCGGCAGACCACGGCAAATTTACACAGGTCTCGGCAGCCGCGATTATGTGCCGATTTCAAACCGCTAATTTCTCAGCCCTCTTCGGAGGGCTGTTTTTTTGCTGAGTTTTTTCTTCTTTTGAAAATGAAATTCGCCCAAGTCTAATTCTACCATGCATTTTTGCAAAGAGGGAAACCTGAAGAAGGACTTAGCCAATAAATCAACAATTAAATAAATCCATGCCGCGCCTTTCGGTGGTAATCGTCAACTACAATGTGGAGCATTTCCTCGAGATCTGCTTGCATTCGGTGATGGCTGCCTGTAAAAATACCGATGCCGAAGTTTGGGTGGTGGACAACAATTCCTCCGATGGCTCCCTGGAAATGCTGCGACAAAAGTTTCCGGATGTGAAACTGATTGCCAACACGGTCAATACGGGATTTTCCACCGCCAACAACCAGGCAATCAAACAATCCAGTGGTGAGTTTGTCCTGCTGTTAAATCCAGATACAATCGTACCAGAGGAATGTTTTGAAACTTGCCTCACATTCATGGATGAAAATCCTGAGACTGGCGGTCTGGGCGCCCGCATGGTTGATGGCGCCGGAGTTTTTCTCCCAGAAAGTAAGCGTGGACTACCGGGACCATGGGTTTCTTTTTGCAAGGCCTTCGGTCTTTCTGGGCTTTTCCCAAATTCACCCAAGTTTGGGCAATATTACCTGAGCTATTTGAATGAATTTAAAGTCCATGATGTGGATGTTTTGTCAGGTGCATTCATGCTCATGCGGAAATCAGTTTTGGATAAATCAGGCCTGCTGGACGAATCCTTTTTTATGTACGGAGAAGATGTGGATTTGAGTTACCGTTTGCAAAAGACCGGAGCCCGCAATTTTTATTTTCCAGTAACCACCATCATCCACTTCAAAGGAGAAAGTACCCGAAGAGGCAGCATTTCATTTGTCCGGAATTTCTACAAGGCAATGCTGCTTTTTTCGGCAAAGCACTTTAGCAAAAACCGCTTATTCACGCTTTTTATTTATCTGGGCATTGGGGTCCGAGCGTGCCTTGCTTTGGCAAAACGAGGCTTTGATAAAATTTCTGCTTTTCTGCTGGAATTTGGAATTGCCTTTTTGGGAATGGCGCTTTTGAAAGAGTGGTGGGAATTGAATTTCAAGGGAATTCCAGGCATGTATCCGGCAATTTTTATGCAATTGCTTGTGCCGGTTTATCTTTTGGTTTGGCTGGGATCCACAAGACTTGCGGCGATGTATTCCAGAGACAATAGTCCAATGGTAATCCTGAAAGGAATTGTCCTTGGAACCATTCTGATCTCAGGCATCACCAACTTTTTCGATGACTATAGATTTTCAAAAGGCCTTATCCTGATTGGTGCCGCCTGGACTTTTTCGGTATCTACGGGGAGACTTATAGCATCTGACCTTCTGAAAAGCAGAAAGCTCTTATTCAATCTAAAAAGAAAAAGGAGGATTTTGGTTTTAGGCGATCATTCCGGATTCAAAAATGCATCCCTTATCCTCGAAAAATTTAGCCAGGAAGTATTGCTTTGTGGCCGTTGCGGACCTGCATCAAAGGACAGCGGCGCGGAGTATCTGGGTAGTAAAGAAAAACTAAATGAACTCTCTTACCGACTCGGTTTAGACGAAATTCTGTTTTGTCAAGGTGGAATATCCAATGCCGACATCATTTCACAGGTGGAAGAGTTCAAGAAACTTGGCTTGCGTTTTTCGATTCTTGCTCCCGGAGGACATTATCTGGTAAGCAGTTCAGAAAAGCACGGCAGGGGCCAGATTGTTCAGTCAGATTCCATTCCAGAACTGCTTCAACCCCATAATCTGAGATTAAAAAGATTGAGCGACATCGGTATTTCCTTGCTTTTGCTCATGATGCTTCCATTGGTCCTTTTAAAATCTGGAAGGCCCCTCGTTTTTTTGAGAAACTTCATTTCTGTACTTAGTGGAAAAAAAACCTGGCTTGGCACAGCGGGAAATGACTGGGAACGATATGGACTTCGGCCTGCGGTAATTTCTACAAGGATTCTGGCGGGTAAAAACGCAGATTCAGCTCTTGTAGAAAGCCTGGATAAACTTTACATTCAGGAATTTCTGGCCGAACATGAATTCTGGACCGTGCTAAAAAATCTGGGCCATTTGGCAGCCTCTGAAAAGGCTTGATTTGCGCTTCATATTAGCCTCAAAAACACTACATTTGCGGCAACACCAACCAAGCCTCATTACGACATTGGAGACAATGACTTCCACCGGAAAAGCAAAAAAAACCAATTCCAAATCTGCTGACAAAGCATTTAAAAAGGAAGATGTCCTGAAGGATTATGCACTCTGCTACGAAAGTAGACAGGCTAGTTTAATCGGGAGAAAAGAAGTCTTTTCAGGAAAGGCAAAGTTTGGAATTTTTGGAGATGGCAAGGAATTACCACAAGCCGTTTTAGCCCGCTATTTCGAAAACGGCGATTTCCGTTCTGGTTATTACCGCGACCAGACTTTCATGATGGCAATTGGCGCGTTGAGTACCCAAGAGTTTTTTGCACAATTGTATGCCCATGCAAGTGTTGATGCAGAACCTAGCTCCGCAGGCCGGCAAATGAGTTGCCATTTCGGCACCCGTTTTCTTGACGAAAAGGGCGAGTGGAAGGACCTCACAGGAATGAAAAATTCGAGTTCCGATATTTCACCAACGGCCTCACAAATGCCAAGACTTCTCGGAATGGCCTTTGCATCAAAACTATTTAAGGAAAATAAAGCCCTTCATAAGTACACCCAATTCTCAAAAAAAGGCCGTGAAATAGCTTTCGGAACCATTGGCAATGCTTCTACTTCTGAAGGAATGTTTTACGAAGCCATCAATGCCGCCGGTGTGCTTCAGGTGCCAATGCTGATTTCCGTTTGGGATGATGATTATGGCATTTCTGTTCCAAAAGAATACCACACCACAAAAGGCAGCATTTCAGAAGTACTTGCTGGTTTCGCCGCTGAAGGGAAAACCGGATTTGAAATTCTCACTGTCAATGGTTGGGATTATGCCGCATTGCATGAAACTTATCGCCAGGCAACAGAAATTTGCAGAAACCAGCACAAGCCGGTTCTGGTCCATGTAAAAGAACTTACACAGCCACAGGGACACAGCACCTCGGGGTCCCATGAAAGATACAAATCAAAGGAAAGACTCGAATGGGAAAAAAACTTTGATTGCCTTGTCAGGATGAGGAGCTGGATTCTGGAAAACGGAATTGCCAGCGAATCAGAAATTGTCGCAATCGAAGAGGTTTCGACAGATGCTTCAAAAAATGCGCGCAACAATGCCTGGAAAGCATTTATGGGCGATATGAAAGCCGATTTCGACCGCCTGAAAGAAGGCATCGAAATGGCCATTCAAGAGAATTTCAAGACTGAAGAATTCACCAAAATACTGGAGAAATTCAAAGAAGAACCATTCCCTGTACGGAGTGATGTGATGAAATCAGTAAACCATGCAATCCGGATTCTCCGGACAGGTCCATCAAACCTTCGTAGCTGGTTTTTGAATTTCAGAAAGGACTTGATGGAATCCGGATTTTCCCGTTACAGTTCCCACCTATATAGTCAGTCGGAACAATCCGCCATGCGTGTTTCGGATGTCAATCCAGTTTATTCGGAGAATGCCGCTTTGATGGATGGCAGAGAAATTCTTCAAGCCTATTTTGACAAGACTTTCCAATCAAATCCGCTGGTCTTTGCCATCGGGGAAGATGTAGGTAAAATTGGCGATGTAAACCAGGGTTTTGCCGGACTTCAGGAGAAGTACGGAGAAATTCGGATCAGCGATACCGGAATCCGGGAATGCACAATTGCAGGTCAGGGAATTGGTGCAGCCATGCGGGGTTTAAGGCCCATCATTGAAATTCAATATCTGGATTACCTGCTTTATGCCATCCAGATTTTAAGCGACGACCTTTCCACTTTGCAATACCGGACAAAAGGTGGACAAAAAGCCCCACTCATTGTTCGAACCAGAGGCCACAGACTTGAAGGCGTTTGGCATGCCGGTTCGCCAATGGGCGTAATTCTGCACGCGCTTCGTGGCATGTATGTGTTCACGCCAAGAAACATGACAAAGGCAGCCGCCTGCTACAACACTTTGCTTCAATCAGATGAACCCGGATTGATCATCGAGTGCCTAAATGGCTACAGGCTGAAAGAAGCCATGCCTGACAACCTTGAAAACATCAGTCTGGCACCGGGAAAAGTTGAAATTATCAGGGAAGGAAAAGACATCACCATCCTGACTTATGGCTCTATGACCCGCATTTGCATGGAAGCTGCTGGCATCCTTTCAGAAGCAGGCATTGAAGCAGAAGTGATTGATGCCCAGTGCCTCCTGCCATTTGATCTCGAATCAGAAACAGCAAAAAGCCTGCAAAAAACAAATCGTTTGTTGATTGCTGATGAAGATGTTCCGGGTGGAGCGAGTGCTTTCTTGCTTCAGGATGTGTTGGAAAGACAAGGCGCTTATCGCTTCCTCGACAGCAAGCCTGCAACCATTACCGCCCAGGCACACAGGCCGGCGTATTCTTCCGATGGAGATTATTTTTCCAAACCGGGAAGCGACCAGATTTTCGAAGTTGTTTATGAAATAATGGCGGAAGCAAAGCCTGCTGAGTTTCCCCCTCTGGCATGAGCCGGATTCGAAAAATAATCAACCTTGTGGACGGGGTTTCACCTGTTAATTTTGGCATCTGGCATGCCGCCGTTGCAACCTCTTCTGCCCTTTCCAGCGAATATGGAATAGAATCCTATCTCGTTACTCCAACGATAGACAATTCTTTTCAGCAAGATCTTTTCTCAGCAGTTAAAATCATTCAGCTGGAATCTGTTTCTAAGGAGGCAGCAATTACTTTTTTCAAAGACTTCAATCCGGAAGAAACCATTGTTGCAAGTCATGGCTGCTGGCGCTTTGCCACAAAATGGGCCGCGATTGCCAGACACCTTGGGTTTACCTGGGTGTATACACCACACGGAATGCTTGAACCCTGGAGCATGGAGCAGAAACGCTGGAAAAAGCTGCCGTATTTTTATCTCATCGAAAGGAGACTTGCACGAAAAGCCAACCTCATCAGGGCAGTTGGAAAACCAGAGAAAGAAAATCTGGAGAAACATTTTCAAGGTGTGGTTCACATTCCGAATGGGATTTACCAAAGCGAACTAAAACAATCGCATAAAAATGAGGGGCCGCCAGTATTCTTGTTTTTGGCGCGACTTCACCATAAAAAAGGAATTATTCCACTGGTTTCGGCATGGTGCGCCTCCGAAATAATCCAAAGATCAGGGGCCAGACTCGAAATTGCCGGAACAGATGACGGAGAAAAAGATGCACTTGAATCCATCATCGCCCAAAACCCTGAAAAAAACATCCGCTTTCTCGGACCGGTTTTTGGGAAAGCGAAAGAGGAATTAATGGGATATGCCCATTTTTATGTTTTGCCCTCGCTTTCTGAGGGCTTTCCCACTTCGGTGGTGGAGGCGATTGGCGCAGGACTTCTGCCCTTGATTTCAGAAGGCTGCAATTTCCCAGAAATATTGAGCGAGGGTGCTGCCATCAATACTGGCACAAGCATTTCTTCTATTCAGGAAGCATTGGAAAAAGCCATAGGATTCGAACAGAAAGAACTTAATTTTATGCGGCAGAAAGGCCTGAATATGGTGGAAGTATCATTGGTGTGGGAAAAAATAGCCGGCACACAAGTCCAGGCATTTGAAGCCCTACTGCCTCAAGCCAAGAAAATCTGACACAATCTTCTCCGCCTCATTCAGCGTATCTTCGAGGTTGTCATTCAATAGAACCACATCAAAGTGGTCCTGAAATCCCATTTCAAAATTAACCTTGAAAAGGCGTCTTGAAAGGCTGTCTTCGGTTTCTGTTCCGCGGCCCTTTAGTCGCTCCCGCAAAGATTCAATCGAAGGCACTTTCACGAAAACAGTCAAGGCTTTTTCCTGGTAGAAATCTTTCAGACTGATTCCTCCTTTTACATCAACATCAAAAATTACCGAACGGCCCGAATACCAGATTCGCTCCACTTCAGATTTCAGCGTGCCATAAAATGCACCTTCGTACACTTCTTCCCATTCAACAAATTCGTTGTTATCGATTCTGGTTCTGAAATCTTCTGGCGTGAGAAAATAGTAATCCTTGCCATTTTCTTCACTCCTACCACGCTTATCGCGAGTACAGGCTGAAATAGAAAAGCCCAGTTGCGGAAACTTTTGAAGCAGGTGGCGAACGATGGTTGTTTTTCCTGAGCCGGATGGGGCAGAAAAAACCACAACCTTGTGATGAGAATTTTCCAATTTTTACTTTATTGCGGCCAGAGGACGGGTTACAAAACTAACAATCGAAATTAAGCCGAAAAGGTTTTTGTTTTCTGGTTTTGCAAAAATTCCGTAACTAGAACAATGACCCAATATGTATTTGAATCCATAACAAAGATTTTTGCCATTATGGCAAAAGCCGATGGCCTGAAAGAAGAGGAAACACAGGTTTTTCACCGCTTCCTGAAAGCCAATTTTGACGATGTAAAAATAAAGTTCTTCGAGAACTATTTTCACTCGTTCTTGGATACAATCGAAGGAACAAAAGAAGAACTTGAAACTGTTACTGCAAATGCCGCTGCTGGACTTACGCTTCAGGAAAGATTTCTAATCTATGTGCGCTTGTGTGAACTTGTCAAGGCCGACAACGAGTTCTCCGAAAAGGAAGGTGATTATCTAAAAATTGTTTCTAAGATTTTTCACCTCAATGAAAACTTTACCAGCATTACCTCAAATTTTGTTTTCAGCCCAAGGAACAGCCTTCTGGAAATGCCGCAAATTGGCCGCATCGACAATGGTAAGGCCAGTTTGTCTGGAAGAGAAAGGGAAATAAACTTTCACTCCAATTCTGAAATTGCTTTCACATTTCTGAAAGACCTCGGCTTTTTTATCCTGAAAGTTCTTGGCTCGGATGAACCATTGACGCTGAACAGTGAAGAAGTAAAAGTTGGGGTAATTTTTTTCCTGAGACCAGGATGGGTATTGATGAGTGAAAACGGAGAAAAACAACTTCACTTTTCCAGCCTATGGTCGGTTACACATCAAATGGAAAGCGAAACCCGCAATTTTATTTCTTGTGAAAACATCAATTACCACCACCCAGATGGCAAGCAAGGCATTCATGACTTCAGTTTTTTTGCAGAATCCGGTGATTTGATTGCCATTATGGGCCCAAGTGGTTCGGGTAAATCAACTGTAATGAATGTGATTAATGGCAATTTCAGACCCGAATCTGGAAGCGTACATTTCAACGGAATCGATGTGTATGCGCAAAGCGAGCTGATAAAACCCTATTTTGGATATGTACCGCAGGACGATCTGCTGGTTGAGGACCTCACGGTTTTTGAAAATTTGTTTTTTTCGGCAAGGCTGAGTTTACCCGAGCTAAGTAAAAATGAGATTGTAACTAGGGTTGATTCTTTGCTGAAAGACCTTGGACTCCACCATGTGCGAAAATTGAAAGTAGGAAATAGTTTGAGCAAAACCATTTCCGGAGGCCAGAGGAAAAGACTCAACATTGGCCTCGAACTGATCCGCAAACCAGCAGTGATGTTCATGGATGAGCCTACATCCGGACTTTCCTCCAGAGATTCCGACAACATCATGTCGCTTTTACGGGATCTATGCTTTCAAGGGACAATTATTTTCACTGTCATCCACCAGCCTAGTTCAGACATTTACAAGCAATTTGACCAGCTTATCCTAATGGATTCTGGTGGATTTGCAGTCTATTGTGGCAATCCGGTGGAGGCTGTTGCTTATTTTAAAAGCAGCATAAACCATGTCAGAAGCCATATTACTGCCTGTCCGGTGTGCGGCGACATCAACCCCGAAATCATTTTCAATATTTTAGAAAGCCGGGTAATTGACGAATTTGGAATGCCGCAGGCAAACCGAAAAACAAGTCCGGAAGAATGGTTCGCCAGATTCAGGTCCAAGCAAATTAAAACGGAGAAACCACCGGCCGATTTTCCCGCACTGAAGCCGGCTCCGCGACCAAGCCTTTTGCTTCAGTGTAAAGTTTTTTTCCGCCGGGATTGGCTAAGTAAAATTGCAAACCGCCAATATGTAGCCATCACAATGCTGGAGCCAATCATTCTGGCGATGATTCTGGCCTTTATTGTTCGATTTTATCCGATAAGCGGCGATGGTCCGGCCCATTATTATTTTGGAGAAAATGTAAATGTGCCGAGCTTCATTTTCATCGGCATAATTGTATCATTGTTTATGGGCATGTCGCTTTCTGCCGAAGAGATTTTCCGGGACTTGAAGATTCTCAAAAGAGAAGAATTCCTGATGCTTTCAAGGTTTGGATACCTCATTTCAAAAGTCTTCATTCAATTTATCATTTCATTTTTCCAAACCCTGCTTTTTGTAATTCCGGCATGTTTGATTGTAGACAATATGGAAATGGCCTGGTCCTTTTTTCTAGTCCTTTTTTCTTGCGCATGCTTTGCTAATCTACTGGCGCTCAATATTTCAGCAACACTTTCCAGAATAAACACCATTTATATTTTAATCCCGATTCTACTGATTCCCCAATTAATTCTGGGGGGCATCATCGTAAATTTCGACAAAATGAATCCTTTGGTGGCAAAGCATGGGAAGGTTCCTTTTGTTGGGGATTTGATGGCAAGTCGATGGGCTTTTGAGGCAGCATGTTTAATTCAATTCAGAGAAAATGCCTATAACAAGAACTTCTTCCACTACGAAAAAGAACGCTCGAACGCCAACTATAAATTGTTGTACTGGATTCCCGAAATGGATAATCTGATTGAGAATTTGCACCAATCTATGCAGAAAGAGGAAGCTGGAAAAGGAAAGCAATGGGTGGCATCTACACCGGCTTTTCAAACTCTTCTCCATGAAATCACCAAAGAAAACCGGCACAACAGAATCCGCAAGTTTGACGAAACAAAATTGTATGCCAAAAACCTGAATTCGAATACGACCAATGAACTCGAAAACTACCTGGAATTAATTGAAAATGATTTTCATAAAATCCAGAAGTTCTACGAAAATAAAAACGAGGAAATCAACCACCAATTATTGGGCAGATATGGCAAAGAGGGTTTAATCACGCTCAAAAAGCAACATCAAAACAAAACGCTGGAAGAACTGCTTCGCAGCGAAGGCCGCTGGGAAGACAAAATCATCCATTCAGAAGGCCAGCTGGTGAGGCAAAGTGATCCAGTTTTCAATTCAGACATCATCAATTCCAGCTGGCTTGATTACAGAACCCACTTCTTTGCTCCAGAGAAACATTTTGCCGGAATAATCTTCGACACATTTTATTTCAACATTTGTGTTATTTGGATAATGGTATTTGCATTATTTTTGACCCTGTATTTCAACATACTCAAGAAGCTTTTAGGCCTTAGTCTGAAAATAAAAAGCAACAAATGAAAAAACTAATTCGTTCAATTCTCATTCCTGTAATCACCGGTACCTTGGTTTATTCCTGTGGAAATAAAGGAGACAACACCAATGGTGAAATTCAAAAAATCGACTCAATTCTGAAGCAGGACACCATTAAAGAGCAAATCCATCAATTTGTGCATATTTTCCCTTCGCAGATTAAGGTAGCCAGACTTTTTAAAAATGCAGGTCTGCCATATCAGGCCGCTGAGCTGATCTCGGTTGAAGCAAGCAGCCAACTGGTGGAAAAGGAAGAAAAGGCTTTGGCAATGGGGTTTTATGGAGTCGACATGGTTTACTCCGCCATGAACAACCAAACCCAAACCGCGATGGCTTGCCTCAAAATTTCCAAAGACCTTGCCAAAGATTTAGGCTTGGAAGGCATTTATGAAACCAATAATTATATCAAGAAATTTGAATCCAATCTGAACAACCAAGATTCACTTGAATTCATCATCAGAGACCTTTTTGCTGAGACTGATGCTTTTCTTAAGGACAACAACAAACTGGATCTCACCCTATTGACATTTGCTGGCGGATGGACTGAATCCGTTCACCTTGCTTCAACCTATGCCCTATCCACTAAAAACAAAGGCATTGTTCAGTTGATCGGCGACCAGCTTGTATCACTTGATCCACTTATTCAATTGCTAAACGAAACCAAGGGAACCTCTGCCGCCAATGCGCAGCTAATTAGCGAGCTACAGGATGTCAGAACAGCAATAAAAGCAGGCATAGTGAAAGAAGAAACCGATCAGGAGCCGATGGTTATTCAAATGGATGACACAAAAATTAAGAACCTGATTGCAAAGCTGGATGTGATTCGCAACAGAATTTCAAAAAGTAAAATTTGAAATCGATGAGGCTTATTCAGATTGCCCTTTTCCTATCGTTTTTAGCAATTTCCACTTCGCAAACTTTTGCCCAGTGTAAATCATTAAAAACCTTAAAAACGGAATATGCCGAAATCATCAAACCTTATGATTTTGAAGGCATTTCTGCTGGGATTCTTGGTGCAGGAAAAACAACCAATATTTCAGTTTCCGTTTTTTCGAAAGTTAAATACCGATTCCACTTTTATTCGGAAGGTTATGAAGGTCCGGTCATCATTAAAATTATCACACTGAACCACCAGGTTTTATGGACAAACGAAAAAGATCCTGGCAATATGATGGCCGAATTTACCCCGAAAAAAACCGACAAGTACTTTGTGGAGTTTACCACACCGAGCAGTGCCAATGATGACTCAAGAGGCTGTATTGCCGTAATTCTGAGTTCAAGGCCATACTAAATTCAACACAAGCAGCATCCTGAAAAACATAATAATGATCATTTCAAAAAGCTTCCGTTCAAAAATACTCGCCCTCAGCATTTTTCTTGCCCCGGCTTTTTTGATTACCGGACAAAATCTGTCACCGAAAAAACGGATTGAAAATTGCCAAAAGACCAAGTTCATTTTAGATCGTTACAAAAAAGTCGTGCAGGAACCTTATGTAATTGAAGGTTGTGCCTCCAAAGCAATTCTTTGCGGGGAGAATGGCGAGGGCATAATTCCAATGTCGATTATTGGCAAACAGAAATACCGGATTTATTTCTCTAATGAAGGATTTGATGGAAAAGTTTTTGTGAAAGTTCAAACCATCAATAAGAAACTGATTTTCACAAACGAAGCTGACCCAAGCATTGACTATTTCGCATTCACGCCAATCCGGACCGAAAAGTATTTCGTAGAGTTTGTTTATAAACAAAGTGCAAATCCTGATGCTGTTGGCTGTGTTTCAGTGCTTTTGGCTACCAGGGAATTTTAAGAAGGCACCTGGATTTTTTTCTTCTGAACCCAGTTCAAAAAATTATCTAAATAATCTTTCACAAGACCGAAACTATTATTCTTTACCTTCGTGAAACCCAAAAAAAACCCATAGCATATGAGAATCAAACAATTCAGCTGGTCGAAAACCTTGGTGGTTTCAGCGTTCATCACCCTATTCAATTCGGGAATTTCCAATGCATTTCTTTTCAAAGTTTTAGGAGTTTCCGGCAATGTGAAATTACAAGTCAATGGCCAGGTCAGCAACCTCCGCCCAGGAACCAAACTGGAAACTGGTCAGGTTTTGATCATTGAAAGCGGCTATTGCGGATTGATGCATGCAAATGGCAAGATTCTTGAATTAAAAACTCCAGGTTCTTTTCCTGCAGCAAATTTAGCCAAAAGCATCACTGGAAATTCCAAAACCAAGGTTTCCGATAAATACCTTGAGTATGTACTCGGCCAACTTTCCAAAACAGAGGAAAAAGACATGGAAACCAATGTGCGTAAATACATGGATGTACCAGGATCGGTTCAAAGAGGAAGTTCCAAGCCAAACACCGGGAATGCAGCTTCCATTTATGTAAACCTTTTCAGCAGCAACCAGATAATGCCAGCTCCATATTTTATTAGCTGGACTCCCATCGCAGGGTCGAAAGGATATGAGGTAAGTCTTGCTGATCGGTTTGATGAAATCGTAATGCAACGAAAATCAGATTCCGCGTTTATTGAGATTGATTTCAGCAAATTGCCTACCCAGGGAGATGAATCCTACAAGCTTGTGGTAACAAGCCCCGGCACCGGATCTAAGTCTGTAAAAGAGTATATCATGAATCTAGCTACTCATGCAGATCTTGGTCTTCAGACGGACAATTCTGCTGCTGACAATATGGTAAACGGCATGATTTGCGAGGAAAAGCATTACTTCCTTGATGCAATTAAATATTATGAGAAGGCCAACCGTCAGGAACCAGGTGTTGAAAGCTACTCCGAAGCACTTTCAAGATTGAAATCCAAATTGGTTAAAAAGTAAGCTGGATAAAGCATCTGATTTTTAATCCGGAAAAGCCTTTATTTAGCATCCGCATTCCGGACCATCCGGCACCAATTAAGTGAAAATAGTTTCTATCCTTCTCAGCGTCCTTTTTCTGGCATTTGCGGTCGTCCAATTGAACGACCCTGATTGGCCAATATGGACAATTGCTTATGCATTCTCGGCCTATACAGCTGCATGCAGTGCCCGAAATTATTACAACCCAATGCTTCTCATGATGCTGGTTTGTTATTATGCCATTTCTGCAATTCATTCCTTTCCACATGTAGGAATATTCGAATGGCTGGGAACAGAACAGCAATCTGCAAGTTTGGGCATGAATCTACCTTTTATTGAAGAAGCCCGCGAGAGCCTTGGAATGATAATTTGTGCAGCAATCAATTTTTGGTTGATGATGATTGGATTTTCCAAAGCAAAAAAAGCGGATTACAACAAAGAGTTTTCGGTGACAGTCAGTGCAAATAGCCAAGCCTAGAAATTGGAAGCCTCAGGCCTGAAAATACTGATTTTGAGTGCCTACGATGTAGGCGGCGCTTCAATTGCGGCCATCAGATTGCATGAAGCTTTACTCAAGGCAGGCGTTCAATCGCGTTTGCTCACACTGCACAAATCCAAAAATGACATCCCGGAGCATTATCAATATCATGTAGGTGGTGGCCTTCGGGAAAAATTTAAACTAAAACTCCGGCAAAGAGCTGAGCACAAGTTGAGAAACTCTCTACGAATACCGGAAAATCAAAGCCTTTCAGGAAAGTACAGCATTCCAGTTGCTTCCTACGAAATCCACAATTCTCCCCATTGGCAATGGGCAGATCTGGTCAATATCCATTGGGTGAATGAGTGGATAAGCGCGGAAAACCTGGTTACACATGCAGGCAACAAGCCAATGATCTGGACCCTCCACGATGAACAATTGTTTACTGGTGGATGCCATTACTCCGAAACCTGCCGGGGATTTGAAACGGATTGTAGCAATTGTCCAATTCTCGCAAACAGCAGCATGCCGGAAATTGCTTACCATTCACTGAAAGCCAAATTGCATGCCTTCCAGCAATTTCCTCCCAACTTGAAAATTGTTGCTCCGTCGCAATGGATGGTTGACAAAGCAGCCAAAAGCAGCCTTCTGTCAAGATTGGAGGGGAAAAGGATTTTTAATAGCCTCGACAAACAAATATTTCTTCCGGTGCCAATAGATGTGTGCCGCGAAGTTCTTGGCATACCGAAAGACAAAACCGTTCTGCTTACCGTTACCCAAAGTCTGGATGACGAGCGAAAGGGTTTCCATGTGTTGAAAAAAGCGCTTGAAGCTGGCGGACTCCCAGAAGACTGGATGTTATGCACGGTTGGAAAATCCGAATCTGGCATTACAATCACCGGGATTGAACATATGCATCTTGGCAGCATTAACGACCATCGGCTAATGGCCATTATTTTTAATTCGGCAAGTGTGTTTGTTCATCCGGCAACAGAAGACAATCTTCCGAATGTAGTAGCCGAGGCACTAATGTGCGGCATTCCTGTTGCTGGATTTCAAATCGGCGGAATGCCTGAAATGGTGAATTCTCTGAATGGAAGCCTGGCACCAGAAATAAGTCCGGAAGCCCTCACGATTGCGATAAAATCGGCGCTTAGTGTCTCTTCCTCTAAAGATGAAATTTCCCAAGCTGCCAGTGCCCAATATTCTGCACAGAGGCAAGCCAAAGAATTTATAGAATTGGCGAATCAAATGGTCTTGGCTTCCTGAGCGAAGAACTCCAACTACTCAAAACCTGATAGTTTGTAAAACCCGGCTGCGTAATTGTCCGCAATTTTTCCGGCCCCGGCTGCAATGGATGAAACATCATTTGTAAGCTTCAAATCAATGGGATTGGGTCGTCCGAAAAGATCCAAAATCTCGGCATCCAGAAGAATGGTTCTGTTCGATTCCAGAGTAATAGAATTACTTCCAACCTCAGCAGATTGAACCAAAGGAATTCTGATTTCCTTGTAGCAAGGGTTTCCTGCAATGTGAAATAGAAAATTGCCCTGATTGCCCGAAGCCTGGTAATTTCCTTCCATCACTAAAAATTTATACTCATCAGACCAGGACCAGAACATGCCATTCCCCTGGCCGAGGTCGCCTAAATTTGATGAACTTCCCCGATTGGCGGCACTGTCTACACCTATGCCAAACACAAGTTCATTGTATATTCCTTTGGAGACACCTCTCAAGAGAATCTGAAATCCATCCGGATTGGAAAAGGCTTTCACCAAATGATAACTACCGGTTTCCCTGAATCCAGTTTCAGAACTTGACCGATTGAGTCGGATGTTGGACAAATAGTATTGAAAGCGGGAAATTGAAATCTGCTGTCCCGAAGAATCCAGGAAGGAAACACCCTCTCCGAGCTTTTGCCCGGCAGCCAGATGCCTGATTTTTAATACCACATCTACGGTAGAAACAGGCGAATCTGTTTTTTCCTTTTTACAGCCCATAACAACAAAGGACAAGGTTGCTGTAAGCAATAAGCGCAAGAATGATGAATTCCAGTATTTCATTTTGAATCCTAAAATTCGGGATTTTTATTCAATCAATTGCATAGAAAAATTTCATCAATGAATCATACAACGGTGGAAATTATATCTTTGCAAAATGAGCGCCAAATTCAGCAAAATCCCAGTACTGGCCATGATTTTGGCTTTAGCTGGAATTATTTTGCAATCCTGCAGCAGCAAAGAAGTAGCGCCTTCCACCATTGAAAGCGGACTTGAATTTTATCCTGTTTCAGTTGGAAATACCTGGGTTTATCAGGTGGATACAATTCAATATTCTTCTAGATTTTCTCCATCTCTAAATACCACAGTGGTGGATACATTGAGAGGAAAGTATTTTCTAAAAGAGCTTATTTCAGATTCAATTGGATTGCAGGAAGGCAATCCATTCTTCAGAATTGAATTATACAGGAGTCCGGATAGTACCGGCCCTTGGACAATTGATTCTGTTTGGAGCATTCAGCGTGGCAAGGATAAAATCCTGAAGACCGAAAATAACAGACCCATCATCAAACTCAAATTCCCGCTTTCTGATGGAAGTCGCTGGGATGGAAACCAATACAACACGCTGCAAGACAGTCTTGCAATTGCATGGTTTACAGCCAAAAATCTAAATGAATCATTTTCCTTTGGCAACAATTTTTATCAAGCTGTTGATATTATTCAGAAATCCGATTCAAACTGCCTGACAAAATCTGATTTCCGGGAGACTTACCTGAAAGGAATCGGGCCAGCCTTTATACAAAAAACCAGCATCATTTATTCCCAGGAAGGACCAGACCCTTGCGGAAGAATTCCATTGATTGAGTCCGGAAAAGAAAGAACTTTTAAGCTGCTTCATTTTGAAAAAAAACCTTAACATATTGGCCATCATGGCTGTATATTTTTACCTGAGCGGAAATCTAAGCGCACAGAACAAAAAATATCTGGTGTACTTCAACCAAAAGCTCAGTGGAAATACTTTCAATATTTCTACGCCGCAGGCTTTTTTAAGTCTGCGCTCAATCCAAAGGAGGCTAAACCAGAACATTGCCATCGACAGCACAGACCTTCCTGTAGTACCTGCCTTTTTGAGCGGGATAAGAAATACAGGTGCCACGGTGCTAAACCAACTGCGCTGGCTGAACGGGGCAATTGTGGATTGCAATGACAGCCAGTTTCAGGCGATTTCAAATCTTCCTTTTGTGGAAGGAGCAAAACCACTGAACACCAAGCTTTCCCTGGGAATTGTAGAGAAAAAACCAAAATCCGGAATCCAGACACTGGATTATGGAGCTTCACTCCCCCAAAACAACCAGCTTGAACTTGATTCCATGCACGCCTGGGGATACCACGGCGAAGGCAAACTCATTGCAGTTATGGATGCTGGATTTTTGAATGTGAACAACCACACCGCTTTTGCCCATCTTTTTCAAGGACAGAAAATTCTGGGAACACGCGATCTTGTTGCCAGGGACGGGGATGTTTACCAAGACCATTGGCATGGCGGTGCCGTGTTGAGCAACATTGCCGCTTATCTGCCGGGCAGTATTATTGGTGGAGCTTATGCCGCAGATTTCTATCTCATCAGAACCGAAGATGCCGCCACTGAAAATGAAATTGAATGTGCATATTGGGTTGCCGGACTCGAACTTGCGGATAGCGTAGGCGCCGATGTGGTAAATTCGTCCCTTGGTTATACTACTTTTGACACCCCAAGTCTCGACTATACCTACAACAACCTAAATGGGGCCACACTTGCTTCCAAAGCAGCTTCAATGGCTTCTTCTAAAGGAATTGTGGTGGTGAATAGTGCTGGCAATGAAGGCAATAATGCAGCATGGGGCGGCTGGATTTCTGTTCCTTCTGATGCAAGCAACATTCTCTCAGTCGGAGCAGTTGGTCCGGAAGGGCAATATGTGGACTTCAGTGGAAAAGGCCCAACGGCAGATGGAAGGATTAAGCCGGACCTGGTTGCCAGAGGATCTGGCGCTGTGACAGCCGATGTTTTCGGAAATACCGGCATCACCACAAATTCGGGAACATCTTTTTCCGCGCCCATAATGGCCGGCCTTGTTGCTGGATTTTGGCAAGCCCATCCCAATCTGCCGGCAAATCAGGTTATGTCCTTATTGAAAAACAGTGGCTCAAACCGGGATTCCCCAAACAATCAGATTGGCTGGGGAATTCCGGGATTCATCCGCGCACATATTTTGGCTGGTGGAAATCCAGTTCTTTCATTTCCTTTCGAAATCCGACTTTTCCCCAACCCAAGTGAAGGAGCAGAAATCACATTAAGCTTGTTGCAGGCTACTTCAATTGGTCAGATTGATTACCAGATTATGGATTCAAAAGGCAAAATGCTCACAAACGGAAAGCATAAAATCAGCAACCAAAGTGAAATCCGAATTCAGGCTGGAAAAATGAAGCCCGGAATTTATGTGCTGAAAATCAACACCACCGCTGGTCAACTCAGCCGGAAGTTTGTGGTAAACTAAATTTTAGAAGGAACAGAAAAAAGCTGATGTCGAGACAAAAGAGCTTCCGCTTTAGCGAAAGCAAAAAAATGGACAACATCATTGAACTGGGAAAACCGGGCTACCTCAGCAGAGCCGGAACCTGGAACAGTGAATTCTTCGAAAACCCAAACCCGATTGTACTAGAAATTGCTTGTGGCAAAGGCGAATACAGCCATGGACTTGCGAAGCAATTCCCAGATTCCAACTTCGTGGGTATGGACATCAAAGGCGCAAGAATTTATGTGGGTGCTAAGGACTCAGAAGACGAAGGCCTTAAAAACGCAGGATTCCTCAGAGGAAAAATAGAAAACCTGCGCACCTTTTTTGGCTGGCGGGAAGTTTCAGAAATATGGATAACCTTTCCCGATCCCAGACCAAAAGAACGGGATGAAAAGCGAAGACTTACCTACGCCCGCTTCCTTCGACTGTATCAACACATCCTGAAAGAAGATGGTTTTCTGCACCTAAAAACCGACAACAAAGAATTGATGGAATTCACCATAAACTCAGTTTTGGAGTTCGGTGGAGAAATTTTGGTGCAAACCAATGACCTTTACCAAAGCGAGTGGAGACACCAGCATTATGGCATAAAAACTTATTTTGAAAATAAGTTCACAGCCAAGGGATTCAGCATTCATTATTTACGATTCAGACTGCCTGTTCTTCCCCAAGAGTTGGAGCCGGTTCCGCCGATTTACCTTCGGGGCATTCCCATGGTAGAATCTTGAATTAAATTAAAAGCCCAGAGTGGCTGAGAACTTAATGGATAGATTGTCAAAGTTTGAAGGCAATCTATTCGGCCCGTAACGCAAAAAAGCCCCTGCTCCTACCCCAAGGTCGAGTCCGCTTAAAGGCACAACAAATAAGTCGTTCAGGATAAGTCCTGATTCAAAAAAACCTTTGCGCATATCCTGGACCTTAATTCCCTGATGAAGCTCTGGTTTATCCAGAATGGCCCAGCCCATATTGTGCACAAATGTGAAATACGGAAGAAAAGGAAGTGTTGAAATTTGCATTTTCCCGAACTTGTGGGAATAAAATACATTCACAAAACGATTGAAAAAGAACTCATTATACCGCATGGTTTCAAAACTATTGTAGGATAGAATTGAAAATTCCCGGTATGATGCCCGGCCTGAAAACAAGAGAGAATAAGGCACCAAACCATCCTGAAATCCGGCCGAAACCCGAATCCCAACCTCCCCAATTCCTAAAATTTTTCGGCTCCACTGGCCCCGTGCTTCAATGCGCTGATAAGAAAAAGAACCAGGCAAAACACCCCCGAAACCCCGAACATATTGAAACCAGAAAACGGGCATTGTTGAACCTATGCTGTATGTTTGATTCTCAAGTCTTGCAAAACGCTCCAACGGACTCCAGCAAAACTGCATTTTGGATTCCAACAGTCCGAATCCAATTGCGTCCTTTTCCGGGAGAAAAGAATACTTGTACAAATAGTTTTTACGGCCTGCCTCGATTGAAAGCCGGCAATGAAAATTCCTGAGTGCCCGCACATTCCAGCCTGTTTCAACCGACTCATACGCATCAAATCTGGACACTCGAATATTCCGCAAGTTTTCCGTGGGATACTGCTTCCTATCGAATGCATGCAGAAAAATCCCTGGCTCAGAAATATCTGATTTCCAGTCGAGTGAAAATGATTGACTTTCGGTACGGTTCCAGCGAAAAGCGAGGCCATATTTCCAAACCTTGTCTTTCAAACCATAAGCGGCATATCCACCCAACTTGGACTTCTCTGAAAATTTATCACTGGTTTCCAAGCCAAGTCCTAAGCGGATTCCTTCATGATCGTTCACGCGAAAGGCATCCCTGAATACGACATCTATTTTCCCTGCTGGAAATCTGCCGGAAACAAGCTTTTGACCAAAGCTTAGAAAGCGGTCAATCCTTTCAAGGGAACCCACCTGATTGAAAAACAGATAGGTGTTTTTGTCGCGCTGGCTCAGTTCCTGAGGCCGCAAACTGGCCGGGAATCCTGTATCGGTTAGGAGATTACGCTTTCTGAAATCAAAGACTTCCTCGTTGAAATTTAAAGAGCTGGATTTTCCCGAATGAAAATCATTGATCCATGTTTTGCTTGTGGCCCGAACCGGAATTCGCAGTGACCCCAATTCTTCACTCAGGTATGATGTACGGATAACCGAAGGAAACCAGCGTCCGGATGGAAGGACTCTGCATTCCTGTGCAAGGCTAAAACTGCTCTCCCGGTCATAAGATGGCCACACATGAAATGCACACACGCCGAGCGGATTTTCTGCAATATACAGCAGGCCCTGAAGCAGGTTTTTTTTCCTATTCGACAAAGGATTGAATCTCACAACAAACACCTTTCCAGCATCCGTTATCACGCTGTCGATGACCGAAAAAGCATATCTGCGTAATGCTCGGCCTGCAAGCGGCGACACATATTTTCGGGGTCCAATCCGAAGAAAAGGATCAAAAATACTTAAGGCCTCAAATCCGGAGACCCAGGAAAGTGGCTGCGGTTTATTTAAGCCGGAGGCCTGCGTGGCAATAACAGTTTCTTTTTGATGGCCCGGATCAAAAAAAATCCGGCTGCTTGCTGATTCCATCAAAAAAATATGGTGATCCAGAGAATATTGACCCAGGCTCGCTGAAGTGAAATGGTGCAACCAATTGTCCAGATATATCTTGAGGGCCGAAATATTGTCGGTGCTTACGACGGATTTATTATAGCTCTTGTACCGATAATTCCTTTCCTTTTCCGGGTCAATCAAAGACCTGGACTTTAGAATCCTTTTAATAAAAGCCCTGTCCTTTCTGATGCTGATGTTTTGCCAAGTAAACGAATGGGCATAATACAATTCAGCCTTCACAGAATCGGCCTTTGCTACTTTAATTTCCGTAAACAAATATTGATATGCCCTTATTCTGATTAAAAATTCGGCCTTCCCCTTTTTTTTCGGCAAGCTGAATTTTCCTTCCATATCTCCTAGATACTCAACTGAATCACCAACAACAGACACGATGGGAAATGGTATCGGTCTGGAAGTAATGGCATCAAGCACAAGCCCATGCAAGTATCCCGACTGCGCACTAAGCGAATTTGGGCTCAGAAATAATCCGGCAATAAATGCCAGAATAAAAAAAGGAAAATTGCCCGAGCGTTTCACCAGGATTAAACCTATCGGATGATATACAATTTTCCGAATCCTTTTTTGAAAGTAAAATCTCCGGCAGTTTCCCGCATGGAAAAATCCTGCCCGCCTTTCATCACAACCCGATACAGATAAACGCCATTTGCCAGCCGATCTCCAAACGAATCCGTGGCATCCCAGCGGTAAGAACTCACATTATTTCCAACATGAATCGGGCCGATTTCAGATTTGAAAATCTCACGAACCACCTTTCCGGTAACAGTCATAATCTGAATCTTGAAATCCTCTGGTTCCTCACCGGTGAGTGTAAAAACCCACTGGCATGAAGTTGAAAACGGATTCGGATATGGGAAGAAATTGGTGATGGTATTCTTATCCAACACATTAAATTCAACCTGAAAAAGCTGACTTCCAGCTGCATTTCCTTTTACATCAGCACCTTGAACGGCAATGCGGTATTGTCCATCCGCCAGTTTCTCTGGCTTGTACACAATCCGGAATAGGTTGTCGGCACCGGCTGGATAAACTTTCACCCGGGCATTGGTAGAATCCAGTGGAATCGATTCCGGAGGACACGATTGGCAGGGCTTTGTCAGAATCATGGTCATGCCCCTGGTATCTGATTTCAAAAGAAATCTATTCTCGTCCTTCAGTAAAATCTCGATTTCTGGCTGTGCCGACACATAGTCGCCATTCATAATTTTTACCTTGTCAAAAGTAACATCAAGAATGGGCTGCATTCGGTCGGCCTTTACTTTGAATGGAATATTTATGGCATTGTTTTCATAATATTCTTCCGGCTGAATCCGCGGATTTACAAATGCCAGAATATTATTGGTACCCGTTTTGCCAATCGTTGAAAATTTGGGAATTGAAAAATAAACTGTGCTGTCGGGCTCGAGTTTTGCGAGTTGTTTCTCCAGATAATTCTGGCCATTCAACCTGAAACGAACATTCAGTGAATCCTGAAAACGCTTGTTGGAGATGTTGGTAAAAGCGAACCTGAATCCGAGTGAATCGCCCTCTTCTTTCTCTGAAACAATGTATTCAGAAGAAGGAATAACCGTTGTATTGAGAATGCCTTCCGGCACCGGCTCATAATTGACCATCCAGCGAAGAATGGTAGAAGGCGTAAATGCACTGGTATCTTTCAGCACCGCACTGAGCTGTAGATAGGGGAACTCCGCCGGATTGATGTTTGAAATATCGTATGGAAACTGATTGATCTGCGACACCAAAAGGCTGTCTTTTCCATTGATGTCTATGCCATGAAGTTGCAGATAGGCTTTGTCCGACTGGGGAGTTTCTGGGAATGAGAATTTCCTGTAGATTTTTCGCCAAGCACTTGCAGGACCGATCCGGGTAGAATAAACCAAACCCGAACCACAAGAAGCCGATAAAGACTTGTTGTATGAAAGGATCTGACGGTTTGCTGGTGTGCCATTGTTCTGGGGTAAAATCAAAGTCGCTTGACCGGGTATTGCAGAGCTCGATTTTTGACCGAAAATGATGAATGGATTTCCATTTTCCAGTCCAGCCAATTGATTCACATCCACCCCAATCTGGCCAAGTACAGGATTGACATATTTCCGAAGGGTATCCATGTTCACCGAATCCATCGGAATGAGAATTACATATTCTCCCTCCTGAACAAAATTGTTGATGTAGTTCTGAAAAAACACCCGAAATGTATTTCCAAAAACCGTTTCGAAGACATTCACGGAAAAAGGAAGCCGCCCGCAACCCGTATAATAATATGCTATTGGATCGTTGTAGTAATTCCAAAAGCGGGGTTTCAGGCTGCATTTATCCAGGGTAATGGCACAGATTCTCGGATAACCAATATAACAATCCGAAGAGCCGATGGCGCCTTTTAGAACTTGAATTCCGTCGAGGGTGAGCGAATACTGTTTCGGACCTTGCTTGGAGCCGCCTGAAACTAAAATATTGACCTCGGTGCTTACACTCGGAAACTCCCATCTTCTGGTCACAAAATTCTTCCGAAGACCAATGTCGTATGATTTCCGGAATTGATAGAAATTGGACTGTGCCCAACCCGGTCCTGAGTTTTTGATGTATTCAAAACTCATGTTGAACCAGGTGGTATCAGAAGGATTCACTTTATCAGCGAACTTGACGCGCCAAAAAAACACAGTGCTGTCTCTGTCGATCGGCAAGAGGTAATTCCATGAGCAAAGGTTTCCTGCAAGGATTTCAGGGGATTGGGCAAACAAAGGACTATTAAACCTGGCGCTCGTGTCGATTTGAAAAACATACCGCCGGCCTGGAGCCAGGAAGTCCGTTGCCTGAACTGTCATTTTCACATTCCGGCTGGGCACAATGGAATATTCCTTGGGGAAAAGCGGCAAAATTCCAGAGGCAGGAAGAAAATACTCAAAGAAACCAGAATTGTTCATTTCGTTCATTTCCTGAACCTCTCCAAGAAAATCCAGTGTGACCTCGAAACGATTCAATCCTGAATAATTAAAACCCTGGTCTTGAGGAAGGTCGAAATAAAAAGTATCCAGATAGGAAATCGGCTTTACCAGATAAATAAAATCGTTGCTACTTCCATCGGCAAACCTTCTATTGATTCTGATTTTAAGTGAATCCCCGTTATACCGTCCGAAATTGCTTGCAATCACCGCCAGCCGCAGATTCGGAGATGTGGCAGTTGGACTTGGCGTAACAAAAAACACTTCAGCATTGCTGGTTTTATAGTCAGGTTTTGAGGCAGAAAAAATCCGAATTGCCGGATCTCCATGAATGGCAAACTGATGGATAAATGCAGAATCTAATTGTGGTTCATTTGAAAGAGTTGAGAGAAATTTCTTCATGGTCTCCTTCTGAATTTTACCAATCGTTTCTCCAAACAGCAAAGAGTCCTGAAAAGCTTTGGAGTAAAAGTCATTCAT